>NZ_JBJGYI010000023.1:0-77312 GCF_054049915.1 Geodermatophilus sp. SYSU D00766
GGGTCCATCTCGCCTCGCTTAGAGATCGACGCGTCTGTCTAGAGTAATGCTAGACGGCGAGGCGGGCACAGGATAACTATACTTAAGATCCGCCGTGTCGAGCTACTCCCAAACCGCTATTCACCGCAGGCGGATCCGTAGCCTAGTGGATCGGTAAATCATTCCAGCCCCTCCTTGAATCGCCCCCAATACGCGCGTGACCACTATGGGCGCACTACACCTCTTCAATATTCCGACCGATCCGGTCGGCAAGTCCAACACGGTGCAGGATTGCTTCCAAGAAAACCCCAGACCACTCTGCTGCCCCAAAACGAACCGCTCGCTCTAGTGCCTCACACGCCTGAGCGTAGTGCTCAGTCGCTCCGGCATTGTCGCCGCTCATCTCTTGGTAGCGCGCGAGCCAGTAAGATAATTCCCCATAGTCTCCAAACAGATCATCCATGCAGTCGCCATAGACCAGCGAGTCAAGAATGGCTAACGCCGACTTGGCGTACTGGATCGCTGCCGCCATACTTCTTGAAGTTTTGACCCGCGACGTAATAGCACGCATCCGAACGACCTGAATGGCGGAACGTCTCCCATTTGGAACCTCACCAAGCGCGCCCTCGAAGAGCTTCCATAGCTCAGACGCCTCGCCATATTTGCCTGCGCGATCCAGCTCCGAAGCATAAACTGACATGGCCCTGAGACGAACAACATCTAATGTACACCTTGCACAAAGCTCGTAGGTGGTACGGGATAGCTCGAGTCGCTTCTCGTCCGGTTCCAACAAAGGGATTAGCGCCAATGCGGCATCCACAAAAGCAGAGTGGCAGTCCCGACCTGGCTGAAGAAATTCTAGATTGTCTTGCCCGGGCAAGACCCCGTCGAATACGGCGAACTCGTCGGTGGACAGCGACGCGGCGTCGATCTCGGACACGGGCCGGAGAGCCGCGGCGAATGGCGCCGCTTCCGTAGCCCTGGAGTGAGGGTGCCTTAACGCCACCGACGGCGAACAAGGCGTGCTCGCGACAATGCCCATTTTGAGAGCCTCAGCCAGAGCGCGAGATGCCTTTTCATGAGCAGCATCGTTGTCGTGTACTTGACGCATCGCAGTCGCCGCGTTCGCGAGCAGACTCACCAGTCGGACCTGTTCCTCGTCGTCCTGAGGTTCACCTACTAGTTTCAGGCCGTGTTGACAGGAGGAGATTGCACCGCGGTGGTTGCCGAGGCGGCCTTGTATCACCCCCATCATCAGGTAAACATCCGCTAATTGGCAAACGATCTCCGATCGGCGTCGAGGAAGAAGTGATTCGAGTATTCTCTGAACCTCAGAGAACGCCACCAAGTCGGCCATGGCCGTGGCTCGTGAAGGTGCTGCTATTGGCGGCCAGAATCCGACTGCCACGTCTGCATCTAAATCGGCGGCCTTGTGTGCAAAGCTTAGCCATGGTCGAGGGTCTGCCCATTCGTCGCCGCGGGCAGATACGCGGCGATATGGGTAGAAACTGTTAGGGGGCGGCTTCTCGTCAACGATCCCAGGAAGAATAGCTGATAGTACCTTGACAGCCTCATCCAAGGATGGTCGCGATGACGGATCTTCCAGAAAGCATCTCTGAAGTAATTCGCCGACCGTCATAGGAATGTCTACTCGTGGCCGCCATCTCCCATCTAGGATTCGATCCAATTCGTCCGCTGCAAGTGTCCCCGACGGTATACGACGTTCTCCTGAAAACATCTCCATAACCATTACGGCCCAACTCCAAACGTCGCATCCGACACTAACAAGTCGACGCTCGGCTTGCTCAGGCGACGCGTATAGAAGCGTCTCGCCGCGAGCCACTCCGTGAAGGATAGGGGGGACGCTAATGAGCTTAGCTGCAAGGACTGAGCGCTTCATGTCGTCGCGTATTAAGTCGTGTGCGGTACTGGTCGCTGCATCCAGCCGTCTCTCAATCAGCATCCGGTCTTGAGCTGAATACAGACCTGGTGCTGCGAGGCCGAAGTCGGCGACTTTGGCCGTACCGTCTTCGGCCATCAAGATGTTCGCTGGCTTGATATCCAGATGGAGCAGTTCATTTCGATGTGCCGCTCTTAGGCCGAAAGCAACCTGGAGTGCAATGCGCAAGATTTCCGCGAGGCTGTCGTGTCTTGGGTCGCGATATAGAGATCCGGAACTAATTCGATCCCGTAGGGACCCATCGGCGACATGCTCGCCAAACAAAAAAAGCTCTCGGTCAATCCAGCGAATGAAGTAACACTTCACGATATTTTGATGAAGTGGAGCTTGTAGCCACTGTCGCGCTTCCGAGAGGAATAGGTTTCGTTCCTTTTGTCCGTCGAACTGGACATGCTTTACCGCGTAGGACAGACTAGACATCCAGCTTTCCGCCAAGTAGACATTCGCAAAAGCGCCACTACCGAGGTGGCGCTTAATTCGAAAGTCTTCCAGGAGGATCTGCCCCACAGCTAGCTTACGGCCGGGGCGCCGGCGGTACTCTTGAGAATGAGGTAGACCCGATTTTTGACTCACTGCGGAGTCGCATGTTCTGAAGCTTGCTGAAGAGCATATCGCAGGTCTGCAGCCGTTGCGTATCGAAGCTTATCGGATCGATCGTCTAGCGCTGCATCGATCACTCGCGCGACCGCTGATGTAACTTTGTTTCCTATCCTGTGCCGGATGGGGATAACATCCGTTCGCGTGACGATCGTCCACGGATCTCGGCCCTCAGGGAAATCGCGCGGAGCATAGCCGGTCAATGCGAAGTACAGCGTGGCCGCCGCTGACCAGACATCAAAAGATAGAGAAGGATACTTGTAAGAAAATATCTGCTGGCGGGGCATGAAGTGTGGGGTTCCTGCCGCCCATCCAGTAGCAGTGAGCCCGCTCATTCCGGAAAAGGCCACGGCCTTAGCTAGCCCGAAATCTGAAAGCTTTGTCGGACGCGGCTGCCCGCGCTTGCTTAGTAGGATGTTCTGTGGCTTGATGTCCCGATGTATAACTCCAACGCGATCGTCCTCGTTCCCCTGGACAGGCGGCCGATAGGAGTGCGCATAAGCTAGCGAATCAAGTAGCTCAATCGCTATCGGTATTGCGACAACTTGTTTAAGTGGACCGAACTGTCGAACAAGGTTCGCAAGGTCGCCGCCCTCACACCTCTCCATAATGATGAAATAGATGTCACCAACGTTTCCACCTTCCTCGCAGCGCACTATGTTCGGGTGGCGGAGGAGCAAACATATCTCTATCTCTCGAAGGAGGCGAGCGCGCGCGAGTTCGTCGTTGTCACCCGATACTAGTTCCATCACTTTGATGGCACGTGTTTGCCCTGAGGCCTTGTTGCGAGCACTATAAACAATGCCCATGCCACCTTCACCGATTTTCTCGCCGATATCCCAAGACTCAAGTTTCGGGCTTTGGCGGATTCTGTCGACGATGTCCATCGATGCTCCGTGGTTGACTCGCCCGTGGTGGAGGGAGACGTACGCACCTCGTCCGCGTGATCAGTGGTGCTGAGGCCAGCTGCGCCGGCCACACGATCAACCGTCCTTGACGGCGCCAGAGCGCCTCTGTGGCTGACACAGTCTGCTACGAAAGATGCAAGATCGGCAAGGCTGTGCCCTGTGAATCGCCCCGGCGTGTTCGGAGTGCTACTGGGTTGAGTGCCCTGCCGCAGCGAGCGCGGCGTGGTGAGGGTAATGCGCGGCCTCCAGCTCCGCAGGTGGGACGTCTCCGCAGGCCTGGAACAGCCGGCGGTGGCTGAACCAGTCCACTTATTCCAGACAGGCAATCTCGACCTGCTCGACCTGCTCGACCTGCTCGACCTGCTCGACCGTGCGCCAAGGTCCCGCGTGGCCGGATCAGCTCGGTCTTGAACAGCACGATCAGCGACTCGGCGGCGGCAGTCGTAGGAGTCGCCCTTACTGCCCACCGAGCGAACCGCGCCGGCAGCGTCGAGGCGCTCGGTGTAGCGGATCGCGAGGTACTGCACGCCGCGGTCGGAGTGGTGCACCAGGCCGGTCACGTCGCGGACCTCGCGGGCCCGGGTCCACAGGCCCTGCTCGAGGGCGTCGAGGGCCAGATCCGTGCGCAGGCTGGTCGACGCCCGCCAGCCGACGATCCGGCGGGAGAACACGTCCATCACGAAGGCGACGTAGACGAAACCCGACCAGGTCGCCACGTAGGTCAGGTCGGCCACCCACAGCCGGTTCGGCGCCGGCGCGGTGAAGTCGCGGTCGACCAGGTCCCCGGGGCGGGCGGCGACCTCGGCCGGCACCGGGGTGCGCTTCACCCGTCCGCGCACCGCGCCGGCCAGACCGAGCCGGCGCATCAGCCGCTCCACTCGGCAGCGGGCGACCGGGATGCCTTCCCGGTTCAGCGCCCGCCAGACCTTGCGCACGCCGTAGACGCCGAGGTTGGCCTCGTGCACCCGGACGATCTCGCCCGTGAGCCGCTCATCGCCCACGGCCCGCACCGACGGTGGCCGCGTCCGGGAGGCGTAGTAGGTGCTCGGGGCGATCTTCGCGCCGACCTCGGCCAGCGCGCGGCAGATCGGCTCGACCCCGAACCGTTCCTTGTGCGCGTCGATGTAGGCGATCAGCGCCGGAACGGGCGGTCGAGCTCCGCCACGAAGAAAGCCGACGCGCTCTTGAGGATCTCGTTCGCCCGGCGCAGCTCGCGATTCTCCCGCTCCAGCTCGACCAGCCGGGCCCGCTCGTCGGTGGTCAGACCCGGCGCGTTGCCGGCGTCGATGCGAGCCTGCTGCACCCAGTTCCGCAGCGAGTCCGGCACGATCCCCAGCTGCTCACCGACCCGCTTGCAGGCGGCGTTGACACTCAACTGCTCCGCCCCGCCGACCAGGTCGAGCGCGCAGCGGATCGACCGCTCCCGCAGCTCGTCGGGGTACTTCCTCGGTGCCGCCATGACTTCCATCCTTCGGGGGTTGGAAGCCTCCATCAATCCCGGGGCGGTTCACCCTGCAGTTCTTCTCGAGTTGCCGGTCAGGCGACCGGATCGAGGACCACGGTGTGCCCGAGGCGCTCGAGTTGGGCGACCAGCCGGCGGGTGTGGGCCTCGTCGTGACGGCGGGCCAGCCAGTCCGCGCCCAGGTCTGTGTAGGGCTCGTCGCGGGAGAGGATGTAGTACGCCGGGCGTCCGGGCCGAACGCTGGACGGTCGACGACCTGGACTTCCTCGAGCTGTCGACCGTCGCCAAGCAGCTGGGAGATGCGGAGTCCAGGCAGTCGGCGTTGGCCGACTACATCCACTCCCTCGGTCTCGCCGTCGACTCGAACCCGGAGTCCAAGACCGACCGAGTACTCAAGCATCTGGTGCTGCGCGCCCTCGGCGCCGGCTGAGCCGGGCACCGAGGACAGGCCCACTCGGGCGATTTCCCACAGGACATGTGGGGTGATGAACCGGTGACGGCCTCCCGAGACCATGGCGGTGGCGGCCCTTCAAAGCGGCAGACCGGGCACGGACTCCGGAGAGGGGAGGGAGTGAGATGACCGGGCTTCCCGAGTTGCGGCTCGCCCTGGGCATGCGAGGAGGGGTGAGCCTCGCCGTCTGGATGGGCGGCGCCTGTAGTGAGGTCGATCGTTTGCGGCGCGCATTCGACGACGAGGACGGCCAGCAGGGAGGCACGGCGACCTACCGTCGGATACTGGAGGCGAGCGGTTACGGGTCCGTCGCCGTGGACGTGGTGGCAGGAGCCAGCGCGGGCGGCTTGAACAGCGTCCTGATGGCGTGCAGCGTGGTCCACGGCATGCGCTTCGACAGTACGATTCGCGACCTCTGGCTGCGCCTGGGAGACCTCGGGGGTCTCGTCCGTCGCGGCGTCCGCCGACCTCAGTCACTGCTCGACGGCGACCGCGGGTTCTACGGGGCGCTGGCGCCGGAGCTGGAACGACTGGTCGAGGCGGCGATACCACCAAAGAGCCCGCCGCGGATGGACGCCGTGCTGACCTGCACCCTCTTCACACCGGTGGCGCGGACCCGCTACCAGGACCTCGGACCGCCGATCGTGGAACGCCGGAACCGGGCGTGGTTTCGATTCCGCAACCCCGTGCAGGACGCCGCCGTGTCAATGGGCATGGGTGCAGGTCAACAGGAAGACCGCACCGCCGCGCTGCGCCGCTTGGCCTACGCCGCGCGGACCACCTCGTCCTTCCCCGGTGCGTTCGAACCGGCCAGCGTCGGCTTCGCGCCCACCACGCTTGGATCCGTGACCCCGCCGTCCCCTCCGCCCACGCACTACGGCTCTTACAGCGAGTCCCGGCCGGCAGACGGGCGCGTCTCACGCGACTTGGTCATCGACGGCGGTGTGCTCGACAACATCCCGGTGGCCTGGGCGATCCGGTCGATCGCGGCGGCGCCGGCGGACCGGGCAGTCGTCCGCTGGCTCGTCTACCTGCAGCCAGTGCCCTTCCGGCCGCCACCACCGCCCCAGGACGAGAAGCCCGACCCGGTCACGACCGCGCGCCGCGCCCGTGAGCTGCAGGGCGGTACCGAGGCACTCGCCGACGACCTAGACGATCTCGAGCAGTTGCGGCGGGACATTCTGCGTCGACAGGGCTACCAGCAGGTCCTCGAGTACGCGCTGGGCCAACTGCCGGAAGGCCAAGACCTGCGCCAGTTCCTCGCAGCGCTCTACGACCGCGCGCTGGCCGCGGTGGAAACGTACCGCCGACGCGCCGGTGCAATGGAGGCCAACCGCGTCCGGGCGCTGTGGACCGATCCACTGCCCGTGCTCGGCGCCGATCCCCTCGGCTTCGCCGACGTCACCAGAACCCCCCTCGCCGGGCTGGATTCGGAACGGCTGCTCGGAGCTCTCGATGGAGCCGGACCGGACATGGTGCTCGGGGACGAGTCCCTCGGCGGCGGGGCCGAGGCCCTGGCCCGGCTACTGCACCGGTTCCGTTCCCCGCAGGTCCTGGCGAGGACCGTCGCCGTCCTTCTCGATGCTGCGCGTGAACTGGGGGACGACGGCCTCCTCATCGAAGCGGCGCTCTACGAGGTCCGCCAGACGATCGAGGTCCTTGTCGCCCGCGCCGACCGGGCACTCGCCGCCGAACCACAGCGCAGCAGGCCCGCCCCCGGCCCCGCCGAGCTGGCACGGCGGGCCGTGTGGCGGCCGACCAATCCCGGTGCCGTCGGCTGGCCCGACCGGGCCGACATCTGGCGGGAACTCGTCAGCCACGCGCAGAACTTGGCCCAAGCCGCCAGCAACCTGCCGAACCGGCCTCGCGCCTTCGTCGGCTGTCTCGTCGGGGCAGCTGGCGACGCCACCGACTCCGCCACGGCCACCGCTGCCGTGCTGGCAGCAGTGGAGTTGCTCACCGGCCCTCTGCGACCCGATCCCCTGGCTGAGACGAGCGCCATCGCGTTCCACATGCTTTCCGCGCAGAACCAGAGTCCGTGCGTGCCCGCCGAGCCTGGGCAAACCTTCACGGTCGGGGACAAGCTGGCCGGCAATCAGCTAGGCAACTTCGGAGCCTTCCTCAGCGCACGGTGGCGCGCCAACGACTGGACCTGGGGACGGCTCGATGCCGCCCGCTCACTGGTCGACATCGTCACCCAGCCGCGCGCTAGCGACGAAGATCGCCTACCCCGGCTCCGCGCGGTGGCCGGTCTGCCCGCGACCGCTGGACTCGGGCAAGTTCGGGAGGAACTGGTCCGCCATCTGCACGAGGGGATTCTGCGCGAGGAACTCCCGGTCTTGTCCACTCTCGGAGACGGCCCGCCGCAGGGCGAGCTTCCCGGAGCTCTCCCGCCGAGCAGCCCCTTCGACGTGGAACCTCTTCGGCAGACCGGACAGGAGACGGTGCGCGATCTGGTGAAGCCCGACCCGAGGCTTGTCGTGAACGTCACGCGGCTGATAGGAGTCAGCGCCTACGCCGCGACCGGAGCCGCCCTGGCCAGGGGCGCGCGCGGACTGTCGAACCTGCTGCGTAGACGGCCACCCGGTTCGCGTCGGTCATCCGCCGCAAACCCGGGGAAGGGCATCGTCAACGCGCAGATCTAGGGATTATTGACGGATCGTGAAGGTCGGATCCTCGGGGCCACATACCGCATAAGATGTAAGGTGGGGGTCGCGTGGCCGGTGATTAGTACCCGACTCTTGCGCCGCTGGTCGGCGACCCCGCGTGGCAGCCGTAGACATCCCGCCGGCAGAAGCGGAGCCGGTCCTGACCCCACTGTTCGGCACACAGCTCACCATGGTCGCCGCATATACCTGTTCATCGTGCTATATGGAGCAAGGTGCAAGACTTGCGACCCCCAAACGCTCATTGTCATATGAGCCGGCGGACGACCCTCGCCAGCCCGGCGGCTCGGCCCGATAAAAGGATGCGACCCGGAAGCGCATCGGCACAGAGGCTACGCCGATCCAAGTCCTTCGATGCAACCTCACGGACCCGAATTGTTATGTCCGCCCCCTCGAAGTCTAGGACTGACGTGTGCAGCGAGCGGGCTTTGCGCCGCGCAAGATTCAAGGGTGTATCGATCGGGGAGCCTACCTGCAGAAGTTGTCATCCACGCTTGTTCGGGTCGTAGTAGGTGAGACCGGCGGCACCGCCTAGAGCAACGAGCGCGGAGACCGCCGCCGTCAGCCATTGACCGTCAGTGACGGAGTCAAACCCCCGTCTCTGCGCCACCTACTGCCGTCAGTAGCGAGGAAAGGAATGCCAGAATGGCGCTGTACACTGCGGCCACCGCCCTCTTTAGGCCGGCAGTGCGCCACCATCGTGGTTTACCCCTCTCCCGATCACGGAGATCCTTGCTCTCCGGCACCTCAATATGCTCCGACATAGATCCTCCGTCCTGAGGATGCAGTAACGCCGCAGCTTCGACTTCCACCACCTCGCGGGACGTCACCCTCCGGTGAGCCGCGGTGCGAAAGCCTCGTCCGGTCGGGATCTCCTCCTAGCGGCACTGGCGTCCCATCCGGTCTACCAGTCAATGGCAATCCGGGCCCCCACTGGTGGGCGTCCCCCCGAAGAAGTGCCGGCGCACTTGTTCGGCGGACCAGACGTCGTGCTCCGACGGCACCGATATCCATGCGGGGACCGCCGAGAGGGGGAGCTTCAGCGATGTCCAGCCCGGCCCGAGGAGCTCGACATTTGCGTCGTCCACCAAGGGACACCACCTGCCGTCCGGAACCCAGACGTGAATCTCTCCGCCGGGAACGAGCACGGGGGCGACGAGGAGGCGGTCCCCCAGCATGTACTGCAATTCGGCGGCACGCGCGGCGCGGTCACGTGGGTAGGCGAGCACCATGGGGCGCATCAGGGGCCGCCCACGAGTCACCGCGTCCCGTGCCGTCCGGGCGAGGTGTTGTCGAAGCATCCGACGCAGGCGACAGGCGGCTGTGGCTATCTCTCCGAAGGGCTCGGGATAGGCCCAGGGTTCTCGCCGCCCGGTCCCGTGCAGCCGCATGAGAGGCGAGAGCATCCCCCACTGCACCCAGCGCACGTACAGCTCCGGCTCGACATCCGCCTCGAACGCGCTCGAGTCGAAGGTCTCGAACGCTCGCGCGCACCTGTCCATGCTCCCGGGAGCCCAGAACCCACCTACGTCCGACCCTACGAAGGCGAAGCCGGACAGCGACAGCGACAGACACGCGCGCAGAGCCGACGTCATCCCCAGCCAGGTCGACGGTGTGTCCCCCACCCAGTGAACAGCGAAGCGCTGCGAGCCGGCTGTTCCCGAGCGACAGAACACCGTCTTGGGCTGCGACTCTGCCCAGGTTCGCGTGGCTCTGTGGGTCGCGGCCTGGTAAGCGAGGGCGTAGCTGTTGCGGACCCGCCAACCTTCGATGCCCTCGTGGAGCCGGGCGTCGAGGGGCACTTCCTCGCCGAAGTCCGCCTTCACCACCTCCGCCCCCTCGGCGATGAGGACCGCGATCCGCTCCTGCCACCACTCCTGCGCACCGGGGGCCGTGAAGTCGACGACGAGGCGTGAGGAGCCGTCCGGGAGCTCAGCCGGCCGCCCGTCAGCGGTACGGAGCACGAGGCCGCGGCCAACGGCGTCCGCGCCGGCGGGGCTCTCCGGGTGCACCAAGGGGTTGGTCCAGAGACTGAGGTGAACTCCAGAACGCCGCAGCCTTGCCGACCAGTCGGGCGGCCAGCGCTCGCGGTCCACCTGCCAGTTGCTGCTCTGCTCGTCGAACAGGTTGCCCGTCTGCCACGCGTCGACGTGCAGCACGTCGACTGGGCACTCCGCCTCCTCATACCTGTCCAGCACCGCGCCGACCTCGGCCGCCGTGAAGTACGAGTCCCGGCTGGTCCACAGGCCGAGGAGCCAGTCAGGCTGCGGAGCGGGCAGCCCCGTCAGTGCGCCGTACTGGTCGAGCATGTTCTCGGGCTCCCCCGAGAGGAAGAACAAGTCGAGGTCCGAGTCGTACGTGGTCAACACGGCTATCTCGCTGTGGTGGTCGCCAAGGTCCGCGATGACGGGACTCCCTGTGTTGACGAAAACCCCCCAGCCGACGTCCGACCAGAACAGCGGCACATTGAGATAGGAGGCGTCGACGCCGGCGACCCCGCCGGCGTTCACGTTGATGCAACTCCTGGTCCGGCCACGCAGGTTGGGCCCCTGGACGCTCGCACCTCCCCCAAAGAGACCCGTGTCCGGCTCTAAGAGCACGTGCGTGGTCCACCGGGGATCCAGCTCCACCGGACCGCGCGGCCCGGGCGGGAGCCCAGGGACACGTTGAGCCCACGGTAGGAACGAGCACGACAGCGCCCCCCAGCGGAACTCCGCGCCATCCGCACTCCAAGACCCCTCGCGGTCCCAGGAGGTGAACAGAAGATCATCCTCGTGCACGCGGAGTTCGACCGGCTGCTCAGCGACATCCAGGAGGATGCCCGTCCGAGGGGATGGTGACGCCGCTCCGCGCAGGCGCACACGCAGGACGCCCGTCACCGGGGCCGTCAACGACACCCGATGGTTTCGGCCGTCCCTGGTCGTCAGCACGACTCCGCCGTCATGCACGGGCGAGGGAGCGATCCGCACCCCTGTGGCGGCGGCCATGCTGCCCGGCACGTGGAAGGACGGCGAGCCGAAGAGTTCGTGGCGAGGCAAGGGCTCATCCGCCCAGTGAGGCGCTCACTGAACTCGGCTCACTGGGTACGGCGCCATCGGGCGTGGCGGCACCCTCGCCGTCGCTCCTCTCGAGGATCGCCGCCTTGATGCTCGCGACGGTTGCCCGGAAGCACCGGTAGCGAAGGAGCGCGAGACTCCAGAGTGCCGCGGTGACCCCAAGGGCTCCCCACCGCACGGCCTGTTCGAGGGGCGGTCCCGACAGCTCCGCAGCCGCCAGGTAGGCCGCGACGAGGACGGGCGGCGAACCGCCGAAGAGGAAAGCGAGAACCGCACTCGGTCCGCCGGACTTCACCCAACCGGTGGGCTTGGGGGCGTCGTCCCTCCCGAACAGGGCGTGGGCGGCCTCCGCTCTCCCCCCGTCGACGCGGCGCAAGAACTCTTCCCAGAGCAGGGAGCCGGGGACGGCACTCCTCAGCCGCGGTCCGATCCAGAGAGCGATGTAGGCCGCCAGCTTGTACACCTGCACGGCATGGTCGATGAAGATGAGCCAGAGGAAGCTCGACGCCACGGCGAGGCCGATCACCACCTCGGGCAGCTTCTCGAAGAGCGTCAACCCCGCGCCGAGAATGGTCAGTTCTACGGCGATCAGCGCGTACGCCAGGTTGATGCGCGTAACGATCTCCTGACGGAGCTGTTCGAACTCCTTGAGCTGGACGTCGACCAGGGTGGCCACTGCCTATCCGCCTCCTCTGCTACGCGGACCCGCTCATGCGGTGGGGACGGTCGTGACGGTGAGGAAGGCAGGTCCCCGGTGATGGGGGAGCTTCTCGAAAGCACCCCACCGGAATCCAAACTCGTCGAGGAGTGCCAGCGTTTCGCCAGGGAAGTTGTGGTGCGCCAGTTCGTCGAAGGCCACGATGCTGCCCGGGACCAGACGGGGACGGATGGTCCGCAGACATGCCCGTGTCCCCTCGTACAGGTCTAGGTCGAAGTACGCCAGGCTGATGATCGTCTCCGGATAATCCAGCAGATAGCCCGGGAGGGTCTCGAGGACGTCTCCGACGCGAACCTCGGAACGCCGAATGTGCGGGAGGGCGGTCTGTGCCTCATGGGCCTCGAGGACCTGCGTCAGGTGCTCGGAGTAACCGTCGCCCGTCGACATGGAGCCCGGCCGGATCTCAGGGTGGTTTCCGTCGTCGGGGTGCACGCCGGGAAACCCCGAGAAGGTGTCGAACCCGACGATCCTGCGTGTGTAGTCGTACGGCTCGTACAGTTCCCGCAAGGCGATGAACAACGGGAGGCGCCGTCCCCACCGAGTACCGAACTCGAATATCGATCCTGGGACGGACAGCACCCGCTGGTACAGCTCGTTGATTGCGACCACGTCTGCGACGGCGGCTCGCGGCATGTACAGGGTGAGGTTGTCGAGGCGGTCCTCCTGCGACACCGCGCTCGTGGCGAACAACTCCTCGAGGCGGCGGCGCCACTCACGACTGGACTGGTCGGCGCTGGGCCTGACGTGCCGATCGGCAGTCCGCCACCTCTTCTGACCAGCCACCATGGCGCTCCTGACGTAGCTGCCCGACCTACCTCGACCGCGCGCTGACCACCTCAGGGTCCGGAAAGCGCGTCACGTCTCCGTCACCGTGCCGTCATGTGGCACGTGACCAGGAGGCGAGTTGTCACTGTCCGGCTCAGCTTCCGGCCGACGCGCCGGACAGGGTCGAGCGTGACTCCGACCAGGCTGCGGCCGCCGTGCAGTTCCAGGTCGAGTTGGCCTTTGAGGATGTCGTAGACCGACTCGATGAGCTGGCGGATCGGTGCCAGCAGCGCCTGCCCGGGGCGGGGTGCGCGGTTGCGGTAGGAGGGGCGACGGGGTGCTGATGTCACCGTGGTACTGCACACGCCTGCAATGGCATACTTGTGGCATGACTAGAACACGACTCAGCACCACCGTCGACGATGAACTTCTCCAGGCCGCCCGACGTGTGCGATCCGGTGACACCGACGCCGCCATGATTGACGAGGCGCTGCGCGCACTGGTGGCGCGCCACCGTGCGGCCGAAGTCGAGGCGAGCTACACCGCCTACGACGAACACCCCCTCCACGAACCGGACGAGTGGGGTGATTTGGCGTCGTTCCGCGAAGCCGCCGGACGGTCGTGACCACCCTGCCCGCGCGCGGTGAGGTCTGGTGGTGCGAGATGGCCGAGATCGGGCGCCGCCCCGTCGTCGTCCTCTCCCGCGACGCAGTGATCCCCCGACACCGGCGGGCACTCGTCGCACCGTGCACCACCACCATCCGCGGCCTCGTCAGCGAAGTCGGGCTCGAGCCCGGCGAGGACCCGGTACCCCGCCGCTGCGTGGTCAACATGGACTCGGTCGAGAGCGTCTCTGTCGGGGTCCTCGTCGAGCGGCTCGGACGGTTGGCCGACACGCGCATGCGGCAGATCTGCGGAGCCCTCGCCGTTGCGGTCGACTGTGCGGACTGAGACTGCTCGGTGGAGGAACCCGCCCGGCTATATCGCAGGACAGTGGCCATGCCGTCGTCCACCGTCCCGCCTGACCGGCCCGGTGAGCCGTCCCGGACGGGGAGGACAGGAGGGACTCGCTCCTCCGGAGCCGGCGTGGGCAGCAAATGGCGTTACGAATCGCAGCACCCGACTGGCCACTGGCCTTGGGACAGCAAGGAGCCGCTCCTCCGGCCTCGTGACGCCGAGGCACGCGGAAGGCACGGCATGCGCCCGACTTGGCGCTGACCAGCCAAGATGACCCCTGGAGTCCCGAGCCTTCCAAGCTGACTGTGCGGGTTCGATTCCCGTCACCCGCTCCACCGTCACCCGCTCCACGCGCAGCGGCCGTGCAGGCACAGGAGCGACAGTGCGTCGCGGCGGGCGCGGGTCAGCACGTCGGCCAGGTCGGGGGCGTGCGCGGCGATCACGTCGAGCGCCTCGTGCAGATGGCGGTAGGCGTTGGCAATGCTCAGCCCCGCGCTGGCGGCCAAGGTGCACACGTCCCTGCGGTGGCGCAGCCAACGCAATACCAGGACGACTTGGGTGTGCACCGGGCCGGCCCGCTGGCCCGGATGCGATCGCGGTCGACGCCGTCTGCGGGCGATCCAGTCGGTCACGGCCTTCAACACCGGTGCGGACACATTCAGGCTGGCACGATGAGACACAGCGGGCTCCCGTGGAAGAGGAAATCGGCCATTGGCGAGACGATCTTTTCCTCGAGAGCCAGCGCCCTCTTGGTAAACGCCTACGGCGACCTGCACCGATGCCAATCGGGCAGTCGAAGCCGGTGAGCAAACCTCATTGAGGACCGCGCTCGCCGCGCACGAGCTAGAAGAGCAGGACGGCAGGTCGAAGGTAGACACCCGAGGAGTACAGCAGCGGGCCCGCCAGAGTCCTTACGCACTACGTTCGCCAGGCAACCGTGACAGTGTTGCCCAGCCCTTCCTTCGTGAACTTCTCTCGAAGCCTTAGCAACTCCGCTTCGATGGCTTGTTGAACTTCGCCGTCACGGAACAATGGCTGCCCTCCCGTCTGGATGTTGAAGACTATCGGAAGGTTCGGGAAGCGTCGCGCGAGGTGTTCAACGTTGGCGAGCTGCTCGATCTTGTGTGCGATTTGGAACTTCTTAGCGCCCTTGCTAAATTTCATGCGCTTCTCTTGACGGCCCAGCCTGAAGGACGCGTCTAGAGTAACTTCGAAGACCTCGATCTTCTTCGGTCCGACAAGGAGGAAATCAGGCTGTACCGAGTGAGCGGGATTACGCGTTCTTCTCTTACCCCTCTTCGTGAGCGGGTCCCAGGTCTCATCCTTCGGCGATGTGACCGTCGGTTGCTCGAGCAAACGACGGTCAGGCGTCGGCGGAAGACGGTCAGGCACGGACTGCTGGCCGGGAGGACCATCGGGAGCGTCAACGGTCGCGCCCTTGGTCGTCAGCATCTTCCAGGGCTCGTCCTTCCCCTCCAGTGGGAGACCCGACGCGCGTGCCAGGCTCTCTCCAATTTCCCGCTCGAGAACCTTTGGAGCCGCCGGGTAATCTCTCTTCTGCGGACTTGAGACCCCGTGTTCGAGCCTGCCGACATCACTCAGCACCGGCTCCACCGATTCAAGGCCGGTTAAGTAGATTATCCCGGACTCCTCTGCCTGCGGCGCACCCTCCTTCTTCTTCCCCGGACTGGCGACATAGTCGTAGTCCCACCTGCCCTCTGCGTCGATGACAGTGATCGACGTGAACACCGGGTGATCCTTCCGCACCGTGGCCGCCACGGCTTCCGCAGCCTCCTGGGTCAGGGTTCCCTCCTCGAGGCGGCGCTCCTCTTCGGCATCAATGGCCGCGAGGCCGGCTTCGACCTTCGCCGCCTTTTCGGGGTCGTCCTCGGCGACCTCGTCGGGCCGCTTCTTGACGAGCGCTCCGCCGATCAACTTGCCCGCGGCCTTGACGAGCTTGACTGCTTGCCCGATCACCCAGTCGATCGCCTCGTCGACTGGGGCTCGCGCCTTATCGATGGTCTTCCGGATGGTGGCACTGATGTCTCCGAGACCCAGGAGGCTGGCGAGGAAGCCGATCGCCACGGGTATGGCCTTGGCGAGGGCGTCCTCGACGAACTTCGCGGCCACTCCGATCGAGCCCTTCGCGATCGCGCCGATCGAGTCGAGCACGGCGTTGATTAGATCGACGATCTGCGAGCCGCGGTTGATGAAGAACATGATGATGTCGTAGATGGCCTTGCACGCCTTGAAGAATGCGGACGCCGGGTTGAGGAGGCCGACCAGCCAGGCGATGCCCGCCTCGATGACCTCCACCTTGATGAAGTCCCAGATGGCGTCCAGCACCATCGACTTCAGCTCGGCGAGCTTCACCCTGATGAACCGCCAGAGCCCGGGGACGCCCTCAGTCGCGACGATGCTGAAGACCTCAGCCGTCTTCTCGAGAGCCGACACGACCGGCTCGCCGACGATCTTGACCGCGCGGGCACGGAAGTTGGCGTAGGTCAGACCGAGGACCTGAAGGGCGATGCTGACGATGCCCTGGAGGTCCAGGGTCTCGGGCATCGCGATCCCGGCCTTGCCCAGGGCACCGAAGAGCCAGTCCATCAAGCCCTTCTGGAGGTGCTTGCCGATGTTGGCGACGAAGTTCTCCAGACCGAGGGCGACGCCCGAGACCAGGTTTCCGAGGAACCCGATTGGGTCGGTGATGATGTCGCCGACGACATCCGACGCCTTCGCCAGGATGCTGAGCAGCAGGTCCTTGAACGCGAGGATCTTCTGGATGAGTCCGACCGTGGCGTCGTAGACGCGCTGCCACAGGGACTTGTTGGCCTCGCGGAGCTCCTGCTCCTTCGCGGACATCCGCTCGTAGGACGCCTTGAACTGGGTGGTCAGATTGTCGACCAGCGCGTCCTTGCGCGCCTCGATGGTCTGGGTCATGGCGTCGAACTCGCTCTCGACCGAGGTCAGCGCCTCCTGGCCGAACGTGCGGACGCTCTGATCGAGGCCGTCCACGAAGGCCTGGACCTGGGCCCGGCCCTCGATGACCCGCTTCTTCGCGGCGGCGAGCTTGGTGTCGACGCAGTCGGCGACCTTGTCGATGGCGATGTCGACCTGCCGCAGATACTCGTCCCGGGCCCTCTTCAGGGAGCTCTCGATGAGCTCCTCCCAGTCGGAGCCCCAGGTCGTCAGCCACGTGCCGACGCCGCCCTTCTCCTCCTCGAAGACCTCCTCGTAAGCACGTTCGGCAGCAGTCAGGCCCTCGCCGAAGATCCGACTGGCCTCGCTGTCCATCTCCTTGAGGATCGTCTCGACGTCGGCCCGGGTCTGGTTCTTGATCCCCTCGATGGTCGCGGTGACGCGGCGGCGTTCGGCCTCGTCCTTGGTCATCGTCCCGACCTGCCGGCCGGCGACCTTCCCGATGGCTCCCGTGCGCGCACCATGCATCGCGGCGAGCCCGCCCGCTAGCGTGCCCTGCGCGCGGCTCTCCGCGCCGGCGCGGAGGTCGGCCTCCGAGGCTTGGTACGTCGTGGCCGCCTGCGCCTCGTGCTGCTCCGCCTCCGACCTGGCTTCCAGGGCCTGTCCGAACTCCGGCTCGTTCCCCTTCTCCAACTGTGCGCGGGAGACGCCGTTCTCCTCCATCGCCTGGTCGGTCGCCTGCCGGTGCTCGGAGTAGTCCAGCCGCTCCCGGGGCAGGGCGGGTGGCACGGCGGATGCGGCGGAGACCGGTGCCGGCGCCTCGCCTACCTGCTCCGGCTGGAGGGCGACCTGCGGTGGCTCGGGTCCCAGGTCTTGCGGCCGGACGTCGCCCGGCTGCCTCAAGGGACCGACCGCGGCGTCCTTCTGGCCCGCCAGCTGTCCTTGGAGCGTCACGCTCGCGGTCTGCGCGCCGCTCTCGACCACCTCGTGCGCCTCCTCCTCGGTGGTCGGAGTCGGCGTCGCCTTCTCGATCGCCTCACGCAGGGCAGCTCTGAACGCGGCCCGTTCGAAGTCCTGCGTGCTCTCCTGCGCGCTGTCCAGCTTGTCCACCGTCGCGAGCGCCGCGCTTCGCTGCTGCTCGGTCGCCGGACGCACCGCAGCGGCCTGCGCGTTGGCCACGGTGGACGGGGCGGGGCTGTGGCGTGCTGTCTGTGCTGCTCGCCGGGTGATCGCGGTGACCGTCGGAGCCATCGCCTCGAGCGGCGACGGTGGCTGTTCGGTCTCTGCTTGCGACGCCGCTGCGACCGCTTGCCCCGGTCCCGGCGCCTGCGGCTCCTCACCGCGTACCGCTTCACCGGAAGTGGTCGGAGCAAGGTCGGCGGGCGCGAGTGACTCCTGCGAGCGCGCGGGCGCCGGCGGCTCACTGACACCCACGCCTGCCGGCGGGGGCGCCACGGAGGACACCGCGAGTGACGGATCGCCCACGGCCGCCCGGGACGCTGCGTCCGGGGCCGATCCGCGCGGACCCTCCCCCCAGGGCGCGACCGCCGCGAGGGTCGCCTCGAGCACGCGACCCGGCACGGCGGGTGCGGCCTCCACTCGAGCCCCGCCTCCGAGCTGCCGTCCGCCCGCGGGCGCCGTCGTCGCCGGGATCCCGCCAGGGGTCGACGGTGCGCCACCGGCCGCGTCGCGACGCAGCAGAGTCGCCACGCCGCGGTTGCCCAGTCGTCGCTGCAGGTCCGCAGGCGCATCGCGTGGCGGGACCCGCTGCGGCTGCGCCGCGGCCCGCGGCCGACGAGGCTCCGCACCGCGCCTAGGGGCCGGCGGCTGGCGGGTGGTGGCCACGGGTCCGCCCTAGGTCGTCGGAGTGGAGCTCGAGGGGGTCGACGTGGACGACGGCGTCGACGGAGGCGGCGCGGTGGATGCGGTCGACGGGGCCGAGGCCGACGAGTTCGTGGGGGTCGCGGTCCCTGCCGCCCCCGGGGTCCCCTGGTCACTCGGGGTCGTCGGGGTCGTCGGGGTCGTCGGGGTCGTCGGGGTCGTCGGGGTCGCCGGGGTCGCCGGGGTCGTCGGGGTCGCCGGGGTCGTGGACGCTTTCGCGCTCCCGGACAGTGCGCGCACCGATTCCTCCAGGTCCCTCACGCGGTCGAGAACGTCCGTGACGCGCGAGAGCGCGCACATCGCGGCCACCGGCTTGACCCAGCGCCGCTGGCTCGAGTCGATCTGCTCAATGCCCTTGTCCGGGTGCAGCGTCACCGCGCCGAGCAGCACCCAGGCGGCGTCGCACGCGCAGCCGCGGCACTCCGTCATCGCCTGGCACGGGTCGTCGGGTGCGTTGCGACCGGCGCGGGCTCCCGTGGCGAGGCCAGGTTCTTGGTCCCCGGCGGTCTCGAGCTGGCACACGGATCCCGGCAGCGCGTCGATCTGCTCCTTGGTGAACGCCTTCACGATCACCTGGTCCCGCACCCTCCCGCAGCTCAGGTGCGGGCCGTCGTCCCCGCACGAGCATGGGCCACGGCTGTCCGCGTCCAGGGTCGCCCGCCGCACGGCGATCAGCACTGTGGCAGGCGGCGTCTCGCATGTGCACGCGTCCGGGCTTAGGTCGAGGACGACGGGCGCCACGAGCTCGATCGGGTACCCCTGACAGTCCAAAGACATCCCACGCTCGACGCACAGGGTCCAGACCGGCTCCACAGTGGTCTGGGTCGGTCGCAGCTCGAGTCCGCAGACGACACCGCAGCCGAAGTACGCCCGCAGCACGGACTGCAGCAGCGAGCCCGGGTAGGCGGTGGCAGCGTCCAGGTCGTCGGCGCTGACCAGCATGCCGTCGTGGAACCGTACGCGCTCGATGCCCGTAGGCCTCGCCTTCTGCGGCAGCTCGAGACCGCTCTTCTGGTAGGTCTTCATCGGGACGTCGCTCCTTCGTCTCCGGCCGCCGCGCGGTCAGCTTCTCGGCACTCGCTGTCGGGCAGGCCGACGTCGTCGGCGCTCATCGCCCCTCCTGTCCGCTGCCGCCCGGTCCGTGGAAGCCTTCGCCCGCGTCCGAGCCCTCGCCCGACCCCTCGTGGCTTCGAGCCGCCGACCCGTAGCGCGGGTGCGGCGCGACCTGAAACGCCGAGATGAGCTCCGCGCCCGGCCTGGCCTGGCAACGGACCCCGCAGTCGAGGCCGACTGGGCGGGCGTCGAGCATCCGGCCACACGTGTCGCGGACGAGCTGTCCCCGGATCGTGACCTCGAACCTGGAGCCGCCGAAGAGGTTCGATCGCCGCCCCCGGACCTCCGCGTTCAACCACTCCTCGTCCGGGACGAGGCGGGCGCCTCGAACGTGACCGTCGCGCGTCAACGGTTCGATCTTCCTGAGCGGGACCCGGTAGCTGCGCCAGCTCGCGTCGTCGTCCTGGTACCAGGCCGTCATGAAGATGCCGGCCTCGTGCAGGCTGAGTGGGTCGAGCCGCCTGGTGAACCAGATCTCGAAGCCCTCGGAGGTGGGCTCCAACTGCCGGGCGAAGGCTTCCCAGGGCACCCGGGAGGGCCAGCCCCTGTCGATCCATGCCTGCCACGAGATGGTCTCCACCCGGGCGGTGTCGGCGTCGCAGCAGTTCACCAGCTCGTAGAGCAGCGGGTTGCGGTATACCAGCGGGCGGATGCCGGGTACCTCCACCGGGGACGACGGGCAGAGCCCGTACCGCGGCTCGCAGTGGGGCTCATCCGGCGGTCGCGGGCCCAGGCCGTGCGGCGGTTGCTCCTCCACCACGCCGTCCGAGGGCCCGTTCGTGACCGGTCCGGCGTCCTGCGCCGCCTCTGCGTCGTCCGGACCGCTGCGGTGCTCTGCGAGATCGCAGATCTGGATGCAGGCGAGCGGGACGCATGCCTGGGGGTCGGGGTCGTAGGTCCACCCGTCGTGGCCGGTCGGGCGGGACTCGCCGGGCGGCTTGAGGAGCCAGTCGACGTCACCGCTGGGGTCGACGCCGGTGCCCTCGCCACCGAGCAGCCCACCGGTGCGCCGCACCAGGTACTGCTCATGGGTGAGGCAGGCGCCGTCGGCGTGGCTGGGGCACCCCCGGTCGACCTCGTTGCGGTCCCAGCGGAGCGAGAAGACGACGCCCTCCTCCGACCAGTGGGCCCGGTCACCGGAGTACGTGCCGCAGTCGTCGACGAGCGGCGGGCGGGCGGAGAAGTGCGCGCGGAGCGTGTACCGGCCGGCCCGTTCCGGGGCGGGGCCGACGAGGTCACCGATCCCGAGCCGTCCGCCCTCCCACAACAGCATGCGGCCGCGCCGGTCGAGCGCGAGGCCGGGGGTGAGCTCCAGGCAGCCCCGCTGCAGGTCGAGCCGGCCCTCGGCGTCCGCGGACACCCCGAGCCCCAGGACCACGCCGAAGCCATGGACGGCGCGGTTGAGCAGCCGCTGCCTCTTGAGCTCGTCATCGAGCCCCGCGTTGAGCAGCTCGGCCGTCAGCATCTGGCGCTGCGTGTAGCTGGGCCGACGGGACCAGGCGCCCCGCTCGGGTCCGCTCTTCGTCTCCATGGTGGCTCCTTCAGCGTTACTGCAATCGGGATCCGGTGCCCAGGCGGGCACGGTGGTCCAGCACGGCGGCGTGCAGACCGGGGTCGGGGAGCGACCAGTTCCCGATCCGCGTCGTCACCCCCAGCCGCCAGTCGGCGTCGCCATGGAGCCGGGAGTCGGCGTGGACGACCTCGCCGGCGCCCGCCTCGGGTGCGAGGCGGAGATCGACGTCGAGTCGGCGGGTGCGGTCACCGCTCCGACCGCTCCAGACCAGCCGAACCCGGCAATGCGCCGGGACGAACGCATCCAGCAGCCGCTCGACCACCGGCTCCAGCGCCTGGCGGCCGCCGAGGTCGACGTCGAGCGTGACCGTCACGGTCCTCGCGCGCTGGGCCAGCATCGACGGCAAGTCCGCGCAGGCGTCGCCGAGCCGGGCGTCGCCGAGCACCAAGGCCCCCGCGCGCGCTGGTCGTGGCAGCCGGCGCAGGACGACGGTGTCCACGCCCAGTCGCGTCGGCTCCGCCCCGACCACCGGCACGTCGTCCCCTCCGAGGAACCACCCGGCCGGCTGCTGGGACGAGTCGGTCACGCCGGCCGGGCGTCCGGTCACCAGGTGCAGCAGGCGCTCGAGACCCTCCTGTGTGCCGCGGAGGTCGAGGAGCTCGGCGGCGCGCTCGAGCACGCTCCGGCGCACCGGTGCGGACAGCTCGGCCAGCGGGGGGAACCCCAGCCAGCCGAGCAGGTAGTCGGTCCAGTCGTCGTCCGCCGTCCCCGGATCGGACCTGGTCGGGAGCCTCTCCAGCGTCTCGTCGATGCCGTCGAGCAGCACCTCGTAGGGCCCGAGGATCTGGGCCAGGTCCTCGGCGGCGCGCGGGTTCTCCCGGTAGATGGCCGGCAGGTCGTCCAGGTACGAGCGGTCCGGGTAGCGCACCGCGAGGCCTCTGAGCTCGGCCGCCGTGCCGCCGGCCGCGACGTGCAGGCGGACCCGGAGCCACAACGTCGACTCCTCGACCTGGTGGAGGAGGGCAGCCAGCCGTTCCTCCTGGTCGCGGTCGCCGCGATACGTCACGCCCTCCCCATGCCACTCCAGCAGCGATTCCAGCTGCTCGACGCGGGCAGGCGTGGAGGGTCCTGCCAGGAGCTGCGCGGCGCGGTCGGCGAGCCACGCGTCGTCGGTCGCTGCCCAGCTCAGCTCCATGGTCGTTCCCGCCGGCAGCAGCGCGTCCACGTCCGCTCGGTTCCACCCAGCGCGCGGTCCGGCCGGGGACACCAGTCCCGGGGTGATGAAGGTGGCCCCGGAGGGCTCCCGCGCCGTCTGCGTGGGCGCGATCGTGGCGAGACCGCGCGCGCAGGCGAGGACGAGGTGCGGTGCTGACGCGAGGAGCGAGGTCGGGCGCCCCAGCACGCGGGGGACGTTCAGGCTCTGGTGCTGCTCGACATCCCCGCTCGCGAGGTCGATCGCCCGGTAGGTGGCCTGCCCACGGCCCGGTACGCCGTCGGGCACCGTCAGCAGGTGGACTCGCTCCCCCGGGCCGGCGGCGAGCAGCGTGCGGCCGCCCCCATGGAGGGGGTCGACCGGGACGGACCTGACCGGCCGCGGCGCACCGGCCGGGTATCGGTCGCTCCCCGGCGCGGGGTCCACGATGAACAGGGTGGTCGACGTGGCGGGGTCCATCACGACGAGGCCGGACCCTTCGACGCGGATGACCGACAGCTCGTCGCCGTCGGGCCCGTCAATCGGCACGGGCTCGCCGCAGGTACGGCCCCAGCAGTCGAGATGGCGCAGCCGCCACCGGCGCGAGGCACTGGCCTCGGTCACCCAGACGCCGTCTCCGCCGTCGCCGATCACGTCGGAGAGCCGCCAGCCGCTCCGTGGCCAAGGCGGGGTCAGCCGCTGCAGGCTGGCGGCACCGTAGCGGTCGAGCCCGCCGTCCGCGAGAACCCAGAGGAGGGTCCCACCCGCCACGAGGCGCCGCGCCGGCACCGGGCCGCTGATGTGGCCGAGCTCGGAGGCAGCGTGGTGCCGTGGCAGCAGGCGCATCAGCTGTCGCGACCTGGGACGCAGCCACAGCAGCTGGCCACACGCGTCGACGGTCGGCAGCGCCGCGGCGTCGGCCCTTGCCGCGCCGCGCAGCGGGTGCACCGTCAGCTCGTCCGGCACGACGAGCCGGTCACCGCGCAGCTCCAGCCCTCGTCGGACGCCCGCCCGCCAGTGGTCTGCCAGCCGGAACCGGTAGGAGTGCTCGTCCACGACAGGCATCAGTCCCACCCTCGCCCTGGCCGCTCAGTGCCCGCGCTGGCGACGGTGTCGACGCTGGCCATGACGTCGACCCGCCCGGCGACGACGAGACCGTCCGACGTCACCTGCACGGGCCCGTCCTGGGGCTCCCCGCCCGAGACCGCCACCCGGACCCGGGGCACGTCCGCTACACCGGGCACGTTCGCGGCCAGCAATCTCACCTCCGAGACCGTGAGGTCACGTCCCAGGGGCCACGGGTCGACGGCGTCGGAGCGCCGGACCGCCGCGAGACGGTTACGCAGGGCCGTCTCCACGGCGACCCGGACGTCGTCCCCGACCGCCCACGGCTGGGTCGTGATGGTCAGCCACAGGTCGACCGTCACGACGACCGGCCCCTGGACCACGAGGCGCTCTCCCAGGGCACGCCGCCGGCTGAGCCGCTCGGCGACCGCACGTAGGTACGACGTCGGCACGACGGCGGGACCGGCGCTCTCCCCGCCAGGGCCGGTGGGGACGAGGTGTGGTGCGACGACCAGCGTCCGGACGCCGTCGGCGGGCACGTCGGGGATACGGCGGTCGAAGCGGGAAATCACCTCGGCGCGGCCGACGGCCATGCCCGGCAGCGCGTAGGCGGCGGCCGTGAGGTCCTCGTCGGTGAGGAGTGCCGCGTGCCGCGTCGCGACCTGTCGTGCCGCGGCGACGAGCTCGTCGGCGCGCGTGGCGTCCCGGCCATCGGTGAGCGCGTGGCGGTTCGTGCCGTAGGCGACACCGGCAGCCTCGAGCGCCGGGACCGTCCACGACTGGCCAGGCCGAAGCCCGCCGGCTGCTCCGGCCGTGCGCGCCAGCTCGGTGTGGGCGATCGGAGCCCCCAGTGGCGGGCGGCGCCCGTTCAGTCCGTTGCCGAACTGGATGTGGTCGGGCCGCACGGCGTAGTGGGGGTCGTCTGGACCGGACCGGGAGAGGTCCGGTCGCTCCTCCCAGCGCTCCCGGCCGACCTCGACCTCCAGGGCTGGCCCGTTCGGCCGGGACGGCGGATCGACCAGGTCGGAGGTGACCAGGGCCACCGTCTGGTCCGGCTGACCGGTCCCGGACGCGCCGAACAGCGCGGGGGCGATCCGCTCGATCTGCACGATCGGGAGGGCGTTGACGCAGATCGCGCGCACGTGGGGCGGCACCGGGAAGAAGCCGCGGTCGAAGGACATGCGCAGCTCCGAGCCGTCGGCGCGGTCCGGCGCCGCGGGCGGGATCTCCAGCACGACGTGCCCGGTGAGAGCCATGCCGCTTGTGCCGTCGTGCTCGACGGCGAGCCTGGTCCACGGTCCGCGGCAGCCCGACCGGTACTCGTAGGTCACCGGTCCCCATGGCCGCTCGGCCGCAGACGGCGCCGGTCCGGGCGGCGGCGCGACGTCGAAGCCGAACGACACCGGGGCGGACTGCCCCGGCCGGCCCAGTGGGCCGTCGAACGAGAGCGTCAGCGCCGTCGCGGCCAGCCGGACCCCGTTCCCGAGGACCCACGTGACGCCGTCGAGGTCCGAGGAGGGCGCGGGCAGGTCCGCGCCGTCGATGGTGAGGTGGGCCCGGACGAGGCCGCGGGAGGTGAGGTAGACCGCCCGGGCGAGGACGAAGCGGAGGGTCGGGTGCGCGACGCAGGCGATGTCGGCACCTTCGGGAACCAGCCGGCCCTCCGGCAGCCGCCGACGGGGCCAGATCACCCCGCGGGCGGGCCGGGGCCCCCGTGGCCGCTGACCGAGGAGCGCGGAGAACGTCAGGCGGTGCCGGCCGCCGACGAAGCCGGTGCGGTACACCTGCTGGTCGACGATCCAGGCCAGCAGGTCGAGGACGGTCATGCCCGGGTCGTGGAGGTTGTGGTCCGTCCAGTCCGGCGCGTACCGGGGGATCAGCGATCGTCCGAGCTCGACGAGCTGGTCGAAGTCCGTCGTGTCGAGGGGGGTGACGAACGCGCTGGGGATCTCGCTCACGAGGACGCTCCTTCCGCGGTCACCACGACGGTGACGTGTCCGGGCTCCGCGCAGACCATGCCGTCGTCGGGCAGCTCCTCGAGCCGGTCGCCGTCCACCCGCGTGACGGTGGCCACTGCCACCCGGTCCAGGCCGGCGACCTGGCTCAGGACCCGCAGCAGGTCGGCGGGCGTCGGCACGCGGCCGAACGGCCATCCCGACCGGTCGGGACCGCCGGTGACCGGGTCGAAGAAGTCCACGAGGCTCGTCCGGGCGGAGTCCTCGACCTCGGCCCACCGCTCCGGCGGCGCGACGAGCTCCACCCGGACCGCGAGCGGGACGAAGGTCGGCCCGTCGACCTCGACGGACTCGTCTGCCAGCCCTCCCCACCCCGTCGTGCGGATGTAGGTGGCAACCGCCTCGAGCTGGACCGAGGTGGGGCGCGGGCAGCGGGAGGAGTCGTCCCGGACGGCGACGGCGACGTGGACGGGATCCCGGGGACCGCGCGGGCGCCGACACCTCGCGCGAAGGACGTCGCCGGAGGCCGCCACGGCCAGCGCCTCGACGTCGGCCGGCGTCATCGCCCGGCCCGCGTGGCGTAGCCGTGCCGGCGCAGTCGCTAAGACCTTGTCGGCGGGCGGCGGGCGGCCCCCCCCCGCGGGCCCGCCCGCCACCGCGACGGTCTCGACGCCCGCCACCGCCGTCGTCAGCCGTGTCGGCGACCAGGCCCGGAGATTGCCGACCGATCCCCCGCCCTGCTGGTAGCCGAAGCAGCGGATGTTGTCCCGGCCCGCGGGCGGGAGGCGGCCGTTTCGACCGTCCCCGAACGTCACCCGGCCGGTGGACGGTTCGAGGACGTAGACCCGGGCGGGGGGGGGGGGGGGGGGGGGGGGGGGGGGGGGGGGGCGCCCAGGCGCAGGCCCCCCCCCGGCCCCCCGCCCCCCCCCCCGCCCCGCCCCCCCCCCCCCCCCCCCCCCCCCCCCCCCCCCCCCCCCCCCCCCCCCCCCCCCCCCCCCCGCCGCCAGAGGATCCACGTCCCGGGGATGCGGTCCTGCCCCGCGAGGACGACTGGCGGCTGCGCCCCCCGCCGACGGGCAGCGGAGGTCCGCGCTTCCGCCTCCAGCCGAGCCCGCTCCTCGTCGCCGAGCTCCTCCCGTACCCGGATCTCGACACTCGCCGGCAGCACCGGCGCGGTCGAGAGATGGACGACGGTGCCCGGCTCGCCTCGGCTCGAGCCGAGGATCTCGTGCCCGATCGTCACGGCCTGACAGATCGGGACGGCGTTGGGCAGGAACGTGCGGACGGCCGGCGCCCACGGACCGCCGTCCGTGACGCTCCCGCCCGTGCCGGGCTGCGGGGCCTCCCCGCGGCGGAACCGAAACCAGATCCGGTCCTGCCCGAACAGGCGCACCGCGACCGGGTCGTGGTCCAAGGACAGGCTGATCGTGCCCGAGCGGCGCAGGGACGCCGACGCGTCCTCGACGGGGATCCGCTGCCAGCCGTCCGGCGTCCGCAGGTCCACCTGGACCGCCCCGGTTCCGGGTCGGTCGGCCGCGTCGACGAACAGGACGAGCGGACCGCGGCCGACCGGGCCCGTCATGCCGGCGAAGAGCGCCGGTTCGGCCGAATCCGCGTCGATGGCACGAGCCCCCTGGAAGAGTTCGAAGCTCGCCGAGGCCGCGGACGCCGCCTGCGTCTGGTCGAGCACGTCGACGTTGTTCTCGACCAGCAGCACCTCGGGCGCCACCTCGCCGAGACCGGCGAAGCGGGCCTCGATCGCGAGGATCTCCGGGGGGCGGAGCTCCGAGGTGTCGACGACGATCCTCTGTTCGGTGGTGTTACCCTGCCCCGGCTCCTGGCTGACCACGTAGGTCGGTCGCCCGTAGTCGCCCCCCACCAGCCGGGCCCGGATCCAGTAGTCGTCCTTCCCTCCGATCTCGGCGGTCGTGGTGAGGTCGGACGGGACGACGAAGCTGATGGTGCCGCCGGTGGAGAGGTTGTCCGTGCCGTCGCGGAAGTCGGTCTCGAGGCGACGCCAGCCGTCGCCGTCGTAGTACTCCCAGGACAGCTCAGGGTTGCGGTAGCCGCGCTCGCGGTTGGTCTGCGTCCAGGTCGGCGGCTGCGTCCAGGTCGGCGGTTGCCTCCCGGCGGCGCCCGCCGCCGCGGGCTGCACCTGCCACGGGTCGCCCAGCCTCACCCATACCGACGGACCGGCCGCGGCGCCGATCGTGACGCGCTGGGTCCGCGGGCTAGCCGGGTCCTCGAAGGTCAGCTCTGCGGGCCGGTCCGTCGTCTCCAGCCTGGCCAGCGTTCCCCAGTGGGCCGCGGTCACGACGGCCTCCGCAACCTTCTCCACGACCCGGTACGAGACCGCCTCACCCGCCGACACGCCCGCGACCGGCGGCTGCAGCGTGGCGACCCGGTCGGCGGACACGGCGGTGACGCGGTAGCTGGCCGTGCCGATGACAAGGCGTCCCTCTGGCGCGGTGTGCGTGGTGTCCTCGTCCGCGAGCCGGAGTCGGGTCTCGTCGAGAGCCGACTCGACGGTGCCGATGTGCTCGTCCTTCCGCAGTCGGAGGAACCGGAGCGCGGCCCCACTCGGGAGCTGAGCTCTGGGGACCTCGTAGACACGGACCTGGCCCTGCACGATCCGGCGGTTGGCGGCGCCGAGGGCGACCATGGTCGAGGCGGCCGGGTCGGCGGGGTCCGCCGTGATCTCGACCTGGTGGGGAACCCACTGGCTCTCGAGCTCGACCATGTCGTGCAGCTCGTAGACGACCGTCTGCAGCGCGGGCGTCGCCCGGAGCAGCCGTTCGCCGGACCCAGGGATCACGAGGGTCGGCGCGTCCCCGTCGCCCTGCAGCAGCAGCGGCCGCTTCGAGGAGGCCGGTGCCGGCAGCACGATCGGCGTAGCCCTGTCGCCTCCCTCCCAGACGATCCCTTCGTCGTCGGCCTCACCACGACCCACGGTCGTGGGCAGGTTCCCGACGCCGCGCACCGCCGGGTTCGCGTGCAGCGCAGACCTCGCCGCGACCTGGGCCGCGATGGGGTAGCCGGTCGCACCCGCCGCGCCCTCGTCCATCCCGTGCAGCCCCGACCGTCCGTCGGTGCCCGGGGCGACCGCATAGCAGACCCAGAGGTGCTCGGGCCCGGCGTCCGGACTGAAGCGGGTCGCCGCGGGCACGACGTCGAGTCGTGCCGCCGGTGGCGCGGGCTGCCCGCTCTGCGCGGTCAGGCGCCGCCAGGAGGCCGTCAGCCTCTTCTCGGTCGGGTCGTCCCCGATCGTGGCGATCCACGGGGTCCCCTGGTCGTCCAGTGCGAGCACTTCGAGGCGGTCGGGCCGCCGGGGCCAGTGCGAGCCCTGGACCGCGGTGAGCTGGCCGGCTGACGACAGCGCGGGGCCGCGCGGCGTTAGCGGGGTCCAGCCGCCGACCGCCTTGCCGTTGCGGTCGAGCCTCAGCACGTGCGGGATCCCCCTGGGCAGCCCGATCACGACCGCCGAGGTCCCTGCCAGGCCGGCAGGAGCGGGAGCAACCATCGCGAGGTCCGACGCGTCTGCGACGCCCGACCCACCCTGGGCTCCCGGTCGCGCACCGAGCGCCGCCTCCGGCCGCTCGAGTTTGTGCCAGGCGCCCTCGACCGTCACCACCGGCGGGGTTGGGGACACCCTTATGGTGGCGCTCCAGAGGTCCCCGTTCGCATCTACGACGACGACCATGTCGCCGCCTTCGGCGCGCTCCAGGGCGACCGGTGGCTTCCCCGCGAGCGGCATGCGCTGGCCGTCATCGGCGGTCACTCGCGTCTCGGCCCACCGCAGCGGGCCCGTCGCGTCGAGGAGGAGCACCTGGAGGTCGCCGTTCACACCCACTCCGTAGGCACGCAGGGGCGAACCGGTCGAGTGGGAGAGGACGACCGCGAGCTGGGTGATCGAGGAGTCCACCATCCTGATGTCCAAGGTGGCCGTCGCACCCTTCTTGCTCAGCGCCTCGGGTGCGGCCAGGGCGAAGGTGTCGAAGCGCAGGGGCTCCGGCCCGAATGGGAAGAACCGTCGTGTGGTCGCCAGCGGGGTGCCGTTGTGGGCCGCGTGCAGCACGGTGCGGCTCCCCTCGGTCGTCCCCGTGGTGCCCGCCCCGGACGCGACGGTCGACGCGGCGTCGTCGGCCACCGACGCGACGGTGAGCCCGACGCTCGACGCCCGGCGGGTTGCGGTCGGACGGCCGAGGACGCCTCCCTGAAGCTCCGCGCGCAGCCAGCGGCTCTTGTGCCCGTGGACCTCCACCTCCTCCACCGGCCCCGACCAGACCTTCGCGAGGCGAAGCCGGGACCCGCTCGTGCCGAGGACGTCGAGCGGGTGCCAGTCCGGCTCCTTCCGCCCCGCGCGGGTGCCGTACAGGGAGTACGTGACGTCGAGCCCGCGCAGCTCGCGGGCGAGGACGGCAGGTGCGAGGTCGAGGTCGACCGTGGCCTGCTGCTCCAGGTTGAGCAGTTCCTTGTGCCCGACATAGAACGCGTGCCGCTGCACGTTCCGCATACTGAAGGACTCGAGCGACGCGGCCCTGGTCGCCGTGCTCTCGGCCGGCGCCGGCTCCTCCAGCGGATCACGGAGGGTCACGAGTCCATTCGAGTCCGCCGAGAGGACCCGGTGGACGCGCCGTCCGAATCGGAGCGCGTCACCCTCGTCGAGGCCGGTCGAGGGACTGAGCTGCACGGTGGCGCTGCCGGTCGCGGCGAAGGTGACCACCCGGTAGTGCGAAGGAGCGGCGGCGGGCGGGTCGACGGACGTGACCCGAGCGGGCGCCACCTCCACCCGGTCGGTCGCCGGGTCGACGGCGACCAGCTCGGCCACCCGGCCGGGAACCACGCGGAGCTTGACCTGCGTCTCGAAGGTCACCTCCGACCCGCCGTCGGCGCCGACGGTCACCCGGGTCTGGGCGGGGGCGTAGACCGACTGCACGTGTTGCGTCCCGAGTGCCATGACCAGCACCCCACTGGCCGGCCGCGGGTCGCCCGGTGGCAGACCCAGCAGCTCGAAGAAGGCGAGGGCGTCGCGCCTGGCCGTTCCGTCCAGGCGCCGGGTCGTCTCTTCGACGAGGCGGGCGCCGATCGCGAGGAGCGCCGACCCGAAGTCGTCGGCCCCTCCGGTCGGACGCCACCGTGGCGTGATCGAGCCCGCCAGACGGCGCAGCACGCGGCGGAGCTCCGCGGCCCGACGGGGATCGGTGCCCGGGTGCACGCCGGCCTCCAGACGAGAACGGTAGGTGCTCATCGGCTCGCCGATTCCTCGAAGTAGAACGGGTACACGACGTTCCCTGGCTGGTTCGTGTCCCGGACCTGGTAGTCGATGACGACGTCGAGGCGGCCCAGATCCAGGTGTCGGGTTCCCACCTCCACCCGTCGCACCTCGATCCGCGCCTCGTGGTCACGCAGGGCCTCGCGCACCGTGGTCCCGATCTGGGCGACCACCTGCGTGCTGATCGCGGCGAACACAAGGTCGTGGATTCCGCATCCGAAGTCCGGACGCATCACCCGCTCCCCCTTGGCCGTGCCCAGGATGATCGCGATGGACTGCCGGATGTCCTCCTCGAAGGACGCCCGCTCAAGGAGTCCCGTGTCGGCACCGATCGCCACCGGGAAGGCCCAGCCCGTCCCGAGGAACTCGCGCCCCAGTTCGTCGTCGACCATGGCTAGCCGATCTGCACCGTCGGTTCACCGGCGCTGATCGCGTTCGGCGGCCCGGCTTCCAGGACCTGGTCACCCAGTCGCGCCGCTGGCAGCCCGCCGATGGTGACGGTCGTGCTCCCGACTGCGACGGTGCCCCCGACGTGTGGCTTGGGACCGTCGGACAACGGGCACGTGTGGAGATCCGACCCGGCACGCCACGCCGGTCGGTTCCCGACGAGCACGGTCGGGCAGCCCGGCCCGGGGCCGAGCGGTGTGCCGTGCGCGGTGAGGTCACCGACGCGCGCTGCTGGCTGGCCCATGCCTCCTCCTTTCGTCTCGTGGCGGCTGTCCTCGTATCCCGGCGACGTGGCGTCCTCAGTTGATCCGTACGAGCGCCCCCTGCAGCGTCAGGTTCCCCGACGACTTCACGGTCATCGACGTCGTGGCCTCGATGGAGACGGTGGCCGCCTTGAGGGTGAGCTTCTGGCCGGCGCTGACCGTGATGGCGCCGGACGAGGTCGCCACCGTGATGACGTTCTGCTTCCCGTCGTCGACGGTGATGCCGTCGTTGTCCAGAGCGATGCGCTTCCCGTCCGCGAGCGCCACTTCGATCTCGGGCTTCGCGCTGTCGTCGTTGAACCGGATGGTGTGGCCGGACCGGCTCTTGATCACCCGTGTGTTGTTGGCGCCGTCGTCGTTGTTCGCCGGTGGCTTCTGGTTCCCGTTCCACAGGACCCCGAGGACGTACAGACGTGACGGGTCGCCCTGTTCGGCAGCCACCAGCACCTCGTCGCCGACCTCGGGGAGGAAGTACGTCCCGCGATCGCCGCCGGCCATGGGCATCGCGGCGCGCGCCCAGTGGCTCGTGGCACCGTCCGGCTGCCAGGGCAGGCGCACCCGGACGCGCGCCCGGCTCTCGGGGTCCTTGTTGTCGGTCACCTCGCCGACGGCCACCCCCGTGATGAAGCCGTCCGACTCCCGGTCTGCCTCGCCGGCCACCTGCCACAGAGCGGTGTTCATCAGACCGTCGTCTCCTGCACCTTGAAGGTGGTGTGGTATCCGCCGCCGTCGATGGTGTGGGTCGCCTCCGACACGTAGTACGTCTTGCTGAAGGCACGCCCCAGGCCGTTCACCGTGACGTTGGTGTCGGGCAGCACCCCGGGGAGCCCGACGCACTCGCCGCCGCCGGTGACGAAGTCCTGGGCCCGCTCCTCGAGCACCGCCTTGGCTCGCGCGTCCGCCTCCTCCTGGGTGCGGACCGCGGCCCGGATGTTGAGCACCGGATTCGGCGCCAGCGTGGTGTCGATCCGCTCGCCGCCGCTCTTGGCCCGCGTGTCCCGGCCCGACTCCTCTCCCCGCCGGGCCCGCCCCACGATCGGCTTGCCCGTCGCCTCCGACCGGCTGTGCACCCTCACCTCCGCGATCTGCCGCGCCAGGTTCGCCTCGGGGCTGAAGCTCAGCAGGCCGGCGCCCCAGGTGAGCTCCGCGACGTCCGTCGTGTCGTTGCGCCGCGGGCCGAAGTAGAGGCTGCCGTCGCGCTCGTAAAATGTCGCCCCGTTCCGTTCGGCCAGCTTCGTCACGAAGACGAGGTCCGCCTCGTTGTTCTGGTCGATGCGCTCCTTGCTGGGGCTGGTGGGACGGACGTCGGTGCTTAGGCCTGCGGCCTGGGCCACGTCCTGCACGGCCACGCTGTCGGGCTTGTTCTCCCAGTGGCGGGTGTTCTTGCCGACGGTGAGGGGGTACAGGCCGTCGCTGCCGCTGACGGACAGCTCGGGCGAGGACCCGGCCGAAAAGTCGGTGCTGAGCTCGGTCACCGGCCCGGTGAGCATCGGACGCAGGTCCCGGGGGTCGCCGTAGCCGAGCGCGACCTCGACGGTCCGGCCGAACGCGAAGAGTTCGAGCAGGTCCACCCTTTCCTCGTGCCGCGTGGCCAGGAACTCGCGGGCGTCCCAGTCGAAGGCACCCGCGACGGTGAAGGAGAATCGACCGGCGGTCTTCTCCTTGAGGTCGACGCTGACCGAGGTGACAGCGAGGTAGAGGTCGCGCAGGACGTCCTCACCGCCCACCTTGACCGTGAATGCCGGGACGTAGAACCGCTGGTGGGTGTGGTCCTGCTCAAGCTGGGCGAGTCGCACCGCTGCCTCCCTTCGGCTGCTCGACGTCGATCGGGGGCAGCACCAGTACTCGCCCCGGGGGGATGCGCCGGGGGTCGTCGATGTCGTTGTGCCGGGCGATGAGCCGCCAGTACCGGGGTTGGCCGTACTCGCGGGCGGCGAGCAGCCAGATGCTGTCGTGCGCCTCGAGAACCCGCCGCTTGGTCTTGTCGGCCGAGTTGCGCCGCGGTTCCGACAGCTGCTGGGCGACCGTCCGGTACTGCTTGAAGGTGACGTTGAGCGTCGCCCGTACCGGCGTCCCGTCGGAGGCAAACATCGTCAACCGCTGGGAGATCTTCTCGACGACGGCGACGAAGTCGAACACCCCCCAGCGGAACTCGACCCGCGGTGGGGCGTGGAGGTCTCCGTCGATGGAGAGCAGATCGGTGAGGGGCTTGGTCAGCTCCAGGACGTCCGCGCTCGCCCCGTCGGTGAAGGTGTCGAAGAGCAGGTCCATCGTTAGGACCCGGGAGTTGCCGTTGACGAACTGGATGATCGGGTTCGACAGCCCCGGCGGCGCGGTCTCCTGGAAGTTGGCGGAGTACTCGACGTTGTACTCGGTCGGGTTGAACAGGACGGTGATCGGATTCCCGGCGTTCTGGCCGTCCAGCGGGGTGATGATCGCCTTCGCGAGCTCCTGTGCCATGCCAGGTCACCCTCTTCCTCGGCGCTGCTGCTCGATGCGCACCCGCTTCTCGAACCGCTTCCACAGCTCCCGGTCGATCCGGTCTAGGTCGACGGGCAGCGACCTCACAGGCGCCGGGGGCGGGGCTGCGGTGGTCGCTGAGGTGGGGGGCGTCAGGTCCTCGGCGGGGCGCCGGTGGACCAGCGGAGCCGGCGCGTGGGCCTGCACGACCCCCGGCTGTCCGCGGAGCGCCGAAGTCGCCGGCTGCCGCGCCGCCGGTCGTGGTGGCAGGTCGAGCACGGTCGGAGCAGCGGTCCGCCGGCGCGCGGCCTGCACGGTCGACGGGGGGGCGATGGTCCGGGCCGCGATGTGCCTCGAGATGGATGTGGTGGTTACGGGGTGGGGACCGGCGGCCGGCACCGGTGTGGCGTGTGCCCAGGTGCGACGCCGCGGCGTTCCCGGGTGATGGCGGCCGGGCCACGGGAGCAACTCCCGGTGGTCCGGCCTGGTTCCGGCTGCCCATCGGCCGGCACGGGTCGCGCCCGACGCCGCAGCCCGTTCGCCGCCGGTCCCTGTGTTCCAGGTCGGCTCCTGCTGTGCGGTGCTCGTCCGAGCAGGTCCTGAGCCTCCCGGGGTGCGAGCAGGGGTCGAAGGGACCCGGACCGGCGGCGCGGACGGCCGCTCCCGTGATACCGCCGTCCCGCCGACGGTGCTCGCGGGAGCGATCGTGGGCGGCGCTGCGGGACGGGCGGAAGACGTCGCGAGCCCCGGCCGACGCTGTGGTGGTAGCTGGCGGGGGCGGTCGGCTGGGATGCCAGGCGGTCCTTCCGTCCGTGCCGGCTGCTGCACCGGCGGCGTGCTGCGCGGGGCGTCACCCGTTGGCCGGGACGGAGCCTGCTGCCGGAGCTGGACGACCGCCTCGGCGGACGCGGGGACGGGGGTTCCGGCGGACTGTGTCGGTGCGGTGCCCGTGGGCGCTGCCGTGGCACGGCGAAGCGACGCCCGGACCGGGCTCCCGCGCTGGACGAGGCGCGCCGGCGGCGGTATGGCCGTCGCGCGGGTAGTGGAAGGAACCGACGCCGGTCGTGGCTGCCCGTCCGCCGCGCGACTGCCGTCCCGTCGCGGTGGCGGCGGGACGAGGACACCGTGGGTGTCGGTACCCCGTCCCGGTGCCCCGGGCGCCGGCCCGACCCCGACCAGCCCGAGGCGAGGTGTGATCGGTGCACGGGTGCGCGATGTGGCGAGAGCACTCGCCTCCCGGCGTCCCGGGGGCCGTGCATTTGGTCCCTGGGCGGGACCCGGCGTCGACGCGACCTGCCGGACGAGCGTGGTCAGCCGCTCCGCCGTCCACAGGCGCAGGGAGAAGTACAGCGAGAGCTCCACCGGCCGGCCGTCGGCGGACCGGACCGTCGGTGCGGGGGCGGTCCGAGCCGGACGCCGGAAGACCAGGGACAGCGGTAGGGGATGCCGGGACGAGCGACGTGTCGGTCGGCACGACTCCCGTGCGGAGCCGCCGCCACGGCGTCCGCCCATGGGCGCCGGACGAGGCGGAAGTCGGCTGGACGTCATCGCTGCCTCGTGATCCCGTGGTGGGCCAGCTCGACCGACTCGGTGGCCACGGAGTCCGACAGGGCGTCCAGCTCCGCGCCGGTCCACTTCACCGGGTACGCGCCGACGCAGATCCAGCGCCACGCTTCTTGGCCGGCCTCGTCGAGGAGGAGGATCGAGACGGTCCGGCGCTGGACCCGGCCGGCGATGACCTCCTGGTGCCAGTCCCACAGACACGCGCCGACCAGACCCCGCTGGAGGACGAGCGGGGGGTAGGTCGTCTTGGCGACGAGCTGGTGCTCGAAGTCGTTGACGCCACCTTCCCGGTACGGCTCGACCTGGGTCTGCCGTTCGACGCCGGAGACGGCGCGGAACCCGCCTGCCTCCGTCCCGTCGATCTCCACGACGAAGCGGAAGACGCGGTAGGGATCGGGTCGAGCCAACGGTCACCTCCTCAGGTGATGTCGAACGGGTTGCTCGGTCCGCCGTTGAGCCGGCGGTTGATCTGCGAGATCTCCTCGCACCATCGCCGGCGCTGCGCATGCTCCAGCGACATGAGTTCCGTGTGCGGCCAGTGGAAGTGGTAGGCGATGAAGGCCATCTCCTCGTAGAGCTGGTCCACGGGATAGGCCGTCATGCTTTCCCCAGCGCGTAGGTCCTCGCCGTCTGACCGTCGACCAGGTGATTCGCCTCCTGGCTCGCCGCGGCCTCGTCGGCGGTGTTGAGCCGCTCGTACAGCTGCTGCAGGTGGTCCAGGTCGCTCGCGAACAGGCCCTCGATCACCTTGGTATTGACGTCGGGGAGTGAACCGAGGCGGGTGATCACCCGGGCGAGGATGATGATGGTCAGGTAGGCGGGGTTCTGCTGCACGCGGGGGTCCTTGAGCGGCAAGATCTCGTCGGCCGCCGTGGCGAGCCGCATGACGCCCTGGGTGTGCAGGACGCCGTCAGAGTCGAGGTATCCCTTCGGGAGGGTGAAGTCGACCTCGGTGGCGAACATGGGTCAGCCCTTCTTCACGGAATCCGTCGGATGCCCTCGTTGCACAGCTCGAGGGTGTCGATGGCGACCTCGTTGCCGGTGCCGTTGAGGTCGGTCGGGTCGTACTTGCAGGGCCAGGCCCGCGTCACCTCGTAGGCCGCCTTGTCCTCGCCGGCCTCGTTCTGGATCCGGATGACGACCGTCTTGCGGATGTCCTCGAGCAGAGTCGCTCCGCCGACGATGAGCTGGTGCCAGTCGGCCAGCTCCATCGAATCGGTCACCCCCCACTTGAGAGTGACGTTGCCGTACTTCGTGAGACCGCTGAGCCTGCGGGCCGTCAGCTGCGCCTCGTCACCCTCGCGGTAGTCGATCGGGTCGCTGGAGAGGTCCCCGATCGTGACCTCGGAGAAGGCCGCCTGCTCGAGCCCGTCGATCTCCAGCCGGAACCTGAACCGCCGGAGCGGATCTTGGCGTGCCATCGGTCACCCCTCCTCGTTCGTCGGGATCATGACTTCGACTCCTGGGTCTTCTGGAAGACCCGGAACACCACGAACTCCGCCGGTCGGACCGGCGCGATGCCGACCTCGATGATCAGGCGGCCGTTGAGGATGTCGTCCTCGGTCATGGTCTCCCGACCTACTGCGACCGAGAACGCGTCCTCCTCCCTGGCGCCCAGCAGCGCACCCTCGCGCCACTGGGTGCGCAGGAACAGGGTCACCGTCTGCTTGATCCGCGCCCACAGCCGCGGGTCGTTCGGCTCGAAGACCACCCACTGGGTGGAGTTGTAGATCGACGCCTCGAGGAAGATGAACAGCCGCCGGACGCTGACGTACTTCCACAGCGGGTCGCTCGACATCGTGCGGGCGCCCCACACCCGGATGCCGCGCCCCGGGAACCGCCGGATTGCGTTGACCCCGCGGGGGTTCAGGACCTCCTGCGTGCCCTGGTTGATGTCGAACTCCAGGTCGATGGCACCCGCGACCACCTCGTTGGCGGGCGCCTTGAACACGCCTCGGGTGTTGTCGGTCAGGGCGTAGATTCCGCAGACCGCGCCGCCCGGCGGGACGAGGGTGCGGCCGCCGCTGCTGGGGTCGCTCATGTAGAACCACGGGTAGTAGAAGGCGCCGTACCTGGTGTCCGTCACCACGCTGCGCGGCTCGATGCCGACGGCGTTGCGCTCACCCTGGAGGGTGTCGACGACGGCGAAGCGGAACCTGTTCCGCTCGCAGTGCGTGATGACCTTGCGCGCGACGTCATAGTCCGCACCGGGGGCGTAGACGATGGCCACCTCGCGGAAAGCGTCCAGCTCCAGCGCCTTGAGACCCTTCCGCTTGCGGGGGTCGCCGTCCTCGGACTCCACCTCGTAGTCGTCCGGCCCGACGGGCCCACCGTCGCTGCCGCCGGCGAGCCGGCCGGAGATCTGCGCCCCGGGGATCGCGGCGTCGTCGGCGGCCGTCATCTGGACGAGCGTGGAATTGAAGTTGTTGACCCGCTTGGCGAAGTAGGAAGGCGACGCCGCGTCGAGGCTCAGGTCCTCGAAGTCCTCGCTGATGGACGGCCGCGTCAGCGCACGGTCGATGTCGTCCTCGGACTCCGGCACGTCCGCCGGGTTGGCCCAGTAGTCGAGGCGCAGGCGGAAGCCCACCGGGTCACCGGCGGCGTTCAGCGTGGTCCCGGGCCCGATGCGCACCCAGGTGTTCTCCGGAGCGGTCCCCGGTCCCAGCGCGGCGACGGTGAAGCCACCGCCCTGGAAGGTGGCCGCCGCGGCTCCGTCCCCGACGACCCGGGTGATGTAGCACCGGCGTCCGCCGTTGTCGAAGAAGGTCCTCACGGCGTACGGCATGTACTTGCCGGCGGCGAATACGTCACCGAACCACCGCAGGTACTCGCCGCTGCTGGTGACGAGCCAGGGGATCTCCGGCCCCCGCTGAGTCTCCCCGAGGAACGCGGCCGTGCTGGTCGCGACGCCTTCGATGGGCTTGGGCCCCCGTTCGATCTCCTCGACGTAGACGCCGGGAGCGAGGTACTCAGGCATTGTCTGTGCCTCCTGTCGTCGCGGCGTCGCCGCTCCCCACCTTCAGCAGCTCCTCGCGAAGGGTCGTCTCGGCCTTCGCCCTGTGCTGGTCTCGCTTCTTGGTCGCGGTCTCGAGCTTCTTCTTGAGCGCCGTCACCTTCGCCTCCGCCCGCGCAAGTGCGTTCTCGGCGTCCGCGAGGGCGTTGATCGCCTTCAGGAGCTCGTTCGGCACGTTGGCCGGCTGCGTGAGGTGCGGCCCGGTGTCGGCGAATTCCTCGCGCTTGTCCTTGGCGCACCCGAGAAGGTAGAGGGCCAGCCCGTAGTGCCCCGCCTGCCGTTCCTTGGTGACCTCGTCGCGCAGCTTCTTTAGCTCGGCGTGCTGGCTGACCAGGGTGGCGGTGAGCCTCTTCCACCCGCTGAGGACGTCGCTGCGCTTCTTGACATCTGAGTCGGCCTTCAGCTTGGCAAGATCTCTCTCCGCCGCCGCGAGTTCCTCCCTCAGGGTCTCCGCGTCGCTCTCGAGCTTCTTCCCGGTCTCCTTGCTGGCCGTCACGAGTTCATTCACGCGGGCGACCCTCGGAGTGCCCAGGGACTGCGTCAGACTGTCCTCTTCCCGCTCCAGATACTCCGTATACGCATCGTCTTCGGCCTCGAGGCCGGCGTACGCGCTCTTGTAAGCGGTGACATTGGCTTCGACATCCTTTTCGGCGGCCTCGATCGCGCTGAATCGGTTGTCCGCGTCCGAGAGCTCGATGTCGGATTCCTGCTTCTCCTTGTCTGCGCCCTCGACCCGCTTCTGCGCGCTCTCCCTCTTCGCTCGCAGCTCGTCCTTGGCTCGGGTGAAGGGGTCGGCGTCGGGCACTGGTGGCGAGCCGGTCGAATAGGTCCCCGTTCCCGCGCCTGCGCCTGCGGTCGATGAACCGGCGGCTGGTCCGGCCGCAGCCGCGGCAGCCGCGCCCGACCCGCTCCCCGCGGCGGCAGATTCAGCTCCGGCCGAGGTCTCCACGCCCGTCGCGTCCCCCGCGTCGGGCGCGTGTTGCCCGACGGCCTGACCTTGCGGCTGCACCTGCTGGTCGATGTCCTTCTCCTGGGCCGTCGGCGGTGGGACGTCGCCGGGCGCTGCCGATGGATCGCTCACGACCGCACTCCTTCCGTTCGTCATTGGTCTGGCTCTTCCGGGACCGGGGACCCGAAGTCCGGCTCGTGGTGGAACCGGACCGGGTCGGTACCGTCGAGATCCACCGGCGCACCGAAGATGTGGACGCGGCCGTGCTGGAGCGCCACGTCGAGCGTCCGGGCCGGCTGGCCGTCCTCCTCGAACAGCAGCGTCGCCGGGACCGTCTGCACCTCGTCGGGGCCTGGGGGCCGAAGCCCGACTGCGAGGGCGAAAGCTCCCCTCTCGTCGGTCGTGGCCGGGAACAGGCGCAGCTGCAGGGGTGCGGCAACGGTGATCCTGACCCCCTCCACCGGCTCCACCGGGCGGTGGCCGTCCGCGTCGTCGGGACCCGACCGCACGACCAGCCCGCGCACGAGCGTCGCGACGTCGTCGAACGGCGCGTCGGGTCGCCGCTCCAGCGCCACGACGTGACTGGCCCCGTCCCGTGCTGGGTTGACCGTGAGGACGACGGGGCCGCGGTAAAAGGTGCGACCGGTCTCGATGCGGAACGTCAGGTCCTGGTCGATCGGCTCGTTGAGCACCGCGACCGCGCCACTGAGATTCCTGACCACCCGCGTGGGGCGCACCCGACCGGTCACCGGGTCCCGGAGTTGGATGTCCAGCCCGCTCCGCACGGGGCGACGGCTCACGCCGTCCATCGGGACGACCACCGCGGTGACGACGTCGCCCCGTCCCGGCTCGACGCCGAGCAGCCCGCGCGGGCTCACGGCTCCTCCCACCCCAGGGGCGGCGCCCCGACCCGTCCCGGCGGCGCCTCGACGACCCCGAGGCGGTGGCGCCGCTCCGTCACCGGTCGCCCGACGAGGGGCGGGTCCAGCGTGACGAGCACCGGGCTGGCCAGGTACACCACCGACGTGCGGTACGAGGTCTGCGGCAGGAGCCCCCACACCCGACTGAGATCCTCCATCGTCGTCGGCTCCGGCGTGACCCGGACCGTTTGGCCAGGCACCTGCGACGTGTCGATGGTCGGCGCCGCGTGCAGGGCCCGGACCGCGGCTCCGAGCGTCAGCAGCTCGTCGGGATCCCCGACGTTGCCGTTGCCCGCGCCCGTCGTGCGGAACACGGACAGCAGGTACCGGAGGTCGAGCGGGATCGCATCCGTCTCGACGAACGGGTCGTCCGGCCCAGCCGGCCCGGCGACTAGGTGAGGTTCGTTGCGCATCGCCTGGTTCGGCACGACGTGGAAGAGGAAGAGCGCGAGCCTGCGGTCCCCGACGTCCTCGGCGACGGGTGGTCCGACGTACACCTGACCGGCACCGACCGCCGCCTCGAGGCGGACTCTCAGGGCGTCGGTGATGTCGGCGATGGCGCGCGCCGTCATGGCGTCGCCTGCCGCTCGGACGCCGTCGGACCGACGGAAGCCAGGGCCAGATCGTCCAGCCCCCTCTCAGCCGCGCGCATGCCCGTCTTGAGCAGCTCGCGTCGGGTTGCGGCGAGGACATGCCGGAAGCCGATCGGCCCGCCCTCCGGTGCCGCGAGGAAGGCGGCGTGCAGGGCGATGTTCTGGATGCTCCCGCCCGTGATCGGCAGCCGGCCGGCCACGGCCACCACGTCGACGTCCGCGCCGAGGGGAGCGCCCGGAGGGAAAGCCCTGTGCCAGATTCGCGCCCGTTCGGCGGCGTTGGGGAGCGCGAACTCGACGACGAAGCGCAGCCGTCGGACGAACGCCTGGTCGATGTTCTGCTTGAGGTTGGTGGTGAGGATCGTGAGGCCGCTGAATGCCTCGAGCCGTTGCAGGAGGTAGGCCACCTCGACGTTGGCATGGCGGTCGTGGGCGTCCTTGATCTCGGTGCGCCTTCCGAAGACGGCGTCGGCCTCGTCGAAGAGGAGGACGGCGCCGGTGCACTCGGCCGCCTCAAAGACGGCATCCAGGTTCTTCTCGGTCTCCCCGATGTACTTTGAGACCGTCTTGGACAGGTCGACTTGGAGGAGGTTCACACCGAGATCTCGCGCGATGATCTGGGCCGCCATCGTCTTGCCGGTGCCGCTGGGGCCGCTGAACAAGGCAGCCACGCCGTCCCCGTAGGGCACGCGAGCCGCGAACCCCCAGTCCTCCAGCACGCGCCCGCCCTGCAGGACGTGCTCCGGTATCGCGTGGAGCAGCCTCCTGTTCTCCTCGCCGAGCACAATGTCGTCCCAGCCGTAGACCGGCTCGACGCTGCGGACGCCCGCGGGCAGCGTGGTGGTCACCAGGTCACGGGCGGCGCGCTGCACGAGCTCAACTGCCGACGCCGGAGCTCCAGCGAGCGCACGTCGCGCTGCCATCGCAACGGCGGGACCGACGTCTCCAGGCTCGACCGTCACCGTGGCCGCCAGGCGGTCAGCGCCGCCGGCCTCCAGCGGCAGGTGCGCCGACTGCGCTGCCCGAGCCCACCACTGGGACCGCTGCACCGCCGACACCGTCGGTGCTCTCAGCGTGAGATGGTCCCGCGGGAGTGCCCGTCCGATCAGGTCTCCGTCGGTGGCGACCAGTCCGCCGCCCCGCACCCGGCGCAGCACCAGGTCGGCGACCCGCCCGCGATCGCCCCCGTCCAGCGAGTCGGTACCCAGCATGAGCAGGGCGCTGCCGAGGAGTTCGCTCAGCACCACCCAGTCGCCGGCGGCCGTGGCCCGCGCCGGCCCGCTCTCCACCGAGCTGAGGTCGCCGGCCAGCAGCGGGAGGCCCGTCGACGCCGTCATCCGGGCGAACCATTGCTTCCGCCTGTCGCCGCCCACCAGACGGACGCCCTGCCCGTGGCGGTCGATCGGGCTCAGCTGTCGGGCCAGCTCGATCTCCTCCGTGGACAGCGGTGGCTCCGACGCAGGGAGCGAGGACTGCAGGTGCGCACCGACGTCGGCGGCCGCACGCTCCGCTGAGGGCGCGAGGAGGTGCGCCATGAGGCCCGCGCTGGGCGTGTAGCCGACGTCGACGCCCAGCGACGCGGCGTCCGCACGCTGGATCAGTCCCTTAGCGACGAGGGAGTTGGCGCCGTACATGAGGCGGCGGATGTCCCACGCGGTCAGCCCCGAGCCGGACATGAGCTCCGCCAGCAGGGTCGCAGCCGGCCGACGCCGGGTGAGGTCGTCCTGCAGCACTCCCACCGCCGTGGCGTAGCGGCCGTCGATCTCGGGCGCGAGCGTCAAGCAGAGGAGCCGGAGGTCGATATCCGAGAGGGAGAAGACCCGGGCCATGTCGTCGAGGGGCGGCGGGAGCGTGAGCCGGGATCCGAACAGGTCCTCCTCGGCGGCCGCGAGCCGGGTGACGAGGTCCGCCTCGCTGGCGTGGGGCGGATCCAGCGCGAGCATGTCCAAGGCCTCGCCAGGGCTGACCGACCAGCCCAGGACACCGGGTCCGGCTTCTCCGGCCCGACGCAGCAGCCGCAGCGTGAGACAGGTTTGGAGCCATCTCGTGAGCGCTGCGAGACCCTCGGAGTCGACACCCCCGGCCGACCGCCCGGTGGCCGAGAGACCGTCAGCACCGATGACGCGGATCTTGGCCTCCTCTTCCCAGGGCCCCTGCGTCACCGCCTCGCCGCCGAAGGCTCGGATGACCTCGGCGAGCTCGTCCCATCGGGGGTTGTCGACCCCGACGAAGGCCCGTGCCGCGAGCGGGTCAACCAGCACGACCATGCGGATCGCGGGGTGGTCGAGGTACCGGCGACAGGCCGCGGGGTCTCGCCCTTCCACGATGAGGACGGCCGGACCGTCTACGCCGGTCTGGCGAACCGCAGAGTCGTCCGGGTCGTCCACCGGGACGACGGTGACCTCGGCCATCTCCCTGAGTAGGGCGTGCAGTCCGTCGCCGAAGGCCTGGCTCGAGAACGGCCCGAGAAGAACCGTCATCCTGCGCGCCACGGCGCCTCCCGCCCGAGTCGTGGATCTCACGATGGACGGCGGTGCCCACGGGTGGAATGGATCATCGGGGCCAAAAGGGGTTCGGTTGAGGTCGGGGATCTCAGCGGGCGGGATTCATGACCCCGCCTAGCCCTGGCATCCGCACGTCACCGTGGACGGCACCCTGGTCCGCACCGACCGGGTCCGCGCCCCCAGGGGCCGACCGCACGCGGCGACCGGCCCGATCGGATGGGCCTGTGGTGGTCGGGCAAGCACACCGCCCACGGTGGCAGGGCTACGGCTGGCCGTTGTGGACCTAGGGCGTGCGGCCCAGCCGCGAGCACGACACCACCGCGCTGCGCGCCCACGCCGAGGCGCTGCCACTGCTGGCCGAGGGGGCCGACGAAGTCCACGCCGCCCTCGCCGACTTGGCTACGGCCGCGGGCGTCGTTACTGAGAATGACTCAGTAATGAAGCCGTGACGGAGTCGTGACGAAGCGGTGACGCACTTGCTGCTACACCCGACCAATGACACGTACGCCGAAGTTGCCCTGGTGCTGGCCGTGAACCAGGGCAGGACGGATCTGTGCTGGTCCCTGATGCTCCCAGACTGCACCGCGGACTCGCACGAAGTCGCCGACGCGTGCGACGTCGTGGACATCGACCAGTTGCGGCTCACATGGGAAGTGGACGTGGAGACTGGGCCTGCGCGAACAGCCAGCACGCACCCCGCCTCCCAACGCGGCCCAGTCCGCGAGTGAGTCAATGCACGTGATCATCTACTCACCGGTACGGCTGTTCGGTGAGTGCATGGCTGCGGTGCTGCGGACTTCCGACCTCGGCGCAGTCGTCCTGGTCGAACACACTACTGTCGACCTAGACCTCAAGGCGGTGGCGTTCGGGGCAGATGTCGCACTGCTTGACGTGACCGCGCACGAGTCGCGTTCAGCGGCCCGGCTCCTCAGAGCCCTGAACCCTGACATCTCGACGGTGGCGGTGGCGGTGGTTGAGGTGGCCGAGGAGGTGATCGCCTGCGCTGAGTCAGGTTTCGACGCCTACATCCCGCGGACGGCGCAAACGGCCGAGATGCTCGAGATCATCCGTCGAGTCGAGCAGGGAGAGACCGTCTGTCATCCGCGAATAGCGCGGAACCTGTTCAACGAGCTGGCGAGTCGCCGTGCACCGGCAGAGCCATGCTTGCCCGATCAGCACCTGACGCCTCGCGAGATTGAGATTGCCCGGCTCATCGGTCACGGAGCGGCCAACAAGCAGATCGCCGCGGAGCTCCACCTCAGCGTCGCGACGATCAAGAATCACGTGCACTCGGTGCTGCGCAAGCTGCAGGTGGAGAATCGGTCGCAGGTGGCGTCCCTTCTCATCCACGACCCGATGATGCTGGGATTTCGTTGAAGAGGAACCGACGTGAGAGATGCAGACTTCACGCCGGTGATGGCCGGCAAGCATCCGACAAAGGAGGAGCTCAGGGCCACACAGGTGTATGAAGGTGCCGTCGTAGCACCGGCCGCGATCGAGCTCCAGGGCGGACGCCTCACAGAGGGCCGTCGTTCGACCGTCAACGAAGTCGCTGTCAGGGCCGCCGTCCGCGCGGCCGCCCCCGGTGTGACCTGGGGGCGCAGCGCGACAAGAGGTCCACCCCGCTGCCGGCCCAGTTGGGCGAGGCGAACCGGTCCTAAGCTGAGCGAGGACACGCGGCAGCGCGGCCGCCGGGCGCTCGGCGAGGACCACGCCATCACGCCGAGCTACCCGCACTTGCCGTTTTCCGGCCAGCGGTTGACGGCGTGGCCAATGGCCCGGAGCGTCCGTTGTGTAGACGCACCTACGGCACTCGTGCGCCTCGTCGTATGAGGGGTAGGTCCTGTACTGGAGGCGTGTGGCGGGGCGTCGTTCAGGGTCGGACGGGAGATGGCTGTGCCACGGTGCACGGTGTCGCCAGGGGAGGCCACCGTGGGTGATGAGGACAGCCGGGTACCCCCAGGTTATTGCAGGCCACGAACCCGGGGCCTCTCCTCTGTTGGAAGGAGGGGGCTCGTGAAATCGTCGTGCTACCTGCCGACGCTGCATCAGCCCGCGAACAGGCCGCGAAGCGATCGGCACCCATGCCGGTGACCGCTGTGAGGAGACCGCTGCAGAGACCTGCTTTCGTCCCGGGAACACCGACGTTCCTGGGCGGATCAGCTCGTCCTCTGCGCTCGTATTGAGGTACGTGTAGGGGAAGCCGTGACCCGAGGGTGGACCAGCACCCGGTGCCCAGCGGGCCCGGGGACGGCATGGCTGTGGCGCTAGGCGCGGCGGCCTGCGAGCCGGGCGGCGCCCGGCCCTCTCCCGACCCTGCGGGTGAGAGAAACGACAGTAGCCCAAGCCAGGAGGTCGGGCGTCATGCGGCTCGAGTTCGGAGATCCGGGCGTCGATCAGCTCCAACATGCCTACCGGGAGAGGCAGGTCTTCCTCGTCCTCGGCGCAGGGGTCTCCGTGGGGTCAGGACTGCCGTTGTGGTCGGAACTGCTCCGCCGGATCTTCACCTCCTGCTACGCCGAAGCAGGCCCCAGGCTGTTCGACACGCTGACGCACGAAGGCATGGCGTTCCCCGTCATGACGAGCCTGCTTGAGGAAACGGCGCGTGACAGAGAGGACGGGTACCGGCCCAGGGAAGCATTCACCGACCTCGTCCGCGCGGCGTTGTACCGAGACTTCCCCTGGTTTCCCGCTGGCGTTCCGCCGCACCGAGCCCGCAACTTTGTGGACGCCATGGACAATCAGAACTCCACCCTGCGCGCAGTATCGGCGTTCTGCACCTCTCGGTCGCCCGACACCGGTCGTTTCCTGCCCAACCCTCGCGTGCGAGCCGTCATCACGTTCAATCTGGATGCTTTGCTGCAGGCTCACTCGCGGGCCAAGTACTGCCTTGATCCGCGCCAGCGACCCATCCTCCGGACCATCGAGCGGCCATCAGCCGGTTCGCAACCCGACAAGCTGAGCGTTTATCACGTGCACGGTCATATGCGCTTTGACAGGAAGCTCGGTAACCGCAAGAAGGAAGCGCCTGACCAGATGGTACTCACGGAGCAGGACTACTTTGACGCCTTCAACGATCCGATGCGTCTGTTCAACTACACGTTTCTGCATCTCTTGCGCGAGTACACCGCCGTCTTCGTGGGTCTGTCCATGCAGGACGAGAACCTCCGCCGCCTCTTGCATCACTCCAAACACGAGCGCGTCCGGGCGCTCCGTGCAGAGGGACGACCGGACGACCAGATCCGCGATCGGGTGTTGCGCCACGTCGCGTTCCTGCCAGCCTCATCAGATCAGGAGGTCCGACGGGCTCAGCTGTCGACGCTCGAACCTCTGGGCGTCCGCGTCGTCTGGTTACCGTCGTTTGGCGAGCTCCCCGCGCACCTGCAGAGGGTCTACGAGACGGACGGAGCAGCATGGTCGGACGTCGACGGAGGCTAGGCCTAGACGAGTAAGAGTCCGAATGGACCGAGGTCGAAGGGCGCTGTAGACGCGGGCGCAGGGTGTTCAAGTCGGGGTAGTGACGACCGACCTCAACACCCTCCTGACCGCACTTTACGTCTGCATCGACGACTATCGACCTCGTGCAAGGTTGGCGTGACAGCGTCCTCGTGACGGACGGCGCAGGGGCGACGTCTCGCTGAGTGGTGGAAGTAGTCCTCACCGTGCCTGGCATGCGGGCTGGACGTCGGACGCCCCGGCGCGGCGGGGCGGTCAGGGCGATTTGTGACCGACGGGCGGCGGAAACGGTCCCACCCGGCGCCCATCCCGCCGTTGACGCACCGGTGACACCGGTCGTGCTGTCCTGCACGAGGCGCTGCCACAGCCCGGCAGGGGTGGGTTCCACCACGGAGGAGGGACGGGGACGCAGCCACCTCGTCCGTCGGCATGCCCCAGGCAGGAAGGAGTGCGCCGTGTCCGACCCTGAAGGCGCGAAAGCCTACGACCCTGAAGGTTCACGAACGCCCGACCCTGAGGGGACGGGAACGCAGCAGCGGCCAGAACACTCTCACCGGTGGTGGAGCGCGGCATATCCGCTGGCGGCCCTGGCAACCGCAATCGGCTTGCTGGCTCTCATAGTCGGCATACTCGGTTTGTTTTACCCCGAACCGCCGACTGTTACGAGAATTGAAAGTCGCGTAATCGAGTCGGGCCCGACCGGCCCGACCGGCCCGACCGGCCCGAGTGGACCTCCCGGGCCAACAGGACCTAGCGGTCCTAGTGGGCCTCCCGGCCCCGGCACAGCGACCGACAACACGACTCCCCCGCAGCCGACAGGAACCACGTCGCCCGGCACGCCCGTCGGAGCACCCCAGACCGGTATCGGTGGCGCGGCAGCGGGACCCGATGTCCTCCTCGTTGCAGTGGGCGGTGGAACCTTGCTGGTGGCCGGTTTCGTCGTGGGTCACACCACGCGTCGGCGCGCGGGCGAGCCCGCTCGTGCTGAACATCCCGCGGACGGGCCGTCGTGACCGGCGCCCGTCGGCGGTGAGTCGAGGAGCGGACGTCCGTGGTCGACGGCAGGCGACGGGTCGCACTCGTCGCCGGCGCCGTCCTCGCAGGCGTCGGCCTGGTCCTCCTCGTGCTGGGGATGCGTGGCCCCGCGTCGTCCCCAGCACCGGAGTCGGCCCGCTCCGCCCCGTCGCTCCCGGTGGACCGCACCGCCGACGCAACCGGCACACCCCAGGTAGAGCCGCCGGTCGACGCGCTGCCCCGGTCCGTGCCGGTCCGGCTCGACATCCCACGGATCGGCGTGCACACCGACCTCATCCCCCTGGGCCTGAACCCGGACGGGACGGTGGCAGTACCACCGCTCGATCCCGGATCCCCGGCCGGTTGGTACCAATACCTGGCCGCCCCGGGGGAGCCTGGCCCGGCGGTCCTCCTCGGCCACGTCGACAGCTACCGAGGACCCGCCGTCTTCTACCGGTTGCCGGACCTGGCGCCGTCGGACGCCGTCGTCGTCCGACGCGCCGACGGCCGCTCCGTCGTCTTCGCCGTCGAGTCGGTGCACACCTACCCGAAAGCCGCGTTTCCCACCGAGGCGGTGTACGGGGCCACCGGCGACCCAGTGCTCCGACTCGTCACCTGCGGAGGCGCCTTCGACCGCGTCCAGCGCTCGTACCTGGCCAACGTGGTGGTCTACGCCCGCTTCGTCGGGTGGTCGCGCTGACCCTGCCCATGGGTCGGGTCGCACGCGGGTGACGCCCTAGTGACGCCAGCCGGCCAGGCTCGGCGTACCGAATACGGAGGACCGACTCGACGGAGGCGGAGTTGTCACAGCTGGTGGCATCGGAGGAGAGCCAGGAGGCCGCAGGCAGTGACGACAAGTCCAGGCCGAGCACCGACCTCCTGGAGCCATCACGTCCTCGCAGGGTGTACGTCCGGGTGGCCGGCAGGAGCGCCACCCAGGACCGCCTCCGGGAGGGGATCCTCGCCGGGCGTGCTGCACTCCGCGCCCATGCCGCGGGGAGCCGGCGACGACCGGGATCCACCCCCACGTGCGACGACGCGTCGCTGACCGCGCTCGTCGCGGAGTACCTCGACCTGGCGACGCAGGCCTACCAGGCGGGCGCCATCAACCTCGGCTGGGGATTCCTGCACCGTGCAGGAGAGACCGAGGTCCTCCTCATGGAGCGGCCGGAGCTGGACGCGGCCGCCGTCGCCCTGGCCGCGGAGTGCGCGGGCGGGAAGATCCCGGGGTGGCGACGCGATGCCATCCGAGGGCTCCTGGCGCGCATGCACGTCTCCCCGTTCCCCGAGCTGGACACGGGGGCACGGTCCGGCCAGCACAAGCCCCGGCGGGCCCACGGGGTCGCCCACGGCGTGCGGTCCGACAGCGCGACGTTGCGGGACGATCGCCTGCTCGTGCGCGAGGCACTGGCTGTCCGCAACGGCTACTCCGCCAACACGTACACGAGCCTCGCCATCACCGCACACCGTCGGCTCTGGTTGATGCTCCTAGGCCTGGCGGTCCTCGGAGCCGTGCTGTTCGGCATCGCCCAGGCTCCTGACCTCGATCCCCAGCCGACCGGGGACCTGCCACCCAGCTCGGTGCTCGCACCGGTGTGGGTCCCCATGACGATGGCCTGCCTCGGGGCCCTCGGGTCCGTGGTCAGCGCCATTCAACGTCTGGCAGTGGACCCACTCACGGGACCAGTGCCTGCCCAGCTCGGGTCCTTCACGGCGACCGTGACACGCCCCCTGATCGGTGCGGTCGCTGCCCTCACCGTATATCTCGCGGCTCGCGGGGGGCTCGCGGTGCCAGAGGCTCATCCCGTCCCCCTGTTGCTCCTCGCGGCCTTCACCGCGGGCTTGACCGAGCGCCTTGTGGTCTACAGAGAGGGCGGAGGGAGCCGGAACCGGCCCGCGGCGACCAGTGGCCAGTCCCCGCCCTGATGGGCATCCGGGACCGCCGGTCGGTGACCACCCGCGCCTTCCCGCTTCGACAGCGGCCGTCGCCGAGTACCCCCGAGGAGGGACGTGCTCCGCGGAGTGCTCCCCTCAACGCCCGACCTGGTCTCCTCGGACCCACCCGCTGCTGTGCAAGACCTCACTTCTAAAGAAGGACCAGTTGCTCCGGCGGGCGGGTGAGGCGCAGCCGCTGGCCGTGCACCTCGACGAAGGTGTCGAGGTGGGTGGCCTGCCCGTCCGGGACCGTGAAGAGGCGGTCCGGCCTCGCTGCGAGGAAGGCGACGAAGCCGCCGAGATTCACTCCCCCGGTGTCATCAAGCGCGAGGTAGTCGACGAGTCTTCGGAACAACTTCGGGAGGACCGGGTTGGCGGTCAACTGGTTGCGTGACCGCAGTTTGAACCCGGCGTTGGTGCTGTCTACTGCCCACACACCCCTGCCCGCATCGCGGGAGGTCCGCGCCGCTTCAGCCAGCGTGTCGCGGAGATCGTGGTAGAGCCGGGAGTAGAAGGTGGGGTATGCCCAGCCGGCCTCGAGCAGCTGGAAGTTGACCGAGGCCCTGAGCTCGACCGCATCCAGGAAGACGCTGCTGCCGTCGTCACCGGCGGGCTGTTGTCCGTCGGCGAACACCAGGGCGACTGCGCGACCGTAGTCGTCGGCGAATCGGGTCAGGATGGCGCCTGGGCGCGCGGTCGGGTCGGCAGCGATGACGATCTCATGCCGGTCCCTGACCACGTCGCCGAAACCGAGCAGGTCGAGCAAGGCGGCGGCAGCGTCGTTGCCTAGCTGGGGGTTCTGTCGCCATGTGTGTGGGCTGGACCGTGGGGTGTAATGGATCTCCAGAGCGTCAACGGCATCGAGCCGGAGCTGGACCCCGTTGTCCGCGTTGGCGCGTACCTCGATGCCCGCGCGGGCCCAGATGCCCGGGTCGGCCGGGTAGAACCGGATGGAATCCCCGTCGGGGGACGTCCCGACGAGCCGGAACTCTCCTCGCAGCAGAGTGAGGGGCATGGCACCCTCCTTCCTCGTCGAACTGCAGGTGGAAGTGGGCGACCCGGTGCGACACCCGGCCGCTCCGAGCCCATGCCGGGTCGTCCCGCCGGAGCGCCCTCCCCTCGACTCCCGGTACACACCGCCGAGGCCGCCACGGGCCTGGCGCCTTCACCGCTCGCCTCTCCGGCGTGCACCACTCCGTCACCGCGGCCCTCCGGTGGACGGGGTCCCCGGCCGACGCGCTCGGGGGGTGCGCCGTTAGGTGGGCGTGGCGATATCGCGCCGAGCCAGAGGGGGCGGTCGTCGCTGATCTGGGGGGCCGTTCCTCGTGACGGTGCGCCACAGGCGCCGACCGGGCCCGGGCCACCAACGAAGCGAGAACCGTGAGCGCACTGAGGCCCACCAGGCCCGCTATGACCGGTAGCCGGCCCGGTTCGCCGATGACGAGCTGCGGCACGGTCGCCCTGCCAGCCTCGAGGAGGGGGGACGTGTCGAGAGGGACATCCGGCCCCCACGCCGAGCGCGCTGCCAGTCGGTCGGACGGTGGACTGGCTTCCAGCCCCGGGGAACTGGGGCAGCTCCCCCGGGACGATCTCGTCGTGGAGCTGCCGGACGAGGACGTCTCGCACCTGCGCCAGCTCCGCTCCCTCGGGCAGGCCGGCGACGTGCCGGAGGGCCGGCAGGACGTCCTCGTCCGGCCGGGGCTCCGTGACGATGTCGACCAGGCTGTGCGCGGCGTCGAGCCGGCCCCAAGTCCAGTCGTTGAGGCACCAGCGCGCGGAGAAGAAGGCGGCGAAGTTCGCCAGATGGTTGTCGGCGAGCTTGTCGCCGACCGAGAAGGGCCTCCCGTCCGCGGCGGTCACCAGCGGGCTCTTGAGGCGCCCGATGTCCCCGAGGCGCAGCCACAGGTCGCGGATGCGACCGTCGAAGGGCATGCCGTGGACCACGCTGCAGGACATCAAAGCGCAGTTGAGTCCTCCGACACTCGCACCGGCGAGGACGTCGACGGGGACCAAGCCGTCCCCGGCTGCGTCCAGCATCCGTCCGTAGGTTGAGGTCTGCGGTCCCGCTCCCCCCGGCGCTCGACGCATCCTGCCGACCTCGCTGCACGCTGCACCCATCCAGACCGCCAGGCTCGCCCCGCCGCGCATCGCCAGGGCTGAGCGGAGCTCCGGCTTGGTGGCCATCGCACACTCCCGTCCGCGACTCGTGGTGAAGAGCTCCCACAGCCCGTGCCGCAACGTCACGAACTCCGGTGAGCTCCTGACGGAGCGCGATCCTCAGCCGTCACCTGGAGCCCGACGATGGCAGTCGGCGTGTCACTGCGGCGTCACGATGCCGTCACGCCGTCCTGCCGACCGGACGCCCGCATGCTGCGGGTCCGTGCGGCTACGCCACTTGCTCACGACGCCTCGTCGGACCGCACCGACGCCGACCACCACCCGAAGGCCTCCCCAGGTGACCGCTCCCGCGGTCGGCGGCCTGGACGTCCACTGCTGGAGGGCCGTCACCGGGTCCTCTGGTGGACCATGACGCCGGGGTGACGTGGTCGTGACGACCGGGCGAGCACCGTTGGGCGTACAACGCAGCTCACCTGCTGCCCACGTCCAGCCGAGGATGGGATCGAGATGATCGAGCACAAGGCGACCAAGCCGATGGCCATTGGCGGATCAATCCCCATCCTCGCCGTTTTCGGTGGCAGTCGCGAGCCGGGTGCAGATGTTCTCGCGGCCGCAGAGCGGATCGGATACGCGATAGCGCGCCACCACTGCGTTGTCCTGACCGGCGGTACCGGGGCCGGAACCGCCACGGTGAGGGACCGAGCCCTAACCGGCGCCGAGCGTTCGACCGCAGACGGCGGCCTTGGGGCGTGGGTCGGCGTGGAGAGGTCTGCGCACGTCGGTACCCCCTCTCGGGACGGACTCCGGCTGAGGCTTCGCCCGGGATACGAGCACAAGCGCAATTACGTTGAGGCTCGTATGTGTGATGCCGCGATTGCATTTCCCGGCGAAGAGGGCACTGCATCTGAGGTGGCGTTCAGCCTCGCCCTCGGCCGGCCAGTGCTCCTGCTCGGGCCGAAGTGGGCAAGCGACCTCCCCCTCGCCGGACCCGCTCGGCCGGCGGGACTGAAGCATCTCCAAGAGCTCGCCTGGAAGGCCGTGCGGAAGAAGGAGGTGACACCGTCCCCGCTGGACCCGCTGATCGAGGAGGCGCTCGACAGCGTGGCTGCCAGCAAGGACCTCAGCCCTTGGGCGCATGGCTCACTCCCCGAATCCGACGACGACGCCAGCGCCCTCGTGGACCTGCTACTTCAAATGCTGCGGCACCGTGTTCGCGGAGTCCCGGCTTTCCCCGAGTACCAGGACCTGGCTACGGCATATGCCGACTCGATCGCCGCCGCCCAGCGTTGCGCCGGCCCGGGGCGGATCGGGTGATCGTGGATAGCCGTGCAGGCCGAGGGTTGTAGGACCGCGGGGTAGCGGTGCTTCCAGGCGTCCATCACCGCGTTCCCGCGGCCAAGTCGCCATGGACCACGACGTTGCTGAGGGCTGTGCGAAGGAGGCGTGAACCGCTCCGGGTTGAGTGAAGGCACCACACCGAACTCGGGGCGGCTAGTCCTCTGCGGCCGTGCCGCTCCATGCGGTGGTACAAGGACTACCAAGTTAGGCTTGGTGCTGAGCACTGGTCCCAGCGGTGACCGGTGACAGGTTGGTGACGGGCGGCATGCTGGGCTGCGTCGTACCGATCGGTGTGCCGGACCAGCCCGGCCGCCCCGGAGGAGCGCGCATGAGCGGCCCAGATGCCCCTGTGGTTGGGCCGGTCGGATCCCCTCCGCCCGATCCGCAGGCGGGAGCATGCCCCGCCTGGCTCCCGTTCGAGGCTCTGCACTCGCAGGAAGCGCAAATCAGCACCATGCAGGCGGGCATCCGGGCGATCGCTTCAGGCTGGCTCTTGGCCACCATGGGCGCGGTCGCCTTTGTGACGACGAAGGACGGCGACGACCTCCTGCTGGACCCGGCGGTCGCGATTTCGGGTCTCAGCCTTCTGGGCAGCGCGGGGCTCGCGGCACTATGGATCCTAGACCAGCTGGTCTATCAGAGCTTTCACAACGCCGTGTTCACCGTCGGGCTCTATATGGAGTACCGGTATCCGTGCCTGCCGCCCACCCGGACGGTGATCGCACTCAACGCCCGCCGCGGTCGCGGCATCCGGCCGTTGATGCAAACTTACTACTTCATCCCCATGGCCGCCCTGGCGCTGTTGGCGGCCATCGCGCTACTGCTCCGTGAGAAGGCTCCGCTCGTCGTCGCCGCTGGCGTGCTGGCCCTCCTGGTGATTCTCGACCTCGCCATCGTCTGGATGTCCCAGCGATTCCGCAACCGGCCTATCGACCGGGCGAAGGACTTCGGCGACGCGGGTTTCACGACGTATATGGAGGGCCTCGGCCACGTGCCTTCCTCGGCTCACGTCGTCTTGGCGCGTTTCGACGTTTCATCGTGCGCCGACCACGGGTCGCCTCGCCCCGCCAGCGGACGGTGACCTCGTCCCGTCCCACGCCGGCCGCGACTCCGGCCGATCCGCGGCCTCGTCAGCGAAGTCGGGCTCGAGCCCGGCGAGGACCCGGTACCCCGCCGCTGCGTGGTCAACATGGACTCGGTCGAGAGCGTCTCTGTCGCGGTCCTCGTCGAGCGGCTCGGACGGTTGACCGACACGCGCATGCGGCAGATCTGCGGAGCCCTCGCCGTCGCGTTCGACTGCGCGGACTGACGCTGTCCCGGTGGAAGCCACACGAGAGCGTCGCAGGACAGTGACCATGCCGTCTGCCACCGTCCCGCATGACTGGCCTGATGAGCACTCCAGGACGGGAGGAACAAGCATCGCCCTCCGGGCCGGTGTGGCCAGCAATGGCCTCGCAAACCGCAGCGCTCGACTGGCTGATGACCGCACGACGGCGCGGCGCTGCTCCGGCTCGTCATGTGGCGCTGAGGCACGCGGAAGGCACGGCAGGCACCTGACTCGACGCTGACCAGCGAATACAACAGCTGAAGAGCCAAGCCTTCCAAGCTGGCCATGCCGGTTCGATCCCGGTCACCCGCTCCACGCGTTTCCCCAGGTCAACCCGGCTGTCAGGCTCTCTGGAGAAGGTCTGGAGGAGCCTCCGGACGGCCCGTTTGAACCCTTTCATGACCCCTGTTTTCCGCTGCGTGGGTCATGAATGGGTCACGCCGTCGCCTTGAACCTCCTGGTGGGACGACCTACCGGACCGCCGATCCGAGCCCATGACCCACTTGGGTCACGCGCCTAGACCAGGACCTGTCGCTCCGCGCCAGCGCCTGTAGACGGCGCTGGCGCCTTAAAAAGACGTTGCATTAGTTCGTCGATAGTCGTCGGGCGCAGATGAGGGTGACGGCCAGTCGGGCCAGGGCGTTGATGGTCACCGCGGTGCGGTCGTAGCGCAGGGCCAGCCGTTTGTAGGACAGCAGCCAGCCCAGGGTCCGTTCAGCCACCCAGCGATGCCGGCCGAGGCGGGCGCTGGAGTCCCGGCCGATGCGGGCGATGCGAGCGGTGATGCCGCGGCGGCGCAGGTAGCGGCGGACCCGGGGGTTGTCGTAGCCCTTGTCGGCGTGCAGCTTGACCGGTCGGCGTCTGGGGTGGGCGCGGCCGCCGCGCCTGATCGCCGGCATCCCGTCGAGGATCGGTTCGACGAGCATGCTGTCGTGGCGGTTGGCGCCGGAGGCGGCGATGTTGAGCGGTAGTCCGGTGGCGTCGACGAGCAGGTGGTACTTGCTGCCGGCCTTGCCGCAGTCGGTGGGGTTGGGGCCGGTCCGCTCACCTCCCTTTTCGCCCGGACGCTGACCGAGTCCAGGCTGGCTCGTGACCAGTCCAGGCGGCCGGTCTCGCCGAGCCGGTCGAGCACGGCGCGATGCAGCCGGTCGAAGACGCCGGCGTCGGCCCATTCATGCATCCGTCGCCAGCAGGTCCAGCCCGACCCGTAGCCGAGCTCGCCAGGCAGCTTGGCCGAGCCGCTGCCGGTGGAGAGCACGAAGGCGATGCCCTCCAGCACGTCCCGATCAGCGGTTCGCGGCCGGCCGGTGCGGCCATGCACGGCAGGCTTGCGCGGCGGGATTAGGGCTCGACTAGCGCCCAGAGTTCGTCGCTAATCAGCCGCGGCGGCGGGGAAGACGCCGACGACATGGCGCACAGCCTGCGCCAAAGCTGCACCCATGACAGAGGCCGAGGACCTACTTGTGCAATGTCTTCTAAGGCGCCGAACTCGATGGTGAGCCGGTAACCGTTGGCGTCGTGGCGTGCACGGTAACGGTAACGGTCCAGTACTCGGCCAGCATGCTGGCCAGTCAGGCTGCGGCGGTCATGCTGGCAGCCTCACATGACAGCGTCTCCGCCAGGCGTTCGAGCGGAATCCCCCAACTAGAGCGTCAGCCACGGCCCCTTAATCGCTCGTGGCTCTCGATGAGCAGGCTGCCGTTCAATAGAGGCCCTCCCGCGCTGTGTTGTCACGCTTGGGAGGCGAGGAACCGGACCCCACGCATCCCCAAAGGTTCCGGATACGCTCAACCACCCAGATGGCGTCAAGTCTCGCCGCAGGAAAGGGAGCGATCAAAGATGAAAGCTCAACCTCGAGCTCATGCACCGCATTCAGCAGGGCGCGCAACCGGTGTTTTTGCGCATCGGGCAGTGCGAGGTCACACTGTTCGAGCGCCAACTTCACGAGCGAGACCCTCGACTCGAACAACTTGAGTGACGCCGCTTGCCAGAGTTCGGGCGTGCCATCGAGGGCGTCCAAGAGATCATCGGCGGCAATCCAGGCCACCGACCTGATGGCGACAGACTCCGTTTCCCAGGCACGCCTGGCATCAAGATTGGCCGGAAGGAAGGTGCTGAAAGGCATACGATCGAAGGTTGTAACTGCCCGTTGCCAGATGGGGACGGTTAGTTCAAGAGCGGCAGCTGTGACGTGAAGTACCTGACCCTCCTCACCGTCTTTCAGAATGCCGAACGCTCGGATGTTGGGCAGGAGGGTATGTCCGCACGTCAGGGCCTGAAAGCAGGGGTTGATGTCCTCGAGGTCCAGACGAGCCACTGTAATGGTGGCCGTTGCGGCGTTGAAGTCAGCCTTATGGACGTGAATACCATTGGTTCCAAATAGCGCCTCGGCTCGCCGCCAGGCGGGTAGTCGGCCAGGCTCGTTTGGCGCTGGCAGTGGGCGGGATGGTGAACCTAGAACCCCAGAAGCAAAGGCCGCTGCTGCATCACACCCTCGAGCGAAAGAGTCGGCTTGAATCGTGGCGTAGGTCACTCTTTCGAGCTCGACCAATCCGCTCTCAACGACAAACTTGCGCTCAATACCATCCCAAGCAATCCATTCGTGCGCTTCCCCATTCCGAAGCTCTGGAAGGATCGTCCGCGCAGCGACACCCGATATCCATCCCTGCTGGGCGATGAGCTCTTCCCTCAGCGGTGTGAGGGTGGGGACGGGCCTAAGAGCCCCCTTAATGAGACACAGAACGGCCCAGCCGTACTGCCGGACTGGGCCCTCCGCGAGGCGCTTATACATGTCGGCGAGCGCAAGGGCTCGAGCTTCCGTGTCTGTCTTCTGAACGACCTGCGCGCGCGCCTTATTGACGCGCCTGCGGCTTTGGCGAAGTACCGGCTCTAAGGACTTTATCTTCTCAAGCAGTGCAACTTGGAGCTCCTCCGACGCGTCAAGAATTCGAGTCAAGAGCGCATCCATAGACGCGTAGGCCATGACCTGATCCTCAGCGGAACAGATCCAGCCCACGACGCAAACCGAGACCAAGTCGTCCACTACCGCAGGGACGCCTAGTGACATGAGGTGCGGAAATACTTGCTGCAATAGGCGGCTATGGTCGTACTTGTAGTGAGCGAAGACTCGGCTCGGGCTGAATTCGCCATCCTCGTCAACCGGCTTGTCAGTGATCCCGAAGGCGGCGCCAAGAATGTCGTCGCACGGCTGTATAAAGATCGGCCAGGCCTGCGTCAATTCGTGCAATTTATCAGTCTGGGATTCCTGCGGGCGAGCTGTTTCCACACAGTCCATAATGTTCCGTAGGCAGTCATTGACAGCTTGGACAATGGCGCGCCCAGCGGCGTCGTTGAATGGCTCGAACGGTTGCAGGGCGAGGAGGTGTGAAAACACTTCTGTGCGACTCTCGCACAGAAGCTCGAACCAACGCTTGACGTCTGAGTAGCCGTCAGCTACCGGATCGCCGGCATCGCACGTTTCGGCAAATCGGCGCAACGACTCGGTTAGGGCCTTTGCATGCGGGCCCCATGACCTGGGGTCAATTGGTAGCGAATGAGCGTGCCGCAACTCCGGCTCATCGGAGATCGCGGTGAACAGCAAGGAGGTGAGTCGCTTGCGGGCGTCAGGTGGCAGGGTCATGTTCGCTCCCAGATCGAAATCACACTTTGGGGTATACATCAGCCCAGAGCTCGTGACGCACGGGCACGGGGGTGCGTTGGCTCGTCATCTGCCCCCTCAACTCGCAAGGAGACACCAGCTAACGGCCTCGCTCATCCTGATGCGTGTTACCAACACGGGCCTCGATGACACGCTTCGGCGATGCAAAGGAGGCCCGTGATTCGACGCGGCTTGCGGGATGCGCATGGATCGGCCCTGATGACAGCATGATCAAGGCCATACACAACGCTCCGTTCGGGGACAGCTGTCGGGGCATGGCCGAGCCAGCCGAAGCTGCCGGATAGGCCGTCTACCTCTCATCGTGCGAGCGCCAGAGGTACGCCGAGTTCAGGCCGGCCAATGTCCGCCAGCCCGATGCAAGCGCCAACGTCAGTGAAGGCGTCGTCCATCCGTGCGATGACCGCCTCGGCCATGTCCGCGGTCAAGGACGCCGCTTCGCTGCCAGCATCGATGCCGCTGGCATGTAACCGCTCGCGAGCCCGCGCGTCGTCATGGACCAGGTAGTTACGGAAGGTACTCAGCCGGCGCAGCGTCTTGACCGTCTCGGCAAAGAGGGGCGGGTGCCCGCACCGCCGATCGCTCGGGGCGCCTCCTGCCAGCGCGCCACCCAGCCGCCCCGACCTTGCGGCTCGACCTCGGCGAGGTGGTAGGCGCGGTGGATCCAGCCCTTGGCGGCAGCCTGCGCCAGCACGACGGTCCCGACCACCGCGTCCAGCTCGCGGAGGCGCCGCTCGTGACGCCCCGTCTGCGCGGCTTCCGTCGCCCGTTCCCGCGCTTGATGGGGCTCCTCTTCGCTACTGGAGACAGACCAAGATCATGTGCCACACACCTCTTGCTCGCAGGGACGGTGCCGAGGTGTACGACTCGAGAAGCATCAGCCGCGCGTGATGGTGCGCCGTGGGGAAGCTGCTCAGGCTCGTTGTCGGCGACTACCCTCTGACGCCATGAGCGAGCGAGGGGCGGTCGAGGACCCCCTGGCCGGGTGGGACCCTCGCCGCCGCGCGTCCCTGGAGCGCCTCTGGCAGCGGTTTCACGAGGCCGCCGGCGACGCCCGCCTCAGTGACGAACTGCTGGCCGAGCGCCGACAGGAGACCCGCGCACCCGGCCGTGCCGGCCCCCACGGGGAGGTCGGCGTCGATCGGCGCCCCGGTTCCCGCCCGACTGACGGCGGTCCGAGCGGCGAGTGATCGTCCTGGATGCCTCGGCCCTGCTGGCGCTGATCAACCGCGAGCCCGGCTGGGAGGTCGTGGCCCGCGCCGCGGCCGGTGACGATGCCACGATCAGCGCCGTCAACTACTCCGAGGTCCTGCAGAAGGCCGCCCGTGTCGGGATCGCCGCCGAGGAGATCGATGCCGCGCTCGACGAGCTGGCCATCTCCATCACGCCCTTCGGGCGGCTCGATGCCCGGCTCGCGGCGTCCTTCTACCGGCACCGGTCCGACCTGAGCCTGGCCGACCGGGTCTGCCTGGCCCTGGGACGCAGCCTGTCCAGCGTCACCTACACCGCCGACCGGTACTGGCTGAACTGGGCGGACGACCTCGATGTGCACGTGGTCGTCATCCGCTGACGCCGAGGACAGCGGGCTCGTGCGACCTCGACGCGCCTCGCCGACGCCGCTCGGAAGGCAGGATCTCCAGTCCTCCTCCGGTACGGCGGCCGACTCAGGAACGGGCCGTCGCCCCCGCGAGCGACCTCGGACTGCAGAAGGACCGGAGGTCCGTCGACAGGCTGGCTGAGTCGGCGGCCACCGGAACTGGATCTCCCCCGATGCCGGGGCAAGGCTGGCGCGTGTCAACCGGCGTCCACCGGTTTCGGGTCCTCCCCAGCCGGACCTCGCATCGCCGGTCCGACACCACGGTGCCTCCGAGGCTGGCCGGGGCTGCGGTGCCGACCTCCGCAGCGCAGACCGCGGGAGCGCGAGGAGTCGTCATGGGAAGGCCGCCACTGCCTGTGGGGACCTTCGGCACGATCCGCTTCGAGCAACTCGGCAGAAACCGGGTGCAGGCGGGCGCCAGCTCCGCGACCTCGACGGACGCCGCCGCTACGTCGTCCGTAACGCCCCGACCCGGGCGCAGGCCGAGCGGCGGCTGCGCGAGGCCTTCCGCGACCGCGGCCGCACCGAGACCCCGCCGGTGCCCACGGACAGCCGGCTGCACGCCCTGGCCGCCCGCTGGCTGGCCGACGTCGACGACAGCGAGCTGGCCGCCGGCACCAAGCGGCTCTACCGCTTCGTCGTCGACTCCTACATCCTGCCCGGCCTGGGCGAGCTGCGGCTGCGCGAGATCACCGTCCCTGCCGTCGACCGGCTGCTGACCGCCGTCCGCAGCAGCCACGGCGTCGGCACGGCCAAGTCCACCCGCAGCGTCCTGTCCGGGATCCTCGCCCTCGCCGTCCGCCACGGAGCCCTGCCCACCAACTCGGTCCGGGAGACCTCCCTGCGGCGCACCACCCGGCCGGCAAGGACCCCGCGGGCGCTCATCGTCGCCGAGGCCCAGCGACTGCGGGAGGAACTCGCCGCCGATCCCGACGCCGTCCGCCTGGACCTGCCCGACTTCGTTGACCTCATGCTCGGCACCGGCGTGCGCATCGGCGAGGCCTGCGCCATCCGCCCGACCGCGGTCGACCTGGACGCCGCCACCCTGGCGGTCACCGCCACCGTCGTGCGCGTGCCCGGCCTCGGCCTGGTCATCCAGGAGGTGCCCAAGTCCGACGCCGGGCGGCGCACCATCGCCCTGCCGCCGTTCGTCGTCGAACTGCTCCGCCGCCGCTGCGCCGCCATCCCCTCGGACGCCGACCCGAGGGTGCTCTTCCGCAGCCCGCACGGCCGGCTGCGGGATCCCAACAACACCAGCGGCGACCTACGCGCGGCGCTCGACCGGGCCGGCTTCGACTGGGTCACCTCGCACGTCTTCCGCAAGACCGTCGCCACCCGGCTCGACGAGGCCGGGCTGTCCGCCCGGCAGATCGCCGACCACCTCGGCCACACCCGGCCCAGCCTCACCCAGGACGTCTACATGGGCCGCCGGCTCGCCAGCCCCGAAGCCGCCGCCGCACTGCAGCGCACGCTGTAGCAGCGCCCTTCAGCCCAGGCCGCCCGGCTCCGCCGACACTCCGCCGTGCGGCCGCGCCATTGCCGGCCACCGTCACGCCCTCTCCGGAGATGCCTCGACAGCGGTCGCACCGGGCCGTGTGGGGGAGGGGTTTGTTGGTCGCTTGTTGGCCCTTGGTAGATCATCTACCGACCGCACGAGCCGCTGACCTGCGGTGTTGCTCCCCCGATTGGACTCGAACCAATAACCCTGCGATTAACAGTCGCATGCTCTGCCAATTGAGCTACGGGGGACGGGCGGGCGTGGCCCGCGCGCAGGTCCACAGTACCTGACGGCCCCGGGCGCCCTGCGCAGGCTCCTCCCATCGCGGACGGGAGCGTCCGCCCGTAGCGTGATCACCCGGTCGTTGACGTCTCGAACACGGAGGTCCCCGTGGCCAAGTTCTCCTTCCTCCTCGGCTTCGGCGCCGGCTACGTCCTCGGCGCGAAGGCCGGCCGTGAGCGCTACGAGCAGATCCTCGGCCTGTGGTCGGACGCGAAGGACAACCCGCAGCTGCAGGGGCTGGCCGGCATGGCCCAGGCCCGCGCCGACGACGTCGTCAGCTCGGTGAAGGAGAAGATGGGCCGCGACACCGGCCCCGCGCCGGCCCCGGCCCGCAGCACCGGCACCACGACGCTGCCCCCGGCGACGACCACCGAGGCCCCCGACCTGACGGCGCTGCCCGCCGACCCGCCGCCGGTCGGCTGAGCAGGCGCCGCCGGGCGGGCCAGGCTCAGCCCGGCTGCTCGGCGGCGAGCGCCTCCTCCAGCTTGGCGCGCGCCACGGCCCGGGCCTCCGGGTCGGTGCGGTCGGCGTCGTCGTCGAACACGACGGTCCACTCGCGGGCGGCCTGACCGGGCACCCGCCGGGCCACCAGCAGCACCCCTCCCCCGCCGGGCAGCGGCGAGCGGCGACTGGCGACGACGGTCTGGTCGACCCGCCGGCGCACCACGGCCGGCAGGTCGCCGGCGTCGGTGAGCGCGTACCGCTCGGCCGGCTCCCGCGCCTGCACGCCGGGCTCCACCTCGGCCAGCGCGGTCACGGTGAACGTGCCACCGCCGTCGTTGGTCGCCGCCCAGCGGGCCGCACCGACCTCGTGCCAGCGCAGCACGCCGACGTCGCCGGCCGCGTCGAGCCGCAGGTCGGCCGGGACCACGCGCAGCCCGCGGCTGGTGGCGGTCAGCCAGCCCTGCCCGCGCGCCAGCTCCCCCCACGCCAGCACCCGCTCGTCGGCGTCCGCCGACGCCTGGACGACGGCGCGCACCGGCTCCGGCGGGCGGGCGAACCGTCGGCGCAGCCGCTCGCCCAGGCTCACGTCAGCCCGCCGATCGCCCGTTGCCGCAGCGAGATGGCTTCCTGCTCGAGCGCCATCAGCCGGGAGAACGCGCGCATGTACTCGTCACCCTGCTCGACGGGGTTCATCCGCTGCAGCTTCGCCTTCAGCGCGGTCACCTGCCGCACGGTGGCCATCTCCTGCAGCCGCGCCAGCACAGCCGACACGTAGACGGCGTCGGCGTCGCCCACCGAGCGCAGCGGCTCCACCGCCAGCGCCGTGAGCTGCGCGCGGGCGGTCTCCCGCTCGCAGTGCCCGGCCACCTCGTCCAGCCACGCCGGACCCGACACCCGGGCGGCGGCCGCTCCCCCGGCCGCCGCGACGGCCGCGGCGACGGCGGCGTAGTCGGGATCGGTGTAGGCGGCGGGCGGGACGGCGTCGAACGACGGCCCGGCGATCTCCGGCACCTGCAGCGCCGCCTTGACCGCCTCCCGCTCGACGGCGAGCGCGGCGTCGTCAGGGGTGCGCTTGGGCTGCCGCGGCCGGCGGGGCGGGGCGGTCTCCCCGCCGGTGATCCGCCGGACCCGCTCGAGCACCTCCCCCTCGTCGGTGTCGCCGATCAGCCCGGCCAGCCGCCGGGCGTAGGCCGGGCGCAGCGCGTGGTCCTTGACCTGGGCGAGCAGCGGCGCGGTCCGGTCGAGCGCGGCCACCCGGCCCTCGACGGTGTCGAGGTCGTACTCGGCCAGCGTGGTGCGCAGCACGAACTCGATCAGCGGCGTCCGCCGGGCCACCAGGTCGCGGACGGCGGCGTCGCCGTGCGCCTGGCGCAGCTCGCAGGGGTCGCGCCCGTCGGGCTCGACGGCGACGAACGTCTGCGCGATGAAGCGCTGGTCCTCCTCGAACGCCCTCCGCGCGGCCTTCTGGCCCGCGGCGTCGCCGTCGAAGGTGTAGACGACCTCCCCGCGGAACTCGTCCTGGTCCATGAGCAGCCGCCGCAGCACGCTGATGTGCTCGGGGCCGAACGCGGTGCCGCAGGAGGCCACCGCCGTGGTCACCCCGGCGAGGTGGCAGGCCATGACGTCGGTGTAGCCCTCGACGACGACGGCCTGGTGCCGCCGGGCGATGTCGCGCTTGGCCCGCTCGATGCCGTAGAGGACGGTGCTCTTCTTGTACAGCGGCGTCTCGGGGGTGTTGAGGTACTTGGGGCCGGGGTCGTCGTCCATGAGCTTGCGGGCGCCGAACCCGATGACGTCGCCGGTGATGTCGCGGATCGGCCAGACCAGCCGCCGGTGGAAGCGGTCGATGAGCGTGCCGCGAGAGGACTCCTTGGCCAGCCCGGCCGTCACCAGCTCCTGCTGCGTGTAGCCCTTCCCGCGCAGGTGCCGGGTGAGCGCGTCCCAGCCGCCCGGGGCGTACCCGCAGCCGAAGTCGACGGCGACCTGCCGGTCGAAGCCGCGGTCGGCGAGGAACTGCCGCGCCGGCGCCGCCTCGGGGCTGCGCAGCTGCTCGGTGTAGAACTCCGCGGCCGCGGTGTTGGCCGCGACCAGGCGCGCCCGCTGCCCGACCTGCGCGCGGTCGGGCGCGCCGGTGGGGCGGCCGCCGTCGTCCTCGTACTTCAGGTCGATGCTCGCCCGCGCCGCCAGCCGCTCGACCGCCTCGGTGAAGCTCAGGTGGTCGATCTGCTGGACGAAGCTGATGACGTCCCCGCCGGCTCCGCAGCCGAAGCAGTGGAAGAGGTTGCGCGCGGGCGTGACGTGGAACGACGGCGACTTCTCGTCGTGGAACGGGCACAGGCCCTTGAGGCTGCCGCCCCCGGCCCGCCTGAGCTGCAGGTGCTCGCCGACCACCTCGTCGATCCGGCTGCGCTCGCGCACCAGCGCGATGTCCGCCGCTCGGATGCGTCCCCGGCCGGCCATGGGCCCCCTCCGTCGTGCTGCTGCCGGGACGCCGGTGCGCGTCCCGGCACCGATCATCCCCTCCCGGGACGACGGCCCGGGACGACGGCCCGCACGGGTCGGGCTCAGCTGCTCCCGGCGGCGGCCGCGCCGCCCACCGAGGCCGCGACCGCCGCCCCGTAGGCCCGCCGCTGCAGCACCAGGACCAGCCACAGCAGGAACACCTGCGCGTCGAGCGGCAGGTCCTCGTCCGCGGTGAGCGTGGGCCGGGGCGACCAGCCGCCGGTGGACCCGCTCTCGGCCACCGTCCGCTCCCCGGCGGTGAACCGGTAGGTGCCCCGCCACCAGGAGGCGGGCACGGCGTCGACGACGGTGCCGGCGAGGTCGAGCCGCCAGGTGCCCCGCCACACCGACACCTGCTCGGCGCGCAGGCGGACGGCGTCCGCGGGGTCGGCCGCCCACCGGCCGGCGAGGGTGCCGCCGCGCCGCCGGTCGAGGACCCACTCGCGGTCCCCGACCACCGCGACCGAGCCCTCCCTCCAGAAGTCGGTGGAGCGCAGGTGCGCCACGGGCTCGCCGTCGCGCAGCACCGGCAGCTCCCCGCGGCCCCTGCCCAGCTCCAGCACGTGCCCTCCTCAGCCGATGCCCGGTGCGCCCGCGACGCTCTCCCCGGTCACGCGGTAGAGCAGGTAGGCGGCGGTCTCCCGCAGGATGTACCGGAACTGCGTGCCGCGCGTCTGCACCGCCGGACCCTGCCGGGTCGGGGAGCTCTCGGCGGAGATCCCCGCGTCCTCGGCCATCCGCTCGGCCCGCATGGCGTGCCAGGGGTCGGTGACCAGGACCGCGTCGGACCAGCCGCGCTCGTCGAAGGCGGTGCCGACCGCGCGCATGCTCTCCAGCGTGTCGACGCCCTCGGGCACCGCCAGCAGCGACTCCTCGGGGATCCCGGCGTCGAGCAGGTAGTCCCGGCCGGCCTCGGCCTCGGTGAACTGGTCCCCGGCCGCCTTCCCGCCGACGGTCACCACGACCGGCGCGACGCCGTCCTCCCACAGCGACGCGGCGTGCTCCAGCCGCGCCTCGAAGATCGACGACGGCACGCCGTTGTACTGGGCCGACCCCAGCACCACGATCGCGTCCGACGACGGGCGGGCGTCCTGGCGCGCCGTCCACCAGATCGCGACCGCCGTCGAGGCGACGAGCAGCAGGGCGGCGAGGACGGCCGCGGCGAACACCCGCGACACCAGAGACCCCACCCGCGCCACCGGTCATGGATAACACGGGGCCCGTGCCGGGCGCGGCAGCCGGGACCGGTGTGGCGGTCGGGGAGCCGGAGGGCCCCGGCCGGCGGGGACGTCAGGCCACGAGGACGAAGCCGACGACGGCGAACAGGATCGTCAGCACGCAGACGAGGACGCCGACGTAGAGGCCGGTGCGGTTCACCGGCGAGGGCGGCGGGGACACGTAGAGCGGGAAGCCGGTGGCCGGCGGCCCCTGTTGCATCGCGGCCGCCTGCTGCGGCGTGGGCGCGTACTGCGGCTGCGGCGGCAGCTGCACCTGTCCCGGGAAGCCGACCTGGGTGGGCGCGGCCGGCGGCGGCACCGGCGGCGCGGCCGGGGCGACCCCGACGGGGGCGGGCGGCGCGGCCGGGGCCGGGGGGACGTACGGACCCGCGGGGGCGTACGGACCGGCCGGGGCGTAGGGCGCGGACGGGTGGGGCGGCTGCGACACCGGGGTTCCTCTCGTGCGGGCCCGGTCGGCTCCCCGCCGGGCGGCGCACATGGTGACAGCCGGGGCCGGGTCGGGAAAGGGCTCCCGTCGTGGCCGCGGCGCCCGCCTCAGCCGGAGGTCCCGCAGACCCGCGGGCCCTCCTCGAGCACCACGACCAGCGTCGTCTCGGTGCCGGTCCCGCCGTCGTCCCACCGGACCCGGACCTCCTGGGAGTCCCGGTCCCCCTGCTCCCCCGGCTCGACGGCCAGGATCTCGGCGGTGCCCGGCCGGGCGTACCCGGCGGCGACCTCGCCGACGTCCACGCCCTCGGTGTCGGCGCGGTCGTGCTCGGCCTGGCACAGCAGCCCGCCGGCGGTCTCGAGGTCGCCGGCGGCCAGTGCCGCGGTGAAGACGCCGACCACCTCGCGGGCCTGCTCCTCCGCCGTCCCCTTGACCAGCGGCAGGGCGACCACCATCCCGACGCCGACGGCGACGGTGGCGCCGAAGATGCCCAGGACGAGCCCGTTGCGGCGGCGCGGGGTGCTGGTGTGCAGCCGCTCGGGGCCCTCGTCGTAGAGGTACGGGCCGGTCATCCGCCGCTCGTCTCCAGCTCGGCGCCCGCCGGGGGGCGCGGGTCGTCACGGTCGTCGAGCCAGCCCTCGGGCAGCGCCACCGGCCGCGGGCTGCTGGTGCGCCCGCGCGGACCGCCGAGGACCGCCGTCGGGTAGGGCTGGTCCTCGATGCGGTCGAGCAGGCCGGCCAGCTCGTCGAGGGAGCTGACCATGGCCAGGGCACGGCGGACGTCGGAGCCGACCGAGAAACCCTTGAGGTACCAGGCGACGTGCTTGCGGAAGTCGGTGCAGCCGTGCAGCTCGCCCTGCCCGGCCGACAGCAGCTGCGCGTGCCGGTGCATGACGGCGGCGACCTCGCGCAGCGTCGGCAGCGCCCGCCGCGGGGAGCCGGCGAAGGCCGCGGCCAGGTCGCCGAACAGCCACGGCCGGCCCAGGCACCCCCGCCCGACGACGACGCCGGCGCAGCCGGTCGTCTCGACCATCCGCAGGGCGTCGTCGGCCTCCCAGACGTCGCCGTTGCCGAGGACCGGGATGCCGACGGCCTCGACCAGCCGCGCGATCGGCGCCCAGTCGGCGGTGCCGCTGTAGAGCTGGTCGGCGGTGCGCCCGTGCAGGGTGATCGCCGCGGCGCCCTCGTCCTGCGCGATCCGGCCGGCGTCGAGGTAGGTGACGTGGTCGTCGTCGATGCCGATGCGGGTCTTGACGGTGACCGGCACGTCGCGGGCGGCGCGCACCGCGGCTCGGACGATGTCGCGGAACAGGACCCGCCGCCACGGCAGCGCCGAGCCCCCGCCCTTGCGGGTCACCTTGGGCACCGGGCAGCCGAAGTTGAGGTCGACGTGCGCCGGGCGGGTGCCCGCGACCTCCTCGTCGACCAGCATCTCCACCGCCCGCCCGACGGTGGCCGGGTCGACGCCGTAGAGCTGCACGGAGAAGCCGGCCGCCGCCTCCTCCGGCGTGGCCCGGATCATCCGCAGCGTCTTCTCGTTGCGCTCGACCAGCGCCCGCGTGGTGATCATCTCGCAGACGTAGAGGCCGGCGCCGAACTCGCGGCACAGGGTGCGGAACGCCGGGTTGGTGATGCCGGCCATCGGCGCGAGCACCACGGCGGGGTCCACGGTGAGCGGCCCGAGCTGCAGCGGGACGACCGCCGGCGCCAGGGTGCTCGTCACGCCGTCCAGGGTAGGCGGGCCCTGTCGGGGGCTTCCGCGGAAGTGCACGACCTCACGCCGGCGCCGGCAGGGTCCGCAGCCCCGTGTGCCGGGCGAGGACGGCGAAGTCGCGGTCGCGGTGCAGGACGCCGACCCCGTGCCGCAGCGCCACGGCGGCCACGACGCAGTCGTTGAGCGAACGCGGTGTCTCCCCGGCCCGACGGCAGGCCCGGTACAGGGCGGCGGCGGTCTCCACGTCGACCGGGGACTCCTGGCGGAGCAGCTCCGCGCCGGCGAGGAACCGGGCGAGCTGCCCGGCGCGTTCCTCGGCGGTCGTCCCGGCCAGGACCTCCAGGAGGACGACGTCGGTCGCCGCGGCCTCCCCACGGGCGATCAGCCCGTGGAGCAGGTCGGTCTCGACCCCCGCCTCGCCGCGCAGGTAGGCGATCCAGACCGAGGAGTCGACGAGGACGGTCACTCCTGCGCAGCCGGGTCGACCGGCCACTGCCCGGCCAGCTCCTCGGCCTCCCCACGGCGGGTCCCGTCGAGGTCGCCGTCCCAGCCGCTGCCCCGCATGGCGTGCATCTCGCGGGGGGTCATGGGCGCCGCGCTGACCTGGCGGAGCGCGAAGTCGACGGCGTCCTTCTTGGTCTGCAGGCCGTACCGGCGCATGACCCGGGAGATCAGGTCGTCGTCGATGTCGATGTTCGTCCGGCCCACGGGCTCAGCGTACACACCGAGGTGTACGCAGGTGTCCGGCCGGCGCACGTGTCGAGGGCGTTCTGGTTGGGCACGGCGGTTCTCCGCAGCCCGAGGTCAGGAGGACGCGTGTCGAGGTCAGCGCCGCTCCCGCCCGCCGGCGCACCCGTGCCCGGCGTGGAGCGCATCGCCGTCCTGCGCGCGAACCTGCTGGGCGACCTGGTGATGACCCTCCCGGCGCTCGCCGCGCTGCGGGCGGCCCACCCCGACGCGGAGATCACCTACCTGGGCAGGCCGTGGCACGCCGAGCTGCTCGAGGGCCGGCCCGGGCCGTGGGACCGCGTGGTCGCCGTCCCGCCGTGGCCCGGCGTCCACGACGCGCCGGGCGCCTCCCGCGACCACCCCGAGGTGCACCGCTTCCTGCGCGCGCAGCGGGCCGAGGGCTACGACCTGGCGCTGCAGCTGCACGGCGGTGGCGGCAACTCCAACCCGCTGGTGACCGCCCTGGGCGCGCGGGTCACCGCCGGCGCGCGGGACGAGGGAGCCCCGCCGCTGGACCGCTGGCTGCCCTACGTCTACGACCAGCACGAGGTGCTGCGCTGCCTGGAGCTGGTCGGGCTGGTGGGCGCCGTGCCGGTCACCCTGGAGCCGCGGCTGGCGGTCACCCCGGCCGACGCCGCGGCCGCCGACGCCGTCCTGCCCGCCGGGCCCGAGCCGCTGGTCGCCCTGCACCCCGGCGCCAGCGACCCGCGGCGCCGCTGGCCGGCCGCCTGCTTCGCAGCCGTCGCCGGCGCCCTGGCCGCCGACGGCGTGCGGGTGGTGGTCGTGGGCTCGGGGGCCGACGACCGGCGGGCGGCCGACGCGATCCGCGCGGCGACGCCGGCGCCGCTGCTGGACCTGGTCGGGCGGCTGTCGCTGGGGGCGCTGGCCGGCGTCCTGGCGCGCTGCCGGGTGGTGGTCGCCAACGACTCCGGCCCGCGGCACCTCGCGGCGGCGGTGGGGACGGCGACCGTCGGCGTCTTCCTCGAGCACAACCTGCTCAACGCCGGGCCGCTGACCCGGCGGCGGCACCGCGTCGCCGTCTCTGCCCGCACCGACTGCCCGGTCTGCGGGGTCGACCAGAGCCGGTCCCGCTGCGGGCACGACCGGTCCCTGGTGGCCGGCGTCCCCGTCCCCGCCGTCCTGGCCGCGGCCCGGGACCTGCTCGAGGACGGCGGCCCCGCGGTGCACCCGGCCGCCCCCGCCGTCGCGCCGCAGCGGCAGCGCCCGGGCCGGCGCGCGGCCCGGTAGACCCGGGCACGTCCGCGGATCTGCACGCGGGCAGGTCCGCGGACGCGCCCGCGTCAGCAGCCGGGCAGGCGGGCGGCCAGGTAGCTCTCGACCTGGTCCAGCCCGACGCGCTCCTGGCCCATCGAGTCGCGGCCCCGCACGGTGACCGCCTGGTCCTCGAGGGTGTCGAAGTCGACGGTGAGGCAGAACGGGGTGCCGATCTCGTCCTGGCGGCGGTAGCGGCGGCCGATCGCGCCGGCGTCGTCGAAGTCGACGTTCCAGGTGCGGCGCAGCCTTGCGGCGAGGTCGCGGGCCTTGGGCGAGAGGTCGGCGTTGCGCGACAGCGGCAGGACGGCGGCCTTGACCGGCGCCAGGCGGGGGTCCAGCCGCAGCACGGTGCGGGTGTCGACGCCGCCCTTGGCGTTGGGCGCCTCGTCCTCGGTGTAGGCCTCGACGAGGAACGCCATCAGCGAGCGGGTCAGCCCCGCTGCCGGCTCGATGACGTAGGGCGTCCAGCGGGTGTTGTCCGCCTGGTCGAAGTAGGACAGGTCGACGCCGGAGTGCTCCGAGTGCGTCTTCAGGTCGAAGTCGGTGCGGTTGGCGATGCCCTCCAGCTCACCCCACTCCGAGCCCTGGAAGCCGAAGCGGTACTCGATGTCGACGGTGCGCGTCGAGTAGTGCGACAGCTTCTCCTTCGGGTGCTCGTAGTGCCGCAGGTTGTCCCGGTCGATCCCCAGGTCGACGTACCAGCGGGTGCGCTCGTCGATCCAGTACTGGTGCCACTCCTCGTCGGTGCCCGGCTCGACGAAGAACTCCATCTCCATCTGCTCGAACTCGCGGGTGCGGAAGATGAAGTTGCCCGGGGTGATCTCGTTGCGGAAGGACTTGCCGATCTGGCCGATGCCGAACGGCGGCTTCCTCCGCGCCGCCCCCATGACGTTGGCGAAGTTCACGAAGATGCCCTGCGCGGTCTCCGGGCGCAGGTAGTGCAGTCCCGACTCGTCCTCGACCGGGCCGAGGTAGGTCTTGAGCATCATGTTGAAGTCGCGCGGCTCGGTCCACCGGCCCTTGGTGCCGCAGTTCGGGCAGGAGATGTCCAGCAGGCCGTGCTCGGCCTCGTGGCCCTTGCGCGCCGCGAAGTCCTCCTCCAGGTGGTCGGCCCGGAAGCGCTTGTGGCAGTGCAGGCACTCGACGAGGGGGTCGGTGAACACGCCCACGTGGCCGGAGGCCACCCAGACCTGCCGCGGCAGGATCACCGAGGAGTCCAGGCCGACGACGTCGTCACGGCTCTGGACGACGGTGCGCCACCACTGCTTCTTGATGTTCTCCTTGAGCTCGACGCCGAGGGGCCCGTAGTCCCAGGCCGAGCGGGTGCCGCCGTAGATCTCGCCGGACGGGAAGACGAACCCCCGGCGCTTGCAGAGGTTGACCACCTTGTCGAGGCGGGCGGGGTCGTGGGTGGTGCTGGCGCTCACGAGCTCGGTGCTCCATCCGGCTGGCGGTCGGCGGCTGACCCGCCCACGGTAGTCGGGCGACACGTGGCGTCGCCGTCCGTCCCCGGCCAGACTGACCCCCTGGGCAGCGCCGAGACGCCGTCGGGGACCGGCGGCCACGCCCGAGGAGGTCCGATGGCCAGGTCAGACCGCGCCGGAGCCGCCCGGGGCGCCCCGGGGGCGGACGTCGCCGCCGCGTTCCCCACGCGCCACCACCCGCGGCCCGAGGTCCGGGACATGCCCGACGAGCCGCGCCGCTACCTGCGGCTGATCGGCCCGGGCATCATCGCCGCCGGCGTCGGCCTGGCCTCCGGGGAGTTCATCCTCTACCCCTACATCGCCTCCCAGGTCGGGCTGGTCTTCGTGTGGGCGGCCCTGGTCGGGCTGGTCACCCAGTACTTCCTCAACATGGAGATCGAGCGGTACACGCTGGCCACCGGCGAGACCGCGCTCACCGGGTTCAGCCGGTTCTGGCGGCACTGGGGCCTGGTGTTCGCGCTGCTCACCTACTTCGCCAACCTGTGGCCGGGCTGGTCGACCAGCTCGGCGACCCTGGTCACCTACCTGGTCGGCGGCGGGGACCCGCGCTGGATCGCGATCGGCATGCTGGTCGTCATCGGGCTGGTCCTCACCCTCGCGCCGGTCGTCTACGTCGCGCTGGAGCGGGCGCAGATGCTCAAGGTCGCGGCGGTGCTGCTGCTCTTCGCCGTGGCCGCGGTCGTGGCGGTGGGCGCCTCGGCGTGGTCGGACCTGCCGCAGGTGGTCACCCGGCCGCGCATCCCGGCCGAGGAGCTGGGCTTCGCCCTGCTGCTCGGCGCGCTGGCCTTCGCCGGCGGCGGCGGCGGGCAGAACCTGGTGCAGTCCAACTGGATCCGCGACAAGGGCTTCGGCATGGGCGCCTACGTGCCGCGTCTGATGAGCCCGGTGACCGGCGAGCCGGAGGCGGTGCCGAGCACCGGCTACGTGTTCGAGCCGACCCCGGACAACCTGCGTCGGTGGCGCGGCTGGTGGCGGTTCGCCAACGTCGAGCAGCTGTCCACGTTCGTGCTGATCACGTTCGTCACGATCCTGTTCACCTCGCTGCTGGCCTACTCGACGGTGTTCGGCCGCGACGACGTCTCCAACGACATCGGCTTCATCGAGACCGAGGGGCAGGTGCTGGGCGAGCGGGTCGGCTCCTGGTTCCAGTACTTCTTCTGGGCGGTCGGCGCCTTCGCGCTCTTCGCCGCCGCACTGGGGATCGTCGACTACACCAGCCGGCTCGCCGCCGACGTCATCAAGACCTCGTACGCCCGCGACGCCAACGAGAGCAAGGTCTACGCGGCGCTGGTGTGGGGCCTGGTCCTCGTCGGCATCGTGGTGCTGCTGGCCGGCCTCGACCAGCCCCTGGTGCTGCTGGTGATCTCCGCCGTCGTCGGCGGGTTCATGATGTTCCTCTACGCGGGCCTGCTGATCCTGGTCAACCGCAGGATCCTGCCGGCACCGATCCGCGTGCGCGGCGTGCGGCTGGGTGCGCTGGTGTGGGCGATCCTGCTGTTCGGCACGCTGTCGGTGCTGACCTTCCGGGCCCAGCTGGAGACCCTCTTCGGCGGCTGACGGCGCCGCGTCAGGCCTGCGTGTAGCCGCAGACGGCCGGCCCGCCCTCGTCGACGACGGTGACGACGAAGGAGACCTGGCTGCCGTCGTCGAGCGTGACGTCGAAGGTGACCTCGTCGACGTCGCCCGCGGGGGCGGCACCGGTGGCCGTGCCGTCGGTGATCTGCCCGCCGAGGAAGGCGTCGAAGTCGGCCAGCAGCGCCGCGGCGTCGGGGAGCTGGGCCTGCCCGTCGGCGCACAGGTCGGCGCGGGCGGTCTCGCCGTCGCGGTCCACCACCGCCTGCACCCAGGCCGCGGCGAACTCCGGGCTCTCGGGGAGGTTGAGCTCACCGCCGCCGGCACCGCCACCCCCGCCGCCGGTGGGAGCCCCCGCGCCGCCGCCGAAGCCGCCCCCGCCGGTGGGCCCGGCCGACGACGACGGCGACGACGACGAGGTCGGTGCGCTCGAGGAGGTGGTCGCCGAGGTGCTCGCCGAGGTGCTCGCCGGCGCGGCCCCGCTGCCGCCGTCGTCCCGGGTCAGCAGGAGCACGGCCAGCACGCCGCCGCCCACGAGCACGACGCCGAGCGCGGCGAGCAGGGCGATCAGCGGGCCGCGGCCCCTCTTCGGCGGCTGCGGCGGTGCGTAGCCGGGGGGGCCGTAGCCCGGGCCGCCGTAGCCCGGCGCGCCGTAGCCGGGGGCGCCGTACGGCGGCTGCTGTCCCCAGGGGGGCTGCTGCTGTCCCCAGGGGGGCTGCTGCCCGTAGGGCGGCTGCTGGCCCCACGGGGGCTGCTGGCCGGGGGGAGGCTGCGGGGGCCCGGGCGCCGCCGGGCCACCGAGCCGCAGGGTCGGGTCCCGCTGCTCGGGCGGTCCTCCGGCGAGCCGGTCGGTGGGCTGGTCGGGCACCGCCGGCCGGCCCGGGCCCCGCGGCACCGGGGGCAGGCGGGCCTCGCGGGTGCGGTCGGGCGGTGTCCCGTCCTGCGGCGGCTGGGTCATCGCGCCTGTCCTCCCCCGGCTCGTCCTGTCCGACGCAGGCTACGCACCCGCGCGGTGGCGGCGGCTCATCCCGGCGGGAGGTAGGCCCCCGGCTCGTCGACCGCGTGCAGCCACACCGGCGCCCCGGCGATCTTCACCTCCGCGGCCGACAGCGCGCGGCGGTAGGCGCCGACGCCGCCCCAGCGCGTGACCAGCGCCCACAGGCCCGGGTCGTCGGCGCACCGGCCGGCCTCGCCGCCGAGGAAGCCGGGACGTGCGGCGAGCGCGGCCAGCAACCGGTCGAGGTCGGTGGACAGGTCGGCGGCCGCCGACGGGGACACCCGCAACCGGGTCACCGCGAACACCGGCCCATGGTGCAGCAGCAGCGGCGGACGGACGCCGACGGCCGGCCCCCGCGGGTGCGGGGACCGGCCGTCGGGTGGGTGCGGTCAGCCGAAGTTGCAGACGAGCAGGTTCTGGTCCACCCAGAGCTGGACGGTCTGGACGCTGCCGTCCTCGAGGGTGAGCTCGAAGGTGGCGACGTCGACGGCGTTGGCCGCGTCGTACTCCACGCTCACCAGGACGCCGTCGGTGATGGCCAGGCCACCGAGGACGTCGGTGTAGAAGAAGAGCGTCAGGTACTCGTCGGGCGCGAACTCCGTGCCCTGCGACCCCTGCACCGCGGCGTCCTGCAGCCCGGCGCAGGAGATGTTGTAGAGCGTGGTGTAGTCGAAGTCGAAGGCCGCCTGCACCCAGGCGAGCGCGATGTCGCCGGAGCCCTCGTACTGGCCGGTGTCGGTGCCGCCGGTCTGCTCGGTCATCCCGCCGCCGGTGCTGCCGCCGCCGGTGCTGCCGCCGCCGGTGCTGCCGCCGCCGGTGGTACCGCCGCCGGTGCTGCCCCCGCCGCCGGGCGTGCCCGCGCCGCCGGGGACGGTCACCGGACCGCCCATCTCCATCCCGCCGCCGGCGCCCTCGCTGCCGCCGGAGCCCTCCCCGGAGCCCTCGTCCGAGCCCTGGGAGGACTCGGCCGACGAGGACGAGCCCGCGGCCTGGGTGGCGGGGGTGTCGTCACCGCGGAGCAGGAAGAACAGGAGCACGCCGACGCCGGCGGCCACCACGACCAGGGCGGTGACCACCCAGGGCAGCACGCTCTTCCTCTGCGGCGGCCGGGCGTAGCCGCCGGGGCCGAACCCGCCCGGGCCGCCCGGACCACCCGGTCCGCCCGGACCGAAGGCACCGGGGCCGCCGGGGCCCGCGGGGGCGCCGTACTGGCCGGGGGCGCCGTACTGGGCGGGGGCGCCGTACTGACCGGGCGGGGCGTACTGGCTCGGCGCGCCGTACGGGCCGGGGGGCTGACTCATCGTGCTTCTTCCGTTCGCAGGGGTGGGCGTGGGGGCCCGAGAGCGAGTGCAAGCTAGTGACGCTCCGCCGATCCGCCTACCGTTTCCTGCGCGCCAGTTCTGCGACCTCGCCCGTGCGGGCGAGGACGCAGATCGCCGATGCGCAACCGCGACCACCTGCCGTGGCGAGGACGCTGGTCGGGGTCGGTCGCCGTCCCTAGACTCCGCCGACGACCCGCACCCGGCGCCCGGATCCGACGAGCGCCCGGGCTGCGGCACACGGAGGAACACCGGTGGAGTTGCAACAGTTCGGCCCCTATCGCATCGAGGCGCTGCTCGGCCGCGGCGGGATGGGCGAGGTCTACCGCGCCTTCGACACCGAGCACGACCGCACGGTCGCGCTCAAGGTGCTCTCCGAGCACCTGGCCTCCGACTCCGGCTACCGGGAGCGGTTCCGGCGCGAGGCGCACCTGGCGGCCCGGCTCAACGAGCCGCACATCGTCCCGATCCACCGCTACGGCGAGATCGACGGGCGGCTGTTCCTCGACATGCGCCTGGTGCCCGGCCGCGACGTGGCGGCGGTGCTGGCCGAGCAGGGGCCGATGAGCCCCGAGCGGGCGGTGTCGATCGTCAGCCAGACCGCACGGGCCCTCGACGCCGCCCACGCCGACGGCCTGGTGCACCGCGACGTCAAGCCGTCCAACGTGCTGCTCACCGGCACCGGCGACGACGAGTTCGTGTACCTGGTGGACTTCGGCATCGCCCGGTCCACGTCGGACGGGCAGGGGCCGGCGCTCACCCAGACCGGCGCGGCGCTCGGGTCGTTCGACTACATGGCGCCCGAGCGGTTCCTCGAGCAGCCGATCGACAAGCGCGTCGACGTCTACGCGCTGGCCTGCGTGCTGTTCGAGTGCCTCACCGGCCGCCGGCCGTTCACCGGCGACGGGCTGGCCACGCTCATGTTCGCCCACCTCAACAACCCACCCACGCCGCCGTCGCAGCTGCGGCCGGGCCTGCCGCACGGCCTCGACGACGTCGTCCTCAAGGGCCTGGCCAAGGAGCCCGGCGAGCGCTACGGCAGCTGCGGTGAGCTCGCCGCGGCCGCGCGGGCGGCGCTGTCCTCGGCGGGGGTCGCCCCCCGGCCCGAGGCCGCGCCGCCGACCTCGGTCACGCCGCTGCCGGTGCGGCCGCACACCGTGGGCTTCTCCAACCCCGGCCCGCCCGGCACGTACGGTGCCCCCTCGGTCACCGGTGTCCCCGCGGCTGCCTACGCCGCGCCGGCGGGCCCGGGCGTCGCGACCGGCTACGGCCCGCCGTCCGACCCCGGCGCCCCCACCGGGTACGGCCCGCCGTCCAACCCCGGCGTCGCGACCGGCTACGGGCCGCCGTCCAACCCGGGGCCGCCCACCGGCTACGGCCCGCCGTCGAACCCCGGCGCCCCCACCGGCTACGGGCCGCCGTCCAACCCCGGCGGCCCCACCGGCTACGGCCCCCCGGCCGGCCAGGGCTTCGTCCCGTCCCCCGGCGGGGCCACACCGACCGGCGCGGGTCGGCGCAACCGGCTGCCGCTGCTCATCGGCGGGATCGCGGCGGCGCTGGTGGCCGTGGTCATCGGGGTCATCGCACTGGCCGGCGGCTTCGGCGGGAGCGACACCCCGACCGACACCACCGCCGACGGCGGCTCCGACACCGGCACGGACACCGGCACGGGCACGGACACCGGGACCGGCACGGACACGGGCGGCACCACCGACCCCGACCCGGAGGAGCAGCTGCTCGGGATCATCCCCGGCGACTTCGACCCCGCCGCCTGCCAGACCGGGGACCCGGCCGGCGACGGCGACATCGCGACCGTGAACTGCGGTGCCGCGGCGACCCAGCCCGGCCCCGAGGCGTCGTCGTTCTACCTGTACGAGGACGCGGCGGCCGTCAGCGAGGTCTTCCTCGCCGACATGGAGCGCGAGGGCGTCAGCGCGTTCACCGGCCAGCCGGACTGCGCCACCGGTCAGGGCTACGACGAGTACACGATCAACGGGCAGAGCGCCGGCCGGCTCGGCTGCTTCGTGAACGCCGACAACAACGCCGTCCTGTACTGGACCCAGGACGAGTTCGCCGCCGAGGGCATCGTCGTGATCGCCAACGGCGGCCAGGAGGGCCTGGCCACCCTCTACCAGTGGTGGCAGGACAGCGCGCACAGCGACTTCGTGCAGCGCTGACCCGCACCCGGCGGTCCCGACACGACGAGGGCCCCGTCCCCACCGGCCGGTG
>NZ_JBJGYI010000024.1:0-74549 GCF_054049915.1 Geodermatophilus sp. SYSU D00766
GTGGCGGACTCACCTTGAGTCCGCCACCCCACCGCCGAAGACCCATCGGGGACCCCACGGCCCCCCGGCAGCAGCGAGAGAGAAGGCAACGGTGGACGGTCTGGACGACATCGTCGAGGAGTTCCTCGTCGAGAGCCACGAGAACCTCGACCAGCTCGACACGGACCTGGTCGCCCTCGAGCAGGAGCCCGACTCGCGCGAGCGGCTGTCGAGCATCTTCCGCACCATCCACACGATCAAGGGCACCAGCGGCTTCCTCGCCTTCGGCCGGCTCGAGGAGGTCACCCACGTCGGGGAGAACATGCTCTCCCGCCTGCGCGACGGCGTCCTGGCGCTGACCCCCGAGCGCACCAGCGTGCTGCTGCGGATGGTCGACACCGTCCGCTCCCTGCTGGCCTCCATCGAGGCCACCGGCGGCGAGGGCGGCGTGGACGTCTCCGCCGTCGTCGCGGAGATCAGCGCCGCCATGGAGGACCGGCCGGCGCCGGCCGCCGTCACCTCCCCCGCGCCGGCCGAGGTCGTCGGGACCCCCGAGGTCGTCGAGCCGGCGGTCGAGGCCCCCGAGCCCGCCGCCGAGCCCGTCGCCGAGGCCGCCGTCGAGGTGGTGCCGGACGAGCTGCCCGACGAGCACGCCGACGACGAGCACGGTGAGCACGGGGACGAGCACACCGACGGCGGTGCGCCCTCCGGTGCCACCCGCCCGGAGGGGGCCGGCGGTCCGCAGGGCCGCCGGGGCGTGGCCGACTCGACGATCCGCGTCGACGTCGACCTGCTCGACTCGCTCATGCTGCTGGTCGGCGAGCTGGTGCTCACCCGCAACCAGATCGTCCAGTACGTGGGCCGCTCCACCGACACCGACCTGGTGCGCGCCTCGCAGCGGCTCAACCTCATCGCCAGCGAGCTGCAGGAGGGCGTCATGAAGACGCGCATGCAGCCGATCGACCACATCTGGTCCAAGCTGCCGCGCGTCGTCCGCGACCTCGGCATCCAGTGCGGCAAGACCGTCCGCCTGGAGATGGAGGGCCGGGACACCGAGCTCGACAAGACCCTGCTCGAGGCGGTCAAGGACCCGCTGACCCACCTGGTCCGCAACTCCGTCGACCACGGCATCGAGTCCCCCGACCGCCGCCGCGCCGCCGGCAAGCCCGCCGAGGGCGTGCTCACGCTGCGCGCCCGGCACGAGAGCGGCCAGGTCGTCGTCGAGGTCGCCGACGACGGCGCCGGCATCGACCCGGAGCGGATCGGCGCCAAGGCGCTCGAGCGCGGTCTGGTCACCGCCGAGCAGCTCGCCCGCACCAGCCCGCAGGACGTCCTGCAGCTGATCTTCCTGCCCGGCTTCTCCACCGCCGCCGCGGTCACCAACGTCTCCGGCCGCGGCGTCGGCATGGACGTCGTCAAGACCAACATCGAGGCCATCGGCGGCACCATCGAGGTCGAGTCCGAGCCCGGCCGCGGCACCGTCTGCCGGCTGCGCATCCCGCTGACCCTGGCGATCGTCCCGGCGCTCACCGTCGAGTGCGCCGGCGACCGCTACGCCATCCCGCAGATCAGCCTGCAGGAGCTGGTCAGCCTCGACGCCGAGAAGGCCGCCAACGCCGTCGAGGAGGTCGGCGGCGCACCGGTCTACCGGCTGCGCGGCGAGCTGCTGCCCCTCGTGCGGCTCACCGACGTCCTCGGCCTGGCCTCCGACCGGCACGACGGCCACGTCGTCATCGCGGTGCTGCGCTCCGAGGGCCGGCGCTTCGGCCTCGTCGTCGACCGGGTCATCAACACCGAGGAGATCGTCGTCAAGGCCGTCGGTGGCCAGCTCAAGGCGATCGGCCTCTACTCCGGCGCCACGGTCCTCGGCGACGGTGCCGTGGCGCTGATCCTCGACGTGCAGGCCCTGGCCCGCCGGGCGCTGCGCACCGAGACCACCGAGCGGCAGGAGGCCCGCGAGGCCGCCGCGCGCACCGCCGCCGTCGAGACCGAGCGGCAGCGGATGCTGCTCGCCGCGATCGGCGAGGGCCGGCGGGTGGCCATCCCGCTGGACACCGTCACCCGCCTGGAGCAGGTGCGCGCCGACGCCGTCGAGCGGGTGGGCAACCGCGAGGTGGTGCAGTACCGCGGCGCGATCCTGCCGATCGTGCGCCTCGACCGGCACCTGGGCGCCTACGGCGGCAGCGACCGGGAGGTGCTCGAGGTGATCGTCTACAGCGACCACGGCCGCAGCGTGGCGATCGTCGTCGAGGAGATCCTGGACATCGTCGACGGCGGTGCCGCGGTGCGCAGCGACATCGACGACCTGGGCCTGCTCGGCTCGGCCGTCCTGGGCGACCGGGTGACCGAGCTGCTCGACGTCCGCGCGGCCATCCTCGCCGCCGACCCGGCCTTCTACGCCGCCGACCACCCCTCCCCCACCGCCCTGCTGGAGGCCTGACGTGACGAGCGCGACCGACACCACGACCCGGGCCGCCAGCGGGCAGCTGGCCACCTTCCGGCTCGACGGCGACCTCTACGGCGTCGAGGTCGAGCACGTGCAGGAGGTGCTGCGCAGCCAGAAGCTGACCCGGGTGCCGCTGGCGCCCCCCGCCGTCGCCGGGCTGATCAACCTGCGCGGGCAGGTGGTGACCGCGATCGAGCTGCGCGAGCGGCTGGGCCGCCCGCCGCGGCCGGCCGGCACCGACGCCGTCGTCATCGTGGTGCGGCTGCACGGTGAGGCGGTGAGCCTGCTGGTCGACTCGATCGCCGACGTCGTCGACGTCGACGCCGCCGACTTCGAGGCCCCGCCGGACACCCTCGACGGGCAGGCCCGGGAGCTGATCCGCGGCGCCTACAAGCTCGACGGCACGCTGCTGCTGGCGCTCGACGTGCAGAAGGCCGTCGGCTCGTAGCGGAGCGTCACCGCCTCCTCACCTGACCGGTCCCGACACGCGGCCGTCACCCTCCGCCTCTCCGGCGATCGGGTGACGGCCGCGTGGCGTCGCGGCGTGATCACCCCCAGCATGGACGGGCCGTCCGTGTCCGGACGGTGCCGTCGGAGGGGGAGACGTGCCGTACTCGCTGGTCAGTGCCGCGACGCTGGGGTTCGACCTGGTGCGCCTGCCCGGTGGCCGCGCCGCCGCCGACGTGCTCCTCACCGGCCTGACCGCCGGGCCGGGCGGGCTGGCCGCCCTGGCCGACGCCTCCCGCACCGGCCGCGCCGACCGCGAGCAGCGCGCCGTGCTGGCCGTGCGCGCCCGGCGGGCCCGCGAGCTGGCCGCCGCCGTCCCGCAGCTGCGCTCGGTCACCCCCGGCGCGGGGGACCGCACCGCGGTCCTCGTCGCCCAGCTCGAGCGCGGCACCATCGGCACGGCCGCCGCCGTCGAGCGGGTGCTGCGCGAGGACGTCCTCGGGCCCGAGCACGCCGCCTTCCTCCAGGCCGACGACGACGTCCGGGAGCTGGCCGCCGAGGTGCTGGCCGACGCCGTGGTGGGGGAGTGGGCCGCCGGGGTGCTGCCGCCGCTGGTCCGCCGCGAGCTCGTCGCGCCGTTCACCGCCGCCGTCCCCGACGCGGCCACCCGCGGCGCCGACGCCGACCTCGGCCCGGCCACGCCCGAGCTCTGCTCGCTGCTGGCGACCTTCGCCGGGCTGGACGCCCGCGGCCGCGAGCGCTGGCGCAGCGCCGTCGACGACGGCCGTGCCGAGCAGCGCCCGTGGGCCACCGCCATGCACGAGGCCTCGTGGGCCGCGCACGTCTCCGGCCGCACCCGCACGCTGGCCACCGCCCAGCTGCTCGCCGTCCGCGCGTTCGCCGACGGCGGCTTCGACGCCCGCGACGGCGCCTCCGGCTCGTGGAACGCCCTCGCCGGCGTCGTCCAGGGGCTGACGATGGGCGACCTGCTCGACGGCGGCGCCCTCGACGTCCTCCTGGCTCCCTGGCACCGCGTCACCTCCCGCTGAGGAGGGGCCGGGGCGCCGGCTCACCGTTGATCATCGGCTCGTTGCCGCCGACACGGGACGACCCGCCGCCGCGAGCGGCAACGAGGCGGTGATCGACCGGCGGCCGCATCGGGTCGGCGCAGGTCAGCTCGCAGCGCTCCCGGACGGGTGCGGCGCGGCGCGGTCGACATGTGCCCGACCGCCCGCCGGTGACCGCCCGGCGCCGTAACGGTTGCGCGCCCCGCGTCAACACGACCGGTGGGACGGCCGACAACTCCTGGGACAGGCGGTGCGCGTGGGACGCCGGGTGACCCCCGGATCCGACCCGCCGCTGCCGAGAACCCGGTGAACGGCCCTCCGCGGCCGGACGCCGCCGGAGCAGGAGGACGTGTGGACCCGACACGGGTGCTGGTGGTCGACGACTCGGTCGTCGTCCGCAAGATCGTGACCGACGTGCTGTCCTCCGACCCCGCCATCGAGGTGGTCGGGACGGCGGTCAACGGGAAGCTCGCGCTGGGCAAGGTCGACCAGCTGCGCCCCGACCTGGTCACGATGGACATCGAGATGCCGGAGATGAACGGCATCGAGGCGGTGCGCGCCCTGCGGGCCGCCCGCAACCGCGTGCCGATCGTCATGTTCAGCACGCTGACCGAGCGCGGCGCCGCGGCCACCCTGGACGCCCTCTCGGCCGGCGCCAACGACTACGTGACCAAGCCGGCCAACGTCGGCAGCGTCGCCGCGTCGATGGAGAGCGTGCGCGAGCAGCTCATCCCCCGGATCAAGGCCCTCACCGGCCGCCCGGTGACGAGCCCGACCCGGCCCGCGGCCGCCCCGGTCGCCCCCCGCACCCCGGCGCCCCGCACCGCCGCGCACAAGACCCCGGCCGTGCTGGTGATCGGCTCCTCGACCGGTGGCCCGGAGGCCCTCGCGCGGGTGCTGCCGGCGCTGCCGGCGGGCCTGCCGGTGCCGGTCCTGGTGGTGCAGCACATGCCGCCGGTGTTCACCCGCCAGTTCGCCCAGCGCCTCGACCGGCTGTCGGCGCTGCGCGTCGTCGAGGCCGTCGACGGCTCGCCGCTGCTGCCCGGCACCGTCCACCTCGCCCCCGGCGACCACCACCTCACCGTGCGCGGCAGCGGCCGCGGCGCGACGACGGTGCTCTCGCAGGGCCCGCCGGAGAACTTCTGCCGGCCCGCCGTCGACCCGCTGTTCCGCTCGGCCGTCACCGCCTACGACGGCGCGGTGCTGTCGGTGGTGCTCACCGGCATGGGCTCCGACGGGCGGGAGGGCGCGAGCGCCGTCCGCGACGCCGGCGGCACCGTCGTCGTCCAGGACCAGGCCACCTCCGTCGTCTGGGGGATGCCCGGCGCCGTCGCCTCGGCCGGCCTGGCCGACGAGGTGCTGCCCCTCGACCGCATCGCCGAGGCGATCACCCGCCACCTGGCGCGCGCCGTGCCGCACGCCCCGGCGTCGCCCGCCCTCGCGAGGGGAGCCCTCCGATGACCCTCACCGCCACCCGCTTCGACTGGGTGCGCCAGCTGGTGCACCGGGAGAGCGCGATCGTGCTCGCCCCGGGCAAGGAGTACCTCGTCGAGGCCCGGCTGCTGCCGCTGGCCCGCAGGATGGGCCTGTCCGACGTCGACCAGCTCGTCGACGCCGTCCGCAGCCGCCCGCGGCCGGACGACACCCGGCAGATCGTCGAGGCGCTCACCACCAACGAGACGTCGTGGTTCCGCGACGGCGACCCGTTCACCGGACTGACCTCGACCGTGCTGCCCGCGCTGCAGGCCGCCCGCGGCCCGGCCGAGCGGCTGCAGATCTGGTCGGCGGCCTGCTCCAGCGGCCAGGAGCCCTACACGATCGCGATGCTGCTGGAGGACGCGCTGCCCGGCGCGGCCTCGCGGGTCACGATCACCGCCACCGACATCTCCCGCGAGATGGTCGAGCGGACCCGGGCCGGCCGGTTCAGCCAGCTCGAGGTCAACCGCGGCCTGCCCGCCCCGATGCTGGTCCGCCACTTCCAGCGGGCCGGCAGCGAGTGGGAGGTCGCCCCCGGCCTGCGCCGCATGGTCACCGCCCGCGAGTGCAACCTGGCCGCCCCGCTGCCGCGGATGGGCCCGTTCGACGTGGTCTACCTGCGCAACGTCCTCATCTACTTCGACCTGCCCACCAAGCAGGCGATCCTCCGCCGGGTCCGCGAGCTCATGCGCCCCGACGGCTGGCTGTTCCTCGGTGCCGCCGAGACCACCCTCGGCGTCGACGACTCCTGGAGCCGCGTCGTGCTCGGCCGGACCTCCGCCTACCGCCCGCTGAAGGGGGCATGACCGTGCGTGCTCTGGTGATCGACGACTCCCGCGCCATGCGGCGCATCGTGACCGGGATCCTCGAGGGCCTCGGCTACGAGACCCGGCAGGCCGGCCACGGGCAGGAGGCGCTCGACGTCCTGCACGAGGGCTGGACGCCGGACCTGTGCACCATCGACTGGAACATGCCGGTGATGGACGGCCTGCAGTTCGTCAACGCCGTCCGTGCCAACCCGGCCTGGCGCGCGGTGACCCTGGTGATGGTCACCTCCGAGAGCGAGCACGGCCAGATCGTGCGCGCGCTGGCCGCCGGCGCCCACGAGTACGTCATCAAGCCGTTCACCGCCGACGCCATCCGCGACAAGCTCGCGCTGCTCGGCCTGCTCCCGCAGGAGGTCGCGCTGTGAGCGCTCCCCGCGACACCGGGCTGCGCCGCCGCGCGAGCGACCGCCCGCCGGCCGTCGTCGACCTGCTCGACGAGGACACGCTGCTGCAGATCACCGAGCAGGCGTGGCTGGCCCTGGTGGGCGAGGACGAGGTGCTCGTCCCCCTGCCGGCGCCGCTGCCGGCCGACACCGGCAGCTCCTGGGTCGAGATCGTCGGCCCGTGGACCGGCGCCGTCGTGCTCACCTGCGGCCGCGACACCGCCACCGAGCTCACGCGGGCGCTGCTCGGCGAGCACGCCCCGGCGGTGCTCGAGGCCGAGGACGTCGACGACGCCCTCGGCGAGCTCGCCAACGTGGTGGGCGGCAACGTCAAGGCCGTCCTCCCCGGACCGTCCGTCCTCGGCCTGCCCGAGGTCGGCGCCACCCCACCCGCCGGCTCCGATGCCGACACCCGCCGCGTCGCCGTCCTGTGGCGCGGTCAGCCGCTGACCGTCTCCGTGCAGTCCCCCCTGCACACCGAGCGAGAGAACGAGGTGCCCCTGTGAAGATCCTGGTCGCCGACGACAGCCGCGTGATGCGGCAGATCGTCATCCGCACCCTGCGGCAGGCCGGTTACGACGACCACGAGGTCGTCGAGGCCGAGGACGGCCGCGACGGCTACGACAAGGTCCGGTCGGAGAACCCCGACCTGGTCCTGTCGGACTGGAACATGCCGAACATGACCGGCCTGGAGTTCCTGCAGGCGCTGCGCTCCTCCGGCTCGGCGGTGCCCTTCGGGTTCGTCACCTCCGAGGGGTCGGCCGAGATGCGGGAGAAGGCCGCCGACGCCGGCGCGCTGTTCCTCATCGCCAAGCCCTTCACCGAGGAGTCCTTCCGGGAGAACCTCGAGGGGGTGCTGTCGTGACCGCGCCCCTGACCGTCTCGCTGCCCGACGCCAAGGCCGTCAAGGACATGCTGTCGGGGCTGGTCGGCAAGCCGGTGGGCGTGACCCCCGGTGCCCCGGTCACGCCCACGGAGCGCGACCCGGTCTCGGTGGCGGTCTACGTCAGCCCCTCGATGGCCGTCAACGCCCTGTGCGTCATGGACCTGCCGCTGTCGGCCTGGACCGGCGGCGCGCTGGCCCTGCTGCCGCCCGGCGGCGTCCAGGACGCCGTCGAGGAGGACGGCGAGCTCACCGCGATGCTCGCCGAGGCCCTGCACGAGGTCGTCAACGTGCTCTCGGCGCTGTTCAACGTGCCCGGCGCCCCGCACTCGAAGCTCTACCGGCTGTACGTGCCGGGGGAGGACCTGCCCGGCGACGTCGCCGGGATGCTCGCCGCCTTCAACCGGCTCGACCTCGCCGTCGAGGTCCCCGGCTACGGCAGGGGCCGGCTCTCCCTCGTCGTCCCCTGACGACTCCCCGGGGCGGCGAGACCACGGTCCGCCGCCCCGGGTGCGTCACGCCGAGGTGACCGCGCACTCCTCGACGCTCGTCGGCAGGCACGCCCACACGTGCTTGCAGCCGTCGTCGACGTACCAGCCGTGCGCCACCGACAGGCGGGCCACCAGGTAGAGCCCCAGGCCGCCCTTCGACGGGTCCCGCCCGACGGCGGGGGAGGGCATCGTGTCGGCGTCCCGGTCGCTCACGTCGAGCAGCCAGCCGCCGGTGCCGGCGACCACCGTCGCCACCACCGGGGACCGCCCGTGCCGCAGCGCGTTGGAGGCCAGCTCGTCGAAGGCGAGCACCAGTCGGTCCGACGCCGGGTCGTCGGGGTCGTGCGAGAAGCCGAGGGAGCCGAGGTGCTCGCGCAGTCCGGCCCGCGCCCCGGGGAGCTCGGCGACGTCCTCCAGGTCCCATCGCCACAGCTCACCCCGCCCGTCGGGCAGAGGCCGCAGCGGCCACGTGAGTCGGCCCATGTCCTCTCTCCGTCGTGGTCCCGTTCTCGGACGCTCCCGGGGTGCCCAGCCCACCGCCGGCCCAACCGTGTCCCGCGCCGCAGGGTCACTCAGGAGGAGGGCAGGCTGACCGTCAGCGCCACCAGCGCGACGTCGTCCTGCGGGGTGCCCTGCAGCAGCCGGGCCAGCAGCTCGTCGCACAGCCGCGGCAGCGGGAGCCCCGCCAGCTCGGCCAGCGTCCGGTGCAGCCGCTCGGTGCCCTCGTCGAGGGTGTTGCCGCGCCGCTCGACCAGCCCGTCGGTGTGCAGCAGCACCGTGGACCCGGGGGCCAGCGGGACCACGTCCTCCCGCCGCTCCGCGGTCGGGTCGACGCCGAGCAGCAGGTCGGCCTCCTCGTGGGCCAGCGCCGTCACGCCGCCGTCGGGCCGCAGCAGCACCGGCGGCGGGTGGCCGGCGTTCGCCCAGCGCAGCCGCGTGCCCCCGGCCTCCAGCCGGGCGACGGCGGCGGTGGCCAGCGTCCCGGCGTGCATGGCGGCCATCGCCTCGTCCAGGCCGCGCAGCACCTCGGCCGGCCCGCCCCGGCTGGAGTGCGCGATGCCGCGGACCAGGCCGCGCAGCTGGCCCATCGCGGCCGCGGCGGCGGTGTCGTGCCCGACCACGTCGCCGATCACCACCACCGCGTCGCCGTCGGGGTGGGAGAACGCGTCGTACCAGTCCCCGCCGACCCGGGCCGCCTCGGCGGCCGGCACGTAGCGGACCACCAGCTCCACGCCGGGGAAGGCCGGCGGTGCGGTGAGCAGGCTGCGCTGCAGCGCCTCGGCGAGCTGGATCTGGCGGCTCTGCCGGCCCACCCGGTCGATCGCGCGGCCGGCCTGCACGGCCACCGCGCGGGCGGTGGCGTGGTCCTCGGGGGTGGTGAGCCGGCCGGCGTCGAGGTAGAGCGACAGGACGCCGACGGTCCGCGACTCGGCCGGCAGCGGCAGCACCAGCACCGACTCCGCGCGCAGGTCCCGCAGCATCTCCCGCGTCCGCTCGTCGGACATGAGCGCGAGCACCTCGGTCACCGGGGCCGACACCGGTTCCCCCGTGCGCAGCGCCCGCCCCACCGGCGACTCCGGCGGCAGCGTGTCCAGCCGCACCCGCGCGTAGCGGGCCAGCAGGTCGCGGCGCTCGGGGTCGGCGTGCCACGAGCCCACGTCACGCGTGCGGCCCTCCCGGTCGACGACGGTGACCACGCAGCCGTCGGCCAGCACCGGGACGACCAGCCGGGCGAGCCGGCCGAGCGCCGAGACGTCGTCCAGCGCGCCGGACAGCTCCGCGGCGACCCGCACCAGCAACGTCGCGCGGGCCGCGGCCCGGTCGGCGCGCTCCTGCACCGTCCGGCGGCCGGACACGTCGGAGACGGTGAGCGCGAGCCCCTCGGCCGCCCGCGCGGCGCGGACCTCGTACCAGCCGCCGCCGGCCTGCACGGTCACCGGCTCGGCGGAGTCGGCGGCCTCGGCCCCCGCCGAGGCCAGGGCCCGTCCCGCGGTGCCGGGCACCTCGGTGAGCACCTGCCCGAGCAGGTCGGCCTGCGGGTGCCCGAGCAGCCGCTCGGCAGCGGCGTTGAGCCAGGTCAGCCGGCCCTCCGGGTCCAGCGCGAGGACGGCGGCCGGCAGCCGGTCGACGAGCGCGGCCAGCGCCGCCGGGTCGCCGGGCGGGGGCGTGCGGCGGGGGAGGGGGACGGTGGGCTGGGGGCCGGGAGGCACGCCGTACCCGGAGCCGGGGTCGGCGAGCGGATCGGCCATCGTCGGAGGTCCTCCCGGTGCCGTCGGGGCGAGGTCGGCTCCCTCGGACACCACCGTGATCGTGGCGGAGGCGCCCCCGGCTGCCAACCGGCCGACGCGCCGGCGCGTCACCTGTACGGGGCGGTCCGGTACCGGAGGGCGGGTGCGGGTGGGGGCGTGCGGCAGCATGTCCTCCCGTGACCCCGGACGGCCTGGCCCCGCCGCCGAACGACCTGCTGGTGCAGGTCGTCGAGGGCATGCAGCGGCCGCTGTTCGTGCTCGACGAGGACTGGCGCTTCGCCTACGTCAACCCCGCCGGCGCCACCCTGCTCCGGCGCACCGCCGCCGACCTCACCGGCCGCGGCATCTGGGAGGAGTTCCCGGAGGCCGTCGGCGGCCCGTTCGACGAGCTCTACCGGCAGGTCCGCCGCAGCGGGGGGTCGGGCTCCACCGAGGCCTGGTACGCGCCGCTGGACACCTGGTTCCACGCCGACGCCTTCCTCACCGACGCCGGCCTGGTCGTCACCTACGACGACGTCACCGCGCAGCGCCGCGCCGAGGAGGAGCGGGCGGCGGCCACCGCCGCCCGCGAGCAGGCCGCCGCCGCGGCCGCGGAGTCCGCGGCGCGGGCGGAGGACGCGGCCCGCCACCTGGTGCTGCTCGGCGACATCAGCCAGGCCATGACCGCCACCACCGACGTCGACGAGGCCGTGGCCCGGCTCGCCCGCCTCGTCGTCCCGCTGCTGGCCGACTGGTGCCTGGTCAGCGTGGTCGACCCCGACGGCAGCCGCCGCGACGTCGGCCGCGCGCACAGCGACCCCGCGATGGTCGCGGCGATGCACCGCTACGCCGACCTGCGGGTGCGCAGCAACCGGCCCGCGGCGCCGGTGCCCACGGCGCTGGCCAGCGGCCACCCGGTGGTGCTGCGGCACGTCACCGACGACGACGTCCGCGTGATGGTGGCCGACGAGGCCGGCCGCGAGGCGCTGGCGGCGCTGCGGGTCTCCGCCGTCGCCACGTTCCCGCTGCTCGCGCGCGGCGAGCTGTTCGGGGCGTTCACGCTGGTCAACGGCCCGGAGCGGGGACCGCACACCGACGCCGAGCTGCGCACCGCAGAGATCGCCTCGCGCCGGGCGGCGCTGGCCCTCGACAACGCCCGCCTCTCCAGCGCGGCGCAGCAGGTGGCCGAGCGCATGCAGCACAGCCTGCTCTCCCCGCCCGTGCAGCCGGACTCCCTCGAGCTCGCCGTCCGCTACCGGCCGGCCACCCGCGGGGTGTCCATCGGCGGCGACTGGTACGACGCCTTCCTGCAGCCCGACGGCGACACCGTGCTGGTGATCGGCGACGTCATGGGGCACGACATCGAGGCCGCCGCGGCCATGGGGCAGGTCAAGACGCTGGTGCGCGGCATCGCCTTCGACCGGCTGGAGGAGCCGGCCGGGGTGCTGCGCCGGGTCGACCACGCCCTGGTCGGCCTCGCCGTCCCCGCGATGGCCACCGCGCTGGTCTGCCGGGTCGAGCAGGACGCCGCCGAGCGCGCGGCCGGGGTGCGCCGGCTGCGCTGGTCCTCGGCCGGGCACCCGGACCCGATGCTCCTGCTGCCCGACGGCACGGTCCGCGACCTGAGCGCCCCGGTCGGCCCGCCGCTGGGCATCGGCTGGCGCGGCCCGCGCGCCGACGGCGAGGTGCTGGTGCCCGAGGGCGCCACGCTGCTGCTGTTCACCGACGGGCTCTTCGAGCGCCGCGGGGTCCCCCTCGACGAGGGCCGCGACGCGGTGCGCAGGCTGCTGGCCGCCTCCGCCGGCAGGGGACTGTCCGCGCTGTGCGACGACCTGCTGGCCAGCATGCTCGGCGACGGCGTGGAGGACGACGTCGCGGTGCTCGCCGTGCGGGCGCACCCGGTGGGCCGCGAGCGGCCGGCCGAGGCCGGGCCCGAGGTGCTGCCGCCGGTGGTGGGCCGCCCGGCGCGCTGACTAGGTGCGGGCGGCCGCGGCGCGCACCGCGTCGGCGACGGCCGCCACGCCCTGCTCGGCCCACAGGATCGAGTAGTGGTCGGTGCCGGGCACCTCGCGGGCGGTGATGCCCGCCGGCTCCAGACCCAGTCCGGCCAGCCGCACCTCGTCGTAGAACCCGGGCCGCTGGCCGAGCATGCCGGCGGGGGCCCACAGCAGCGTCGCGGGCACCGGCAGGTTCGCCGTCGCCTCGAGCACCCGCTCGTTGAGCAGCACGTCGCCGCCGTCGACGCGCACGGCCGCGGGCACGCAGGCGCTGCGCAGCGGCACCGCGCCGGGGACGAGGTCGCGGGCCAGGTAGGCGGCGACCGCGGGGACGTCGACCCACGGGCCGACGGTGGGGTGCTGCGCCCAGAACGCGCGGACGGCGGCCAGGTCGGGGAACGTCGTCGACAGCCGGTCCAGCGCGGGGCCGAGGACGGCGGCGAGCTTGGCGTCGACGTCGGCGCCGGGCGGCTCGGGCAGCTGCAGGCCGCCGTCGACGAGCACCAGGCCGTGCACCCGGTCGCGGGCGGTGCCGGCGGCGGCCAGGGCCGCGACGAAGGCGCCCATCGAGTGGCCGACGAGGACGGTGGCGTCGGCACCGGCGTCGTCGTCGGCGCCGAAGCGGTCCAGCAGGCCAGCGACGTCCTCGGCGTGCCGCTCCAGGCCGTAGGGGCCGGGCAGCCCGGCCGAGCCGGCGCGGCCGCGCAGGTCCGGCGCCACGACCTCGAACTCCCCGGCCAGCGCCGCGGCCACCGGAGCCCAGGCCAGGGCGTTGGCGGTGATGCCGTGGACGAGGACGGCGATGGGGGAGCCGGGGGCGTCGGCGGCCCAGTGCAGGGCCGCGAGGTCCCCGCCGTCGACCGGGATGCTGATCTGCACGGGCTCGGTCATGCCGCCACCCTGCCCGCTCACACGTCGAGGCGCTCGATCGCGAACGCCAGGAGGAACCCGACGGCGGTGATGACGCCGGTCCAGGTGCGGGTCCGCTCGAAGGCCTCGGGGATCATCGTGTCGGCGACCATGGTCAGGATCGCGCCCGCCGCGACGGCGGTGATGACCGCGACCACCTCGGGCGCGGCGTCGCCGAGGGCCAGGTAGCCGACCAGGGCCGCGACGCCGCTGGCGACCGCGATGCCGCCCCAGACCCCGAAGACGTAGCCCGCCCGCCGCCCGCTGGCCTTCATCCCCGCGGCGCTGGAGAGCCCCTCGGGCACGTTGGAGATGACCACCGCGGCCAGCACCGACGGGCTCACCGCACCGCCGCCGAGCAGGCCCAGGCCCAGGACCACGGACTCCGGGACGCCGTCGAGCAGCGCCCCGACGGCGATCGCCGCGCCGCTGCCGGACTGCTCCTCCTCCGAGGGCTGCTTCTGGGACCCCTCGCCGCCGGACCGCTTGCGGTGCTGCGCCCCGCGGCGGGCCAGCAGGGCGTTGGCGCCCAGGTAGGCGAACGCGCCGCCGAGGAACCCGATCGCGGTCGGGCCCAGCCCGCCGGTGTCGGCGGCCTCGGACACGAGGTCGAAGGCGACGGCGGAGATCAGCACCCCGGAGCCGAACGCCATGACCGACGCGATGAGCGTGCGCGGCACCCGCACGAACCAGGCGACCGCCGCGCCCAGCACCAGGGCGGCGCCGCCCAGCAGCCCCCACAGCCCCGCCTCGAGCGCACCCGGCACGGACGGCTGTCTTCCCCCGGTTGCGCTGCTCAACCACCGGGCGGCGGGGCGGGCGGCAGCCGGGCGACGACGGTTCGTGCACCTGCGGTCGTCGCGGGGCCTCCTCGGGCGCGCTGTGTGCACGGACCGCGGTCGCGGCGGCTGCTCCCGCCCTAGCCTCCCCCCGTGCGCACCGACCGAGGGCTGGACCGGTTGACCGCGTTCGTCGACGCCGTGGTGGCCATCGCGATCACCCTGCTGGTCCTGCCGCTGGTCGACGTGCTGCCCTCCGGCGCGCCGCAGGAGTCGCTCGGCGCGCTGCTCGCCGGTGAGTGGCAGCAGTTCCTGGCCTTCGGGCTGAGCTTCTTCGTCATCGCCGAGCTCTGGCTGGCCCACCACCGGCTCGTGGAGCTCGTCGGTGCCTACGACGGCGCGTTCCTCGTGGTGAACCTGCTGTGGGTGCTGAGCATCGTGCTGCTGCCCTTCGCCACCCAGGTGACCGCCGTCTACGGCGCCGACCGGCTCGCGGTCGCCGTCTACGTCGGGACCATGACCCTCACCTCGGCCTGCCAGTCGGCCCTGGCCCTGCTGGTGTCGCGCCGGCCCGCCCTGCGCCGTCCCGGCGTGGACGCCGGCGACGTCGACCCGGCGGCCTCCGCGGTGACCACGGGCCTGTTCGCCGTGGCGCTGCTGCTCGGCGTGCTCTCCCCGGTCCCCAACTACCTGTCCCTGCTGCTGCTGTTCCTGGCCGGCCCCGTCCGGCGGGTGGTGGCGCGCCGTGCGACCGGGGCGGCCTGACGTGCGCGCCCTCGTCTCCACCGGGCCCGGCCGCGTCGCGTGGCAGGAGGTGCCCGACCCGCGGGTCGAGCCGCACGGCGCCCTCGTCCGTCCGCTGGCGGTGGCGCGCTGCGACCTCGACGCGCCGATGGCCGCGCTCGGGCTCTTCCCGGGGCCGTACCCGGTCGGCCACGAGGTGGTGGCCGAGGTCGTCGAGGTCGGTGCCGACGTCGCGCTGCGGCCCGGCGTCCGGGTCAGCGTGCCGTTCCAGGTCTCCTGCGGCTCCTGCCGGCCGTGCCGGGCCGGGCGCACCGTGGCGTGCACGACGTACCGGGCCCCGGCCGGCGCGGCGTACGGGTTCGGCGAGCGCGGCGGTGGTCACGGCGGCGCGGTGGCCGACCTGCTCGCCGTCCCGCACGCCGACCACGCGCTGCTCCCCGCGCCGGAGGACCTGCCGGACGCGGCGCTGGCGACGCTGCCGGACAACGCCGTCGACGCCTGGCGCACCGTGGGGCCGCAGCTGCGGGAGCGGCCCTGGGCCGAGGTGCTGGTGCTCGCCGGCGCGGTGCCCTCGATCGGGCTCTACGCCGTCGCGCTCGCCGGTGCCCTCGGTGCCGGACGGGTGCGCTACGTCGACCGGGACGGGCCGCGGTGTGTGGCGGCGGCCGCGCTGGGCGCCGAGGTGACCCGGCTCGACGGCGACTGGCCGCGCCGGTTCGACCGGGCGGAGGTGGTGGTCGACGGCACCGCCGACCCGGCCGGGCTGGCCTGCGCGGTGCGCTCGACGGAGGACCAGGGGCTGCTGACCGTCGTCGGCATCCTCTTCGGCGACGCCTCGCTGCCGCTGCTGGAGATGTACACCCGCGGGATCACCGTGCACCTGTCCCGCGCCGACTCCCGCCGGCACCTGCCCGAGGTCCTCGCGCTCGTCGCGTCGGGGGTGTTCGACCCGCTCGCCGTCCCCACGACGACCGCGCCGTTCGCCGACGCCGCCGAGGTGTGGCTCCAGCCGGCGACCAAGCTCGTCCTCGTGCGTTGAGCCACCGCCGCCCGCCGAGGCATGGGAAGCTATCCGCACGTCCTGCGCCCGAGAACGTGCGCATAGCTTCCTTTGCCTCGCCCGATCAGTCCGGGTGGCGGAGCAGGTAGCGGCCGAAGTGCGGCACGGTGAAGGCGATCTGGCCGCGCTCGGCGGAGTAGACCAGCCCCTTCTTGATCAGCGAGTCGCGCGCCGGGGACAGCGACGCCGGCTTGCGGCCCAGCGTCGCGGCCACCTCCGACGTCGCCACCGGGGCGCCGGCCGGGCCGCCCAGCTCGGCCATCGCGTGCATGTACTCGCGCTCGGCGGGGGTGGCGCGGTCGTAGCGCGACCCGAAGAACCCGACGGCGAGCTCGGCCTCGGCCACCGGCGCGGCCATCGCGACGTCGGCGGCGGTGATGGGGGAGGCGGCTGCGACGTCCCAGGTGACCTTGCCGTAGGCCTGCACGAAGTACGGGTAGCCGTCGGCGGCGTCGTAGAGGGCGTCGAGCGCGGCCGGCTCGAAGGTGACCTCCTCGCGCTCGGCGGGGGCCAGCAGCGCGCGGTCGGCGGCGGGCCGGTCGAGCCGGTCGATGCGCAGGTAGCGGAAGAGCCGCTCGGAGTAGCTCTTCGACGCCGACAGCACGGCCGGCAGGTGCGGCAGCCCCGCGCCGACGACGATCAGCGGCGCGCCCTGCTGGGACAGCTCGTGGCAGGCGGCGCAGACCGCCGAGACGTCGGCGGGCTGCACGTCCTGCATCTCGTCGACGAACAGCGCGATGCCCCTGCCGACGTCGGCGGCCAGCCCGGCGGCGTCGGTGAGCAGCTCGACGAGGTCGATCTCGATGTCGCCGGAGTCGGCGCGGCCGGTGGTGGCGGGGACGTCGATGCCCGGCTGCCAGCGGTCGCGCACCCTCGCATCGGCCGGGGCCAGCCGCTGGGCGAAGGCCCTGAGCGTGCCGAGGACGGCGTCCATCGACTCCTGGTCGGGGTGGCGCAGCTCGCGCAGCGCCATGTGCAGCGCCGAGGACACCGGCCGGCGCAGCGACTGGTCCGGCCGCGCCTCGATCTTCCCGGTGCCCCACCCGCGGCCGATCGCCGCCGACCGCAGCTGGTTGAGCAGCACGGTCTTGCCGACCCCGCGCAGCCCGGTGAGCACCAGCGAGCGCTCCGGGCGGCCGCGCGCGATCCGCTCCAGGACGACGTCGAAGGCCGACAGCTCGTCGTCGCGGCCGGCCAGCTCGGGCGGCCGCTGGCCGGCGCCCGGGGCGTAGGGGTTCCGCACGGGGTCCACGTCGAGCACCGTATGGCCCCGTCTAGCCGTCGCGGTAGAGATCGGTAGAGCCCGCTACGTCGTGTCGCGGAGCGAGTCCAGGTGTGCCGCGAGCACCGCGCGGGCCCGGTCGGGGGGCAGCGCCGACGGGCGGGTCGCGGAGTGCACGGCCAGCCCGTCGAGGACGGCGTAGAGCCGCTCCCCCTCCAGGTCGGGGTCCAGGCCGGCGCGTGCCTCGCCGCACTCCGTGAGCGCCCGGACGACGGAACCGCAGAACTCCCGCAGCTCGGTGGCCGACCGGTCGCGCAGCCCGGCCAGCCCGGGGTCGACCAGGGCCCGGGCGGTGAGCGCCAGCCAGACCTCGGTCTCGGCCCGCCGCTCCTCGTCGAGGGGGAGGGCCTCCTCGAGCACCCGCAGCAGCCGCGGCACGAGGGGCCCGCCGGCCGTCGCGACCCCCTGCGCCCGCGCCCGGACCCGCTCGATCACCAGGGTCATCGCGAAGTGCAGGAGCTCGTCCTGGGTGGCGAACCAGTGCCGCAGCGAGCCCATCGACGTGCCGGCCTCCCGAGCCACGTTGCGCACCGACGCGCCGGAGACCCCGTCGCGCCGGATCACCCGCCACACCGCCTCGGCGATCTCGCGCCGGCGCTGCTCGGCGTCCACGGTCCTGGGCACGGCCCCGTTCTAGCACGACCGTGCTACCGTCGCCGTACCAGCACAGTCGTGCTGCCAACCGCCGGAGGACCCGTGGACCCCGCCCTGCTGCTGCCGCTGGCCGGCCTGGCCCTCGTCGACAGCACGAGCATCGGCACCCTGGCGCTCCCGCTGTGGCTCATGGCCGCCCCGGGCCGCGTCCGGGTCGGCCGGGTGCTGCTGTTCCTCGGCACCGTCGCCGGTGCCTACCTGCTGCTGGGCGTCGCGCTCGTGCTCGGCGCCGGCGAGCTGCTCGACCCCCTCCGGACCGCGCTCGACAGCACCCCCGGGCGGGCCGTGCTCGTCGGGGTCGGCGTCGTCCTGGTCGTCCTCGGCCTGACCGTCGAGCCGTGGACGCGGGCGGGCAAGGAGCGGCGGCGCGCCGCACGGGCCGCCCGGGGACCGGGCCGGCTGGCGCGCTGGCGCGAGCGCGCCCGCGGCGACGGGCCGCCCGGCGCCGTCGTGGTGCTCGCCGCGACCGCCGTGGGGATCGAGGCGGTCTCCATGGTCCCGTACCTGGCCGCGATCGCCCTGCTCGTCACCGCGGGTACCGGCGCGGGCACCGCCGTCGCGGTCCTGGCCGGCTACTGCCTGGTCATGGTCCTCCCCGCCCTCGTGCTGCTGGGCGCCCGCGTCGCCCTGCACGACCGGCTCACCCCGGCCCTGGCCCGGATGGAGGCGTGGCTGTCGCGCAACGCGGGGGAGGCGACGGCCTGGGTGCTGGTCCTGCTCGGCGTCTACCTCGTCTCCGACGCCCTGCCGCTGCGCTGATCCCCGACCGGCCTCCAGGGCTCTCTGGCGCCGACCCGAGACGGACCTGGAGACGGCGAGACCGAGGGGACTGCCAGGGAGCGCCGCTAGCGTGGCGCCGTGATCAGGTTCGCGCTCAAGGTCGTCGTCATGGCCCTGGCCTTCTACGGCCTCACGCGGCTGCTGCCGGGCATCGAGGTCGAGGGCAACGAGAACGGCGCCCTGGGGGTGAGCGGCACCTTCCTCTGGGTCGCGCTCGTCTTCGCGGTGGTCAACGCCGTGGTCGGGCCGATCCTGCGGCTCCTGTCCTTCCCCGCGATCCTGCTCAGCCTCGGGCTGTTCCTGCTGGTCGTGAACGCGGCCCTGCTCGGGCTCACCGCCTGGCTGTCGGACCGGCTGTCGGTCGACGGGTTCGGCACCGCGGTCCTCGGGGGCCTGGTGCTCGCCGTCGTCGGGTGGGCCGCCGACCTCGTGCTCGACCGGGGCTGACCGCCGCGGCGCGCCGGTCGGGTGACCTACCGCTGACGCGCGCCCGCAGCCGCAGTAGTTTCGCTGTACATGAGCACCGACGCCGTGGACACCGTCGTCCCCGGTCGACCGGAGGACGAGGTCCCGCCCGGACTGGTCGCCCTCGAGGCGGCCAACGACCGCAAACGGGCACTGCTGACCGAGGCCGCCGGCGTCGCCGCCGACACCCTCGACGAGGGGCCGGGGCTGCCGGCCGGCTGCGGCCGGACCGACCTCCCGGCGCTGCTGCAGCGCTACTACTGGAGCGAGCCGCCCGCCGAGGTCCTCGGCCACGCCCCGGCCGACCTCGCCGCGCTGGCGCTGCGCCACCTGCGGGTGGCCGCCGTCCGCGCGCAGGGCGCCGCCACCGTCGTCGTCGAGCGGCTCGACGACGGCCGCGGCCTGCTGCTCACCGTCACCGACGACATGCCCTTCCTCGTCGACTCGGTCACCGCCGAGGTGGTCCGGCAGGGCGTGGGCCTGCAGCACGTGGTGCACCCGGTGGTGGTGGTCCGCCGCGACGTCTCCGGGGGCCTGCGCGCCTTCTGCAACAGCGGCGGCACCGAGGCCGCCGACTGCGGGCCCGACGCGCTGGCCGAGTCGTGGATGGCCGTCGTCCTCGACGGCCCGCTCGACGACGAGGCCGCCGACGACCTGGTCGCCGGGCTGCGCACCGTGCTGGCCGACGTCCGGGCGGTCGACGAGGACGCGCCGCGCATCGCCGCCCGCGCGCTGGAGCTGGCCACCCGGCTGGAGGAGATCGGCACCCTCGACACCGCCGACCCCGCCGACGACCCCGCCGAGGTCGCCGCCCTGCTGCGCTGGCTGGCCGACGGCAACCTCGTGCTGCTCGGGGCCCGCGAGGTGGAGGTCGGGACGACGACGCGCGCCGTCCCCGGGTCCGGCCTGGGCGTGCTGCGCAGCGACACTGCCGCGGGCCTGCCCGAGGCCGCCGGGCCGCTGGGACCGGCGCTGGTGACCGTCACCAAGGCCGACATCCGCTCCACCGTGCACCGGCGCGCCTGGCTGGACCTCGTCGCGGTCACCCTCCCCGGCCCCGACGGCGGCCCGGCCCGCCAGCACCGCCTGGTCGGGCTGTTCCCGACCACCGCCGCCGCGACCGGCGTGCGCGACGTGCCGCTGGTGCGCCGCCGGGTCGAGGAGGTCGTGACCGGCTCCGGCGTGCCGGCCGACAGCCACACCGGCAAGGAGCTCGTCGGCGTGCTGGAGACCCTGCCGCGCGACGAGCTGTTCCAGGCCTCGGCCGGCGAGCTGCTGCCCGTGGCGATGGCCGTGCTGCACCTGCAGGAGCGCCGCCGGACCCGGCTGTTCCTGCGCCGCGACCCCTACGACCGGTTCTGGTCGGCGCTGGTCTACGTGCCGCGCGACCGCTACACGACCGAGGTCCGGCTGGCGATGCAGCAGATCCTGCTGTCCCGGCTCGGCGGCCGCGAGATCGAGTTCAGCGCCTACTCCACCGAGTCGGTGCTCACCCGGCTGCACTTCGTCGTGCGGGTGCCGGTCGCCCGCGGCGGTGCGCCCACGCTGCCCGGCGTCGACGTCGACCTGCTGCAGCGGGAGCTGGCGGCCGTCGCCCGCAGCTGGACCGACGACCTCTCCGACGCCCTCGGCGAGCGGTACGGCGCCGAGGCCGAGCAGGTGCTGTCCCGGGTGGCCGACGCCTTCCCGGCCGCCTACCAGGACGACTTCCCCGCGACGACGGCCGTGGAGGACCTCGCCCGCCTCCACGCGCTCGCGCCGGGCGAGCTGGGGCTGCGGCTGCGCCGTCCCCGGGGCGCCGACGCCGCCGAGCCGCGGCTGACCGTCTACCGGGTGGGGGAGCGGCTGCTGCTCTCCGACGTGCTGCCGGTGCTGCAGCACATGGGCGTCGACGTCGTCGACGAGCGGCCCTACGAGATCGACCGGATCGGCGCCCGGCCGGCGTGGATCTACGACTTCGGCCTGACCGCGCCCGGCGGGGAGCTGCCGTTCCCGGGCTCGCTGCCCGAGCGGTTCACCGAGGCCGTGGCGGCGGTCTGGCGCGGCGACGCCGAGGACGACGGCCTGGGCGCGCTGGTGCTGCTGGCCGGGCTGAACTGGCGCCAGGTCACCGTGGTGCGCGCCTACGTGCAGTGGCTGCGCCAGGCCGGCCTGCCCTTCGGCATGTCCTACGTCGAGTCGGTGCTGGCCGGGCACCCCGACGTCGTCGCCCGGCTGGTCGCGCTGTTCGAGACCCGCTTCTCGCCCGACCGCGAGGCCGGCCGCGCCGCCCGGCAGGAGGACCTCGCCGCGTCGCTGCGCGAGTCGATCGGCCGGGTCGAGTCCCTCGACGCCGACCGGGTGCTCACCAGCCTGCTGGCCGCCGTGCTCGCCACCCAGCGCACCACCTACTACGCGGGCGGGCCGCTGGCGATCAAGCTCGACCCGCACGCCGTCCCCGACCTGCCCGAGCCGCGGCCGGCCCGCGAGGTGTTCGTCAGCTCGCCGCGGGTGATGGGCGTGCACCTGCGCTTCGGCGCGGTCGCGCGCGGCGGGCTGCGCTGGTCCGACCGCCGCGAGGACCTGCGCACCGAGGTCCTCGGCCTGGTCAAGGCCCAGATGGTGAAGAACACCGTCATCGTCCCGACCGGTGCCAAGGGCGGCTTCGTCGTCCGGAACCCGCCCCCCGAGGGCGCCTCCCGCGAGGAGGTCCAGGCCGAGGGGCAGGCCTGCTACCGGCTGTTCATCGGCGCCCTGCTCTCGCTCACCGACGACATCGTCGGCGGGCGGGTGCAGCCCCCGCCGCGGGTCGTCCGGCACGACGGCGACGACGCCTACCTCGTCGTCGCGGCCGACAAGGGGACGGCGACGTTCTCCGACATCGCCAACGCCGTTGCCGTCGAGCGCGGGTTCTGGCTGGGCGACGCCTTCGCCTCCGGCGGCTCGGTGGGCTACGACCACAAGGCCATGGGCATCACGGCCCGCGGCGCGTGGGAGTCGGTGACCCGCCACTTCCGCGAGCTCGACGTCGACGTGCAGAGCCAGGACTTCACCGTCGTCGGCATCGGGGACATGTCCGGCGACGTGTTCGGCAACGGCATGCTGCTGTCCGAGCACATCCGGCTGGTAGCGGCCTTCGACCACCGGCACGTCTTCGTCGACCCCGACCCGGACGCCGCGACGTCGTTCGCCGAGCGCCGGCGGCTGTTCGACCTGCCGCGCTCCTCGTGGGCCGACTACGACCCCGCGCTGATCAGCGCCGGGGGAGGGGTGTGGCCGCGCACGGCGAAGGCGATCCCGGTGAGCGAGCCGATGCGCGCCGCGCTGGGCCTCGACGACGACGTCGACACCCTCACCCCGCCGGAGCTGGTGCGGGCGGTGCTGCTCGCGCCGGTGGACCTGCTGTTCAACGGCGGCATCGGCACCTACGTGAAGGCGGCCACCGAGAGCCACGTCGACGTCGGCGACAAGGCCAACGACGCCGTCCGGGTCGACGGCGGGCAGCTGCGGGTGCGGGTCGTGGGGGAGGGCGGCAACCTCGGCCTCACCCAGCGGGGCCGGGTCGAGTACGCGCTGGCCGGCGGCCGGGTGAACACCGACGCCATCGACAACTCCGCCGGCGTGGACACCTCCGACCACGAGGTGAACATCAAGATCGCCCTCAACGGGGTGGTCGACGCCGGGCAGCTCGACGCCGAGGGCCGGGCGGCGCTGCTGGAGGAGATGACCGACGAGGTCGCCACCGCCGTCCTCACCGACAACCACGCGCAGAACGCCACCCTGGCCGCCGAGGTGGCCGGGGCGCGCAGCCTGCTCGACGCGCACGAGCGGTTCATCCGGCACCTCGAGCGCTCGGGCCGGCTGGTGCGGGCGGTGGAGGCGCTGCCCGACGACCGGGCCCTGGCCCAGCGGCGCCGGGACGGGCACGCGCTGACCAGCCCGGAGCTGTCGGTGCTGCTGGCCTACGCCAAGCTCGAGGTCAACGACGCCGTCCTGGCCTCCGACCTGCCCGACGACCCGGCGCTGGCCCGGCTGCTGCGCGACTACTTCCCCGCGCCGCTGCGCGAGCGGTTCCCCGCGGCCGTCGACGCCCACCCGCTGCGCCGGGAGATCGTCGCCACCGCGCTGACCAACCGGGCGGTGAACACCGCGGGGGTGACGGGGGTCTTCCGGCTGGCCGAGGAGACCGGCCTGGACCTCGCCTCGGTGGTGCGGGCGCACGCGGTGGCCCGGGCGGTGTTCGAGGTCGACCGGCTGTGGGACGCCGTCCGGCCGCTGGACAACCGGGTGCCCGCGCCGGTGCAGGTCGAGCTGCGGGTCGAGGCGACGCGCCTGGCCGAGCGGGCGGCGCGGTGGCTGCTGCGGCTGCCCGAGCTGGCCGGCCGCCCGGCGGTCGGCATCACCGCCGTGACCGAGCGGTTCGCCGCGCCGGTGGCCGCGGTGCGCGCGGGTCTGCCGGGCTGGCTGCTCGGGGACGAGGCGGCCGCCTACGCCGCGCGCGCCGAGGAGCTGCGCGCCGCGGGGGTGCCCACCGACCTGGCCGGGGAGCTGGCCGCGGCGGCGCTGCTGCCCGCAGCGCTGGACCTCGCCGTCGTCGCCGAGCGCACCGGGGCGCCGATCGAGCTGGTCGGGCGGGTGGCGCAGGAGCTGGCCGACCGGCTGTCGCTGGTGCCGCTGCGTGAGCTGGTGATCGCCCTGCCGCGGGACCGGCGCTGGCCGTCGATGGCGCGCGCCGCGCTGCGCGACGACCTCGCCGCCGAGCAGGCCGAGCTGGCCGTGGAGGTGCTGTCCGGGCGGAGCGGCTCCGACGCGGCCCGGCTGGTGGCGGACTGGGTCGGCGGCTGGGACGCCCCGCAGCGCCGTGCGGCCGCGCAGCTCGCCGACATCGCCGCCGGCGACCGGCACGAGCTGCCCGAGCTGGTGGTCGCCGTCCGCACGCTGCGGGGGCTGCGCGGCCGCTGAGGGGTGCCTCCCGCGAGTTGATCATCGGATGCGTGCCGCTCGCGTCGGCGTGTCCGCGCGTGTCCCGTGCACGCAGCCGATGATCGACGACCGTGGAGCCGGTCGCAGGGGAGTGGTTCGCCGGGCCGACCAGGGGACCGCGGACGCCACCGCGTTGGCGCGAGCGAGGCCACCGGAGTTGATCATCGGATGCGTGCCGCTCGCGTCGGCGTGTCCGCGCGTGTCCCGTGCACGTATCCGATGATCAACGGCGCCTGAGACTCCGGATGCGCGGTGGAGGGCGAGACGGAGTCCGGCGAGGACGGCCCGTTCGCCGTCGCCGGCAGTGAGAGGGAGTTCGTCCTCGACTGGAGCACCACCGGTCACACGGGGGCGCCCACCGTCGTCACCGCCGAGGGCCCGGGCAGTGAGGAGCTGACCGGCATCTACCCGAACACCCACCTGCACGAGGTCATGAGCTCGGCGCTGCTCGACTGAGCCGCACCACCCCCCGGGCCCGGGGCCGGCACCGGCCGGTCCCGGGCCCGGGTCCACCCGGTCGGGCGACACCCCGCACGGACGTGCACGCCCCCGACGGGAGCCCTCCGCACCGCCGTCACCCGCCGGACACCTGCGCCGCCGACGCTGGCCCCCGGACACACCGGCCCACCCGGGAGGCCCCGATGACCACCCCGCCCGACGCCCCGACCGCCGCCCGCCCCGCCCTGACGCCGGTGCTGGCCCGCACCGCCGTCCGTGCCGCCACCGCGACCTGGGGCGGGGACCGCCGCCGGGAGCGCCTCCGGGTCCGCACCGCCGCGGAGCTGCTCTGCGCCCGGGGGCTGCGGGTGCGGGTCGTCCCCTCACCGGTCGCCTGGCCGCGCGGCCCCCGCCTCGTCGTCGCCAACGCCGCCGGCTGGACCGACGTGCTGGCGCTGGCCACCGTCGTCCCCGGCACGCCGGTGGTCGACGCCGGCCTCGTCGACACCGCGCTGCTGCGCGCGCTGACCCGCCGCGGCGGCCTGCTCGTCGACGACGGCAGCGGCGCCGTGCGCGGCGAGGTCGCCGAGCTGCTGCGCCGCGGCGCCACGGTCACCACCCACCCCGGCGGTACGGCGACCGACGGCGAGCCGGGCCGGTTCCGCGCCCGCGCGCTCGCCGCCGCCGTCGACGCCGGGGCGCCCGTCTGCCCGGTCGCCGTGCGGCACGCCGACGGCGGCCGCGTCGTCGAGGTGCACCTGCTGCCGGCCCTGCAGCCGGGCACCGACCCCCGCCCGCTCGCCGCGCTGGCCGAGTACGCCGTCGCCCACGTGCTGGAGGCCGGCGGGACCGGGTCCCCGGTGCCGGGCGCCGCGCCGCGCCCGCGCAGGACTGTCCGCGCCCGTGCCGGGTACGGCCGCGGACGTCCCTGACCCGACCGGGAGGAGGCTCCCGTGCAGCCCGACACCCTGGTGGATCGCGATGACGACGACGGTGCCGACAGCGGGCCCCCGATCCGGGTACCGGCGAAGGCCGAGGTCGTCGACCTGTCGAAGTGGCGGCTCAACGCGCTCCCCGACGAGAACAGCGACGAGGACTGGGACGACGACCGCGAGCTGTTCGGGCCCGACGGCCTGCGGGTGGAGACCTGGCGCGAGGGCTACCCCTACACCGAGCGCATGGAGCGCCGGGAGTACGAGATCGAGAAGCGCCGGCTGCAGATCGAGCTGCTCAAGCTGCAGGGCTGGGTGAAGGACACCGGCCAGAAGCTGGTCATCGTCTTCGAGGGCCGCGACGCCGCCGGCAAGGGCGGCACGATCAAGCGCTTCACCGAGCACCTCAACCCGCGCGGCGCCCGCGTCGTCGCGCTGGACAAGCCCTCGGAGCGCGAGCAGAACCAGTGGTACTTCCAGCGCTACGTGCAGCACCTGCCGGCGTCCGGCGAGATCGTGCTGTTCGACCGGTCCTGGTACAACCGCGCCGGCGTCGAGCGGGTCATGGGCTACTGCACCGAGGAGCAGTACCAGCAGTTCCTCGTCCAGGCCCCCGAGCTCGAGCGGATGTTCGTCGACAGCGGTGTGCTGCTGTTCAAGCTGTGGTTCTCGGTCTCCCGCGGCGAGCAGCGCTCCCGGTTCATCGTGCGCCAGATCGACCCGGTGCGGCAGTGGAAGCTCTCGCCCACCGACCTCGCCAGCCTCGACAAGTGGGACGCCTACACCGAGGCCAAGGAGGCGATGTTCCTGCACACCGACACCGCGCACGCGCCGTGGACGGTGATCAAGAGCAACGACAAGAAGCGCGCCCGCCTCGAGGCGATGCGCCACGTGCTGTGCCGGCTGGACTACGACGGCAAGGACTGCGACGTCGTCGGCGACCCCGACCCGCTCATCGTGGGCTCGGCCGCCGACGTGCTGGAGGAGTCCTCCGACACCCCGGTGGCCCCGCCGCTGCCGCGGTACGCGCGCCGCTGACGACGCCGCCCAGCCGCTCGATGCCGCCGTCTGCGGCTCTCTAGCCGGGGAACTAGAGAGCCGCAGACGGCCTCAGAGGACCGGACGACGGCGGCCGAAGCCGGTGGCCTGCTCGATCGCGTGGGCGATCTCCAGCAGCCGCCGGTCCGCGCGGGGGGCGGCGACCAGCTGCAGGCCCACCGGCAGCCCGCCGGCCGTGAACCCGCCGGGGAGTGACAGCGCGGGGCAGCCGGTGGCCGACACCAGCGTGCAGGAGCGCATCCAGCCCAGGTAGTCCGCCTGCGGCACGCCGGCCACCTCCGCGGGGTACTCCTGCTCGACGGGGAACGGCAGCACCTGCGTCGTCGGGGCGAGCAGCACGTCGTACTCCCCGAAGAAGCGCACGACCTCCTCGTACAGCCGGGTGTGCGCCGTCTCCGCGCGGGCGACGTCGGCACCGGTGAGCGCCGCCCCGATCGCGGCGTTGCCGCGGATGGCCGCCTTGACCTGGTCCGGCGAGCGGCGGACGGCCTCACCGAAGGTGGCCTCGAACAGCCAGCCGCGCAGGGTGCCGAACACCTCGTCGGCCTCGCGCAGGTCGGGACAGGCCTCGGTGACGACGCCGCCGAGCGACTCGACCACCGGCAGCACCTCGCGCAGCACCGCGGGGATGGCCGGGTCGACCGGGACCAGGCCGCCGAGGTCGGGGGTCCAGGCCACCCGCAGGCCGCGCAGGTCCTCCGGCAGCGGCGCCGCGAAGCCCGCCGGGTCGTCGGCCAGCGCGATCGGCACCCGCGGGTCGGGCCCGGCGATCGCGGAGAGGACCAGGGCGACGTCGGCCACCGTGCGGCCCATCGGCCCCTGCACCGACAGCGTCGACCAGCCCATCGCGGCCGGCCAGGTCGGCACCCGGCCGGGGGTGGGCCGCAGCCCCACCACGTTGCAGAAGGCGGCCGGGTTGCGCAGCGAGCCGCCCATGTCGCTGCCCTCGGCCACCGGCACCAGCCCGGCGGCCAGCGCCGCGGCCGCCCCGCCGCTGGAGCCCCCCGCCGACAGCCCGTGCCGGTAGGGGTTGTGGGTGGCGCCGAAGAGCGGGTTGAAGGTGTGCGAGCCGGCGGCGAACTCGGGCACGTTGGTCTTGCCCACCCGGACCGCCCCGGCCCGCCGCAGCCGCTCGACGACGAGCTCGTCGCGCGCGGGCACCGTCTCCGCGTGCAGCGGCGAGCCCCAGGTGGTGCGCATGCCGCCGGTGGCGTGGGTGTCCTTGTGCGCCGCGGGCAGCCCGTGCAGCGGGCCGACCTGCTCGCCGGCGGCCAGCGCGGCGTCGGCGGCGTCGGCGGCGGCCCGGGCGCCCTCGGCGTCGAGGGTGACGATCGCGTTGACCTGCGGGTCGACCCGCTCGATGCGCGCCAGGTGGGCCTCGAGCAGCTCGCGCGCCGAGACCTCGCGCGTGCGGACGAGGGCGGCCAGCTCGGTGGCCGGGCGCAGGCAGAGGTCGTCGCCGGGAGGGGCCGGGGTGTCGCGGGTCACCCGGGGAGGGTGCCACGTCGGTGCAGCGGGGGACATGGCCGACACTGGGCGGGTGGACGGCGAGACGACGCAGGTGGACGCACCCGACGAGACCAGCGCCTTCGCCGACCTCGGCCTGCGCCCGGAGCTGCTGGCGGCGCTGTCCCGGCTCGGCTACGAGGAGCCGACGCCGATCCAGCGCGAGGCCGTCCCGCCGATGGTCGCCGGCCGCGACCTGCTCGGCCAGGCCGCCACCGGCACCGGCAAGACCGCCGCCTACGCGCTGCCGGTGCTGCAGCGGCTGCCCGACGACCGCCCCGGCGGCGACCCGCTGGCTCTGGTGCTCGTGCCGACCCGCGAGCTGGCCATCCAGGTGTCGGAGGCGCTGCACCGCTACGGCCGCGACCTCGGCGCCCGGGTCGTGCCGGTCTACGGCGGCCAGCCGATCCCGCGGCAGCTGCGCGCGCTGGCCGCCGGGGTCGACGTCGTGGTCGCCACCCCCGGGCGGGCGCTGGACCTGCTCCAGCGGGGCAGCCTGCACCTCGGCGCCGTGACCACCGTGGTGCTCGACGAGGCCGACGAGATGCTCGACATGGGCTTCGCCGAGGACCTCGAGGCGCTGCTGGACGAGGTGCCCGAGGAGCGCCAGACGGTGCTGTTCAGCGCCACCATGCCGCGCCGGCTCGACAGCATGGCCCGCCGGCACCTGCGCGACCCGCTGCGCATCCAGGTCGCCCGCGAGGTGCCCAGCGAGGGTGAGGCCCCGCGGGTCCGGCAGACGGCGTTCGTCGTCGCCCGGGCCGCCAAGCCCGCGGCGCTCGGCCGCGTCCTCGACGTCGAGAGCCCGACGGCGGCGATCGTCTTCTGCCGCACCCGCGACGAGGTCGACGACCTCACCGAGACCCTCAACGGCCGCGGCTACCGCGCCGAGGCGCTGCACGGCGGGATGAGCCAGGAGCAGCGCGACCGGGTGATGGGCCGGCTGCGCAGCGGCACCGCCGAGCTGCTGGTGGCCACCGACGTGGCCGCCCGCGGGCTGGACGTCGAGCAGCTCACCCACGTCGTCAACTACGACGTGCCGGCCGCGGCCGAGACCTACGTGCACCGCATCGGCCGGGTGGGCCGGGCCGGGCGCGAGGGCGTGGCCATCACGCTGGTCGAGCCGCGCGCGCACCGCATGCTCAAGACGATCGAGCGGGTCACCGGCGCGCCGATCAAGGTGGAGCGGGTGCCCACCGTGGCCGACCTGCGCGCCCGCCGGCTCGAGCTCACCCGCGCCGCGCTGCGGGAGAGCCTGCTCGGCGACGACCTCGAGCGCTTCCGCGCCGTCGTCGAGACGCTCACCGACGAGTTCGACGTCGTGGAGGTGGCCCTCGCCGCGGTCAAGCTCGCGCACGAGGCGACCGGCGGCCCGGACGACGAGGAGGAGATCCCCGAGGTCACGCTGCGGCCCGAGCGGCCGCGGCGCGACGCCGACCGCGGCGACCGCGGCCAGGGGCGGCCGCCGCGGTCCCGCTCGGCCGGCGGGGACACCGAGCGGCTGTTCATCGGCGCCGGCCGCAGCGCCGGGGTCCGCCCCGGGGACCTGGTCGGCGCGATCGCGGGGGAGACCGGGCTGCGGGGCCGCGACGTCGGGGCGATCGAGATCGCCGAGCGGTTCAGCCTGGTGGAGGTGCCCGCCGCGGCCGCCGAGGAGGTCATCGCGGCGCTGCGGGCCAGCAGCGTCAAGGGCCGCAAGGTCACCGTCCGCCGGGAGCGCTGAGCCCGGCGGGCCGGGTCAGGACGTCGCGGTCCGGACCAGGTCGACGACCCGGGCCTCCACCGCGGGGCTCCAGGCCCGCAGGGCGAACGACGTCGGCCAGAGGTCGCCGTCGTCGAGCCGCGCGGCGTCGTTGAAGCCGAGGGTGGAGTACCGGGCCTTGAACTTGCCCGAGTCCTGGAAGAAGACGACCACCTTGCCGTCGGCGTCGGCGTAGGCCGGCATGCCGTACCAGGTCTTCGGGGACAGGCTGGGGGCGGTCGTGGTGACCGCGACGTGCACACGCTCGGCGAGGGCGCGGTCCTCGGGTGCCATGCCCGCGATCGCGTCCAGGACCGCCTGCAGCCCGTCGGCCCGCTTGGCGCCCTTCCTCCCCTCGGCGCGCAGCTCCTCGGCGCGCTGCTTCATCGCGGCCCGCTCCTCGGCGGTGAAGCCGCCGGACTCCTGCGTGGCGTCCCTCGTGGGCATCTCCAGCTCCCTCTCGTCATCCGGTGCCTGTGCCGACGACGCTAGGGGCGCGGGGACCCCCGGAGCTTCTCGATTCCTGACCGGTCCGGCCGGTCAGCGGCGGAGCGGGCCGGCGGGGTCCTCGGGGACGACGTCGGGCACCCGGTTGGGGCCGGCGACCGCGGGCCGCGGGCGGTCCTGCCGGTGCAGCCGCACCGCGACGAGGGCGACGTCGTCCTCCGGGCGGCCGTCGACCAGCCGCTCGAGCACCTCGTCGAGCAGCTCCTGCAGCGGCCGGTCGGCCAGCTCGCGCAGCGCCTCGCGCAGCCGGGCCATGCCGGCGTCGAGGTCGGCGTCGCGCCGCTCGATGAGGCCGTCGGTGAACAGCAGCACGGTCGCCCCGCGGTCGAGGGTCACCACCGACTCCTCGCGGCGGGCCTCCGGGTCGACCCCCAGCAGCAGGTCCCCGCGCCAGGACGCCAGCTCGGCCACGCTGCCGTCGGGGTTGGTGACCAGCGGCGGCAGGTGACCGGCGTTGGCCCAGCGCATCCGGGTGACGCCGCGGCGGAGCTCGTCGTCGGTCTGCTCGAAGCGGGCCACGGTCGCCGTCGCGAGGACCCGGGTCTGCAGCAGCGCCATCGAGGCGTCCAGCCCGCGCAGCACCTCGCCCGGGCCGGCGTCGCTGTAGGTGGCGATGCCGCGCAGCAGCCCGCGCAGCTGCCCCATGGCCGCGGCGGCCTCGGTGTCGTGGCCGACGACGTCGCCGATGACCAGCATCGTCGCCCCGCCGGGCTGCAGGAACGCGTCGTACCAGTCACCGCCGACCCGGGCGGCCTCGGCGGCCGGCAGGTAGCGCACGGCGATCTCGGCGTGGTCGGGCTCGGGCGGCTCGGTGAGCAGGCTGCGCTGCAGGCCCTCGGCCAGCGCCTGCTGCTGTCCGTAGAGGCGGGCGTTGTCCAGCGCCAGGCCCGCCCGGTCGGCGACGTCCTGGGCGGTGGCGAGGTCCTCCTCCCGCGGGGTCCAGCCCCGGCGGAAGTACAGCGTCATGACGCCGAGGGTGCGGTCGCGGCCGCGCAGCGGCAGCGAGACGGCCGACTCGGGCGCCAGCGCGCCGAGCAGGTCGCCGGCCTCGCCGTCGCCGAGCAGGTCGAGCACCGACTCGGCGCGCTCCATGACCGCCTCGCCGGTGAGCAGCGCCCGCATGAGCGGGGCGGTGGCCGGCATGGCGTCCAGCCGCAGGTCCACGTAGCGCTCCAGCAGCGGGCGCGCGGCCGGGTCGGCGTGCCAGTGGCCGACGTCGCGGGGCCGGCCGTCGGGGTCGACGACGGTGACGATGCACCAGTCGGCCAGCGCGGGGACCACCAGCCGGGGCAGGTGCGCCGTCGCGGTCTGCGCGTCGAGGGCGCCGGCCAGCTCGGCGCTGACCTGGGCCAGCAGCGCCAGCCGCTGCGCGCCGCGCTCGGCGCGGTCCTGCACCCGGCGGCGCTCGGTGACCTCGAGGAAGTAGACCGACAGGCCCTCGGGGCTGGGCCAGGCGCGCAGCTCGTACCACCCGTCGAGCGGCGCGGGGTAGTAGGCGTCGAACTGCACCGGCGTCCCGGTGCGGACGGCCGCGCGGTAGCTCTCCTCGAAGGCGCTGTCGAGCGCCGCGGGGAACGCCGTCCACAGCTCCTGGCCGAGCAGCTCCTCGCGGCTGCGGCCCAGCAGCCGCTCGGCCTCGGCGTTGACGTGGGTGAACCGCCACGCGCGGTCGAGGGAGTAGAAGCCGGCCGGCATGGCCTCCAGCACGCGGGTGACGCGCATGCCCGCGGCCCGCTCGGCGGTGGTGTCGTAGGCGGCGCCCAGCACGCGGGCGGCCGCGCCGTCGTCGTCGCTGAGCGTGCGCCCGCGGGCCTGCACCCAGCGGGTCTCCCCGCCGGGCCACACGACGCGGTACTCGGCCTGGTAGTCGCCGCGGGTGGCGATGCTGGCCTGCAGCGCGTCGGTCACCCGCGGCAGGTCGTCGGGGTGCACGCGGTCGTTGAAGGCCTCGATGGTGCCGCCGAAGCCGTCGGCGTCGTAGCCGAACATCTCGATCAGCCGGGCGTCCCAGGCCAGCTCGCCGGTGCGCAGGTCCCAGTCGAAGGTGCCGATGCCGGCCGCGTCGATGGCCAGCCCCCAGCGCAGCCGGTCGCTCTCGTACTCGGTGCGCAGCGCGGCGAGCTCCAGCTCGGTCATCGCCGCCGCGGCGAGCTGGCGCAGGGTGGCGACGTCGGTGTCCGACCACGGCCGCGGCGCCGGCGCCACCACGCAGAGGACGCCGACGACCTGGCCCCCGGGGTCGATCAGCGGTGCGCCGAGGTAGGCGCCGACCACGCCGGCCGTGACGGGCGGGAGGTCGGACACCCGGGGGTCGGCGTGCGCGTCGGGCACGGCGTAGGGCACGCGGTCGGCGGCGGCGATGGTGCAGGCGCTGGCCTCCAGCGGCTGCTCGGCGCCGACGGTCCCGGGAGGCAGCCCGGTGCCCGAGACGATGACCTGGACGTCGTCGACCAGGGACAGCTGGGCGACGGGGGCCGCGAGCAGCCGCGCGGCCAGCTCGGTGAGCCGGTCGAGCGCGGAGCTGGCGTCGCGCAGCCGCAGCCGGCGGGCCGCCCGCGTCCGGGGGCGGTCGGCCTGCAGCACCTGCGCGGCGGCGCGCCGGTCGGCGGCCCGACCCCCCTCGCGGAGTCGCGACGTGTCGTCCACCGAACCTCTCCGCCCGGCTCGTGGCCGACTCGACATCGCCGCAACGGCCGTTGCTCGGCGCGGGCGGTGTACATCGTAAGCGACGCCGGTTGCGGCCAACAGGCCTGACGAGGGGTGCGCCTCGTCTCACCGCACGTGAGGACCGGCCGCTCAGGACGGCGGCAGCACGAGGGTCAGCGCCGTCCCGCCGTCGTGTTCCACGTGCAACCCCGCGCGCCGCAGCAGCGCCCGGAGGCGCACCACGCCGTCGGGCTCTGCGGTGGTGGTGGCCAGCAGCCGGGCGACGCGGCCCTTGTGCGCCTTGTTGGCGTGGCTGACCACCGTGCGGCGGCCGTCGGCGCGCTCGCTGAGCACGTCGACGGTCACCGCGCCGGGCACCGGTGCCAGTGCCTGGTAGGCGCCGCTGCGCAGGTCGACGACGAGCTCGCCGGCCCCGGTGAGGGCGGGGCCGAGGACCGGCCGCCACTGCGCGCGCAGCCCCGGCAGCCCGGGCAGCGCCGAGCCGGCCGACAGGCGGTACGCGGGGATTCGGTCGCCGGCGCGGACCACGCCGAACAGCGCCGAGCCGACGGCGAGCCGGCGGTCGGCGCGGGCCCGCTGGGCGCGGGTCATCGTGCGGACGCCGAGGGCGTCGTAGAGGACGCCGGTGTAGCGCTCGACCGCCGGCGCGGTGGAGCTGGTGCGCAGCGCGGCGTTGCGGGCGAGCTCGGCGTCCTGGCCGGGGGAGAGGCCGAGCGCGGCGCGGGCGGCGGGTGCGTCGGCGGCCAGGGTGACCAGCGCGTCGACCAGCCGCTCGCGGACCGGCGTCAGCTCGGGAGAAGACAGCGCGGTCAGGTCCAGCGGGCCGCCGTCGCCGTCGGGGGACTTGGTCTCCGAGGGCGGCAGGAGCACGAGCACGACGAGCGAGGCTACGTGGCGGTCGGACTCGGGTCCGTGCACTTCCGCGGACGTGCACGGGGGTCCTCCATCACGTCCAGTAGAGGAGGCGGGCGCCGGGCAGCCGCTCGGCCACCTCGCGCTCGAACCAGGTGCGCAGCTCGGCCATCGTCTCCTTCCGGTAGACGTGCTTGACCGAGCCGAACCTCCCCCGCTTGGTGGTGCGGCGGGACTCGTCCATCTCCAGCCTGGTCCGCGGGTACCAGTCGAGCAGCGTCTCCTTGCTGCCCGGCGTGAACCGGTGGGTGATGCACTCGACGGTGAGGTCGTGCCCGGCCGGGACGGCGGCGGCGATGCCGTCGAGCAGCTCGGCGTACTGCTCGCGCCAGCCCTCCACCGGCATGATCGGGGCGATGGTGGCGCCGACCGGGTAGCCGGCCGCGGCCACCGCCGACATCGCCCGCAGCCGCGCCGGCACCTTGGCCGTCGCGCCCTCGAAGCGGCGGTCCACCGACGTCGCGTTGACCGAGAACCGCAGCCGGGTGCGCCCGCCGTGGGGGAGGCTCAGCAGGTCGGCGACGTCGTCGAACTTGGTGGTGGCGCGCAGCTGCACGTGGCCCGGCCACGCGTGGGTGCCGAAGTGCTCGACCATCCGCGACAGGCCGCCGGTCAGGTGCTCGATCGCCAGCGGGTCGGTGTAGCAGGAGGCCTCGAACGTCGTCCCCTCGCCGCCGCGCTCGACCGTGCCGGAGGTGACGGCACCGCGGCCGACGTAGCCGTCGAGGGTCTCGAGCACCTCGTCGAGGTCGGCCCACACGCGGGTGATCGGCGGGCCTCCCAGCGACCCGGCCAGGTAGCAGTACTGGCAGTGCGCGGGGCAGCCCTCGGCGAGGTCGAGCCGGAAGTCCGCCGACGGCGGGATGGGCTGCAGCTTCCGCTTCGACGGCGGCGGCACGACGAGGGCCATCGTGTCCTTGGCGGCCATGAAGGCGGCGCGGTCGTCGTCCCCCCGCAGCGACGGCAGCCGGTCGCCGGGCAGCAGCTCGATCGCGTCGACGCCGGCGGCCTCGAGGCGGGCGAGCACCCGCTGCCCGTGCGGGCGCTCGGCGGCCGACCGGGTGACGAGGACCCGCTTCGGGGTCCACAGCCGGGAGGGGGTGGGGGTCTCGGGGAGAGCGGGCGCGGTCATCGCCGGGTACAACACCGCCGGCGTCGCGCCGATGCCCCTCCGGAGGACGTCCGTGCAGGTCAGGCGGTGAGGTGGGCCACCACGGGCGGGCCTCCCGCGGCGTGTGCCGCGGGCGCTCCGGACGCCGGGCATGGACCTGGGGCGGGTCGGCGCGCGACGATGCCTCACCGCTATCGGTCCCGCTATTGGACAGCCCCCGGCCCGCGTCCACAGGCTCCGGAGGCAACCCGAGGAGGCTCGAGTGCCGCGACGAGCTCGCCGGTGTCGGATCCGCACGGTCCCCGGTGTCGGCTGACCACCGGCCGGCCGCGGCCGCGCGTCCGGCGGTGCCGGAGTCCGCCGGGCTGCGCATGGGGACCCGCCGGGCGCGGTGGGTGCTGCTGACGACGGTGCTCGGCTCCAGCCTGGCGATGCTCGACGCCACCGTCGTCAACGTGGCGCTGGAGCGGATCGGTGCCGACCTCGGCGCCGGCTTCGGCGGCCTGCAGTGGACGGTGAACGCCTACACGCTCACCCTCGCCTCGCTGATCCTGCTCGGCGGCTCCCTCAGCGACCGGCTGGGCCGCCGGCGGGTGTTCGTCGTCGGCGTGGTCTGGTTCGCCGCGGCGTCGCTGCTGTGCGGGCTGGCGGTGAACGTGGAGATGCTGATCGCCGCCCGCGCGCTGCAGGGCGTGGGGGGAGCGCTGCTGACCCCCGGCAGCCTGGCGATCATCTCGGCGTCCTTCGCCGGTGAGGACCGCGCTGCCGCGGTCGGCGCCTGGTCCGGGCTCGGCGGGGTCGCCGGGGCGGTCGGGCCGTTCCTCGGCGGCTGGCTGGTGGAGTGGAGCTGGCGGGCGGTCTTCCTCGTCAACCTGCCGGTCGCCGTCGTCATCGTCGCGGTCGCCGCCCGGCACGTGCCCGAGACCCGCGACCCCGACGCCGCGCCGCGCCTGGACTGGGCGGGGACGGCGCTGGTCGTCGTCGGACTCGGCGGGCTGACGTACGCGCTGACCGCCGCGGGCGGGACCGGCCGCGAGGTCGAGGTCGCCGTCTGGGGCGCCGTCGGCGTGCTCGCGCTGGTGGCCTTCGCCGTCGTCCAGCGGCGCTCGGCGTACCCGCTCGTGCCGCCGGCGCTGTTCGGCAACCCCCAGTTCACCGCGGCCAACGTGGTCACGCTGCTGGTCTACGCACCGCTCGGGGTGGTGTTCGTGCTGCTGGTCCTGCAGCTGCAGGTCGTGTCCGGCTACAGCCCGCTGCTCGCGGGGACCGCGCTGCTCCCGGTCACCGTGCTGATGCTGCTGTTCTCGGCCCGCGTCGGGGCGCTCGCCCAGCGGATCGGGCCGCGGCTGCTCATGACGGTCGGGCCCCTGCTGTCGGCGGGCGGGCTGCTGCTGCTGCGGGAGGTCGGGCCGACGGCGGACTACGTCCTCGACGTGCTCCCGGGTGCCCTGCTGTTCGGCGCCGGCCTGACCCTGCTGGTCGCGCCGCTCACCGCGACCGTGCTCGACTCCGCCGAGAACCGCTTCGCCGGCGTCGCCTCGGGCGTCAACAACGCCGTCGCCCGTGCCGCCGGCCTGCTGGCCGTCGCGGTGGTCCCCGTCGCGGCGGGGATCTCCGGGGACGACTGGACCGACCCGGCGGCGTTCGACTCCGGCTTCCGGACGGCGATGCTCATCTGCGCGGGCCTGCTGGTCGTCGGCGCGCTGGTGGCCGTGCTGACCATCCGCCGGCCGCTGGGCCGTGCCGGCGGGGGGCCGGAGCCGGGCGCCGGGCGGTTGCCCGTGGAGGAGTGCCTGCACTGCGACCTCGACGGCCCGCGGCTGCACCCGCGCGGGCCGGTCGCCGTCCCCGGGGACGGTGCCCGGTGAGCGCGGGCAGCGTCCCGGGCGTGGCCGCCGACGCGCGGGAGCCGATGGGGCAGTCGGCCGCCGGCGGGCGCGGGCTGCTCGCCCGCGTCGCGCCGCTGCGGCGCTCGCTGCGCACCGAGGCGGGCAGCGCCGGGCTCCTGCTCCTGGCCACCCTCGCCGCGCTCGCGTGGGCCAACTCCCCGATGGGGGACAGCTACGCGACCTTCTGGCACACCGAGTTCGCCGTCCGGGTGGGCGACACCGAGCTGTCCCTGAGCCTGCAGCACTGGGTCAACGACGGGCTCATGGTGTTCTTCTTCTTCGTCGTCGGCCTGGAGATCAAGCGCGAGCTGGTCATCGGCGACCTCACCGACCGTCGGCGCGCCGCGGTGCCGGCGCTGGCCGCCGTGACCGGGCTGGTGGTGCCGGCGCTGGTCTACGTCGTGTTCAACCTCGACGGCGAGGCGGCCGCGGCGTGGGGGGTGGTCATCTCCACCGACACCGCCTTCCTGCTCGGCGTGCTGGCGCTGGTGGGCCCGGCCTGCCCGGCCCAGCTGCGGCTGTTCCTGCTGACGCTGGCCATCGCCGACGACGTCGGGGCGCTCAGCGTGATCGCGCTCTTCTACACCGAGGACCTGCGGCTGGGGCCGCTGGCCGTCGCGGTGGTCGGGCTGGGCCTGATGGTCATGCTGCGGTACCTGCACGTGTGGCGCGGGCCGGCCTACCTCGTGCTCGGCCTGGCCGTGTGGGTGGCGATGTACGAGTCCGGGGTGCACCCCACCCTCGCCGGGGTCGTCATCGCGCTGTTCACCCCCGCCTACGCGGCCCGGCGCGAGGAGGTCGCCGACGCCGCGCGGCTGATGCGGGCCTACCAGCAGTCGCCCAACCCCCAGTTCGCCCGGGCGGCGCGGCTGTCGATCGACCGGTCGGTGTCGGCCAGCGAGCGGCTGCAGGCGCTGTGGCAGCCGTGGACCAGCTTCGTCATCGTGCCGGTGTTCGCGCTGGCCAACGCCGGCGTCTCCCTCAGCGGGGAGACGCTGCGCGACGCCGCGTCCTCCCCGGTGACCATCGGCGTCGTCGCGGGCCTGGTGCTCGGCAAACTGGTCGGGATCCTGCTCGGCACCGGCCTGGCGGTCCGGCTGGGGCTCGGCCGGCTCGCCCCGGGACTCACCGGGATGCAGCTGGCCGGCGGCGCCGCGCTGTCGGGCATCGGCTTCACCATCTCGCTGTTCATCGTCGACCTGGCCTTCGACGAGGGGCAGGAGCGCACCGCCGACCAGGCCCGCGTCGGGGTGCTGGCGGCGTCGGTGCTCGCCGCGCTGCTCGGCTGGGCGCTGTTCCGCCTCGCCGACCGCCGCCGCCCGTCCGGCACCGGCCGGCCGGTGCTGCTCGACCCGCCGGTCGACCCGGCCCGCGACCACGTGCGGGGACCGGTCGACGCCCCGCTCACCCTGGTCGAGTACGGCGACTTCGAGTGCCCGTTCTGCGGGCGGGCCACCGGCGCGGTCGAGGAGCTGCGGGAGCGGTTCGGCGACCGGCTGCGCTACGTCTTCCGGCACGTGCCGCTGACCGACGTCCACCCCCACGCCCGGCTGGCCGCCGAGGCCGCCGAGGCGGCCGCCGCCCAGGGCCGCTTCTGGGAGATGCACGACCGGCTCTTCGCCGAGCAGGACCGGCTGGACCCCGGCGACCTGCTCGAGCACGCCGCCGCCGTCGGCCTCGACGTCGTGCGCTTCTCCCGCGACCTCGGCTCGGGCCAGTACGCCCGGCGGGTGGAGCAGGACGTCGAGTCCGCCGAGGCCAGCGGGGTCGAGGGCACCCCGACCTTCTTCGTCGGCGGGCGCCGGCACACCGGGCCCTACGACGCCGACTCGCTGGCCGCCGCGCTGCTGGCCGACGTCGGCGGGGAGGACGCGCTGCCGATGGCGCCGCGGGGGGAGCCCGGCAGCCCGGTGCTGCCGGTGCTGGGCCCGCGGCGCCGGGAACCGGACGTGGTGTCCCTGACGCGGGCGGCGCCGCTGCCGGCCGACCTCGAGGAGACGCCCGACCGGCAGGGCGCCTACCCGCTGCTGACCGACGAGCAGCTGGCCCTCCTGGAGCGCCACGGGACCCGCCGCACGTGGGCGCCGGGGGAGACGCTGTTCCGCGAGGGCGACCCCGGCTACGACTTCCAGGTCCTCCTGTCGGGCACCGTCGCCGTCGTCGAGCACCACGGCCACCCCGACCAGCGGGTCGTCTCGGTGCACGGCGCGCGGCGCTTCCTCGGCGAGCTGGACCTGTTCAGCGACCGCCCGGTGTTCCTCACCGCCGTCGTCCTGCAGCCGGCCGAGGTGGTCACCGTCCCCGACGCGCAGGTGCGCGCGGCGTTCGCCGAGGACCACGCGCTCAAGGAGACGGTGCTGCGCGCGTTCCTGATCCGCCGCTCCCTCCTGCTCGCCCTCGCCGCCGACGTGCGCATCGTCGGCAGCGGCTCGTCGCCGGAGACCGAGCGGCTGCGCCGCGTCGCCGAGGAGCGGGGGCTCAGCGCCGTCGTCGTCGACGTCGAGGACGAGGACGACGTCGCCGAGCTGCTGGCCGACCTCGACGTCACCGAGGACGATCTGCCCGTGGTCGTGTGGCGCTCCGAGCGCGTCCTGCGCCACCCCACCGAGGCCGACCTCGAAGCGCTCGCCGCGTCCCCCGGCGCGGGCGCGACCGCCGCGTCGGCCGACGCGCGACCAGCAGCCCAGGAGGGCACATGACCGAGCCAGCCGGCACCCCCGCCCGGACCGCCGGCAAGGCCCTGCCGGTCCTGCTCACCGTCGACGACGACCCCGGGGTCTCCCGCGCCGTCGCCCGGGACCTGCGCCGGGAATTCGGCGGCGAGTGCCGCATCGTGCGCGCCTCCTCCGGCGACGAGGCGCTGGCCGCGCTGCGCGAGCTGAAGCTGCGCGGGGACCCGGTGGCGGTGCTGCTGGCCGACTACCGGATGCCGCAGATGAACGGCATCGAGTTCCTCGAGCAGGCGATGGACCTGTTCCCCTCGGCCCGGCGGGCGCTGCTGACCGCCTACGCCGACACCGACGCCGCCATCCAGGCGATCAACCTCGTCGACGTCGACCAGTACCTGCTCAAGCCGTGGGACCCGCCGGACGAGAAGCTCTACCCGGTCGTCCGGGCCATGCTCGAGACCTGGCGGGCCAGCCCGGACGCGCCGGTGCTCGACGTGCGGATCGTGGGGCACCGCTGGTCGGCGCCGTCCTTCGCCGCCCGCGACTTCCTCGCCCGCAACGCCGTGCCCTACCAGTGGTACAGCGTCGAGGAGCCGGAGGGGCGCCGGCTGCTGGAGGCCGCGGGGGCCGGGCCCGACGACCTGCCGGTCGTGGTGCCGCCGGACGGGGACCCGCTGCTGGCGCCCTCCCAGGCCGAGCTCGCCGCCGCCGTCGGGCTCACCGTCGAGCCGAGCACCGACTTCTTCGACCTGGTCGTCATCGGTGGCGGTCCGGCCGGCCTGGGCGCGGCGGTCTACGGCGCCTCCGAGGGGCTGCACACCGTGCTGGTGGAGCGGCAGGCCACCGGTGGCCAGGCCGGGCAGAGCAGCCGGATCGAGAACTACCTCGGCTTCCCCGACGGCGTCTCCGGCGGGGCGCTGGCCGACCGGGCGCGGCGGCAGGCGGCCAAGTTCGGCGCCGAGGTGCTCACCACCCGCAAGGTCGTCCGGCTGGAGGCCCAGGGCTCGGCGCGGGTCGTGCACTTCGCCGACGGCGGCAGCGTCGCCGCGCACGCCGTCGTGCTGGCCACCGGGGTCGCCTACCGGCAGCTGGAGGCCGACGGCGCCGAGGAGTTCACCGGGCGCGGCGTCTACTACGGCTCGGCGCTCACCGAGGCGGCCGCCTGCGCGGGCAAGCACGTCTACATCGTGGGCGGGGCCAACTCCGCCGGGCAGTCGGCGGTGTTCTTCTCCCGGCACGCCAGCTGCGTGACGCTGCTGGTCCGCGGGCCGTCGCTGGAGGCCTCGATGTCGCACTACCTGATCCAGCAGCTGGCCGGCATCCCCAACGTCGTCGTGCGCACCGGCACCACCGTGGCCGCCGTCCGGGGCGGGGAGCACGTGGAGGAGCTGGACCTGCGCGAGGCCTCGGGGCGGGTGGAGACCGTCCCGGCCGAGCACCTGTTCGTCTTCATCGGCGCGGCGCCCCGGACCGAGTGGCTCGACGGCGTGCTCGCCCGCGACGCCCGGGGCTTCGTGTGCACCGGCCCCGACCTGCTCCTCGACGGCGCCCGGCCCGCCGGCTGGCGGCTGCACCGCGACCCCTACTTCCTCGAGTCCAGCGTGCCCGGGGTGTTCGTGGCCGGTGACGTCCGCGCCCAGTCGGTCAAGCGGGTGGCCTCCGCGGTGGGGGAGGGCGCCATGGCCGTCACCCTGGTGCACCGGTACCTGGAGGAGAGATGACCACCACCGTCGGGACGCCGACCCCCGGCGTCGCGCTGACCCGCGAGCAGCTGCGCGAGCTGTTCCTCTTCGCCGACCTCGACGACGACCAGCTGGACTGGGTGGCGCGCACCGGTGACGTGGTCAGCCACCCGGCCGGCAGCGAGGTCTCGGTCGAGGGCCGGCCCGCCGAGTGCTTCTTCGTGTTGCTGTCGGGGACGCTGAGCATGGTCCGCCAGGTCGGCCGCGACGAGGTGGAGACCGTCCGCAGCGACTCCCCGGGCGTCTACAGCGGCGCGGTGCAGTTCTACCTCGGTGACCAGGTCGAGCAGGTCTACCCCGCGACGGTCCGCGCGGTCACCGACACCACGTTCCTGGCGCTGCCGGCCGCCGAGTTCGCCGCCGTGTTCCGCCGCTGGTACCCGATGGCCGTGCACCTGCTGCAGGGCCTGTTCCTCGGGATCCGCAACTCCGAGGAGCTCGTCGGCCAGCGCGAGCGGCTCCTGGCGCTGGGGAAGCTGTCGGCCGGGCTGACCCACGAGCTCAACAACCCCGCCGCCGCGGCGGCCCGGGCCACCGCGGCGCTGCGCGAGCGGGTGGCCGGCATGCGGCACAAGCTGGCGCTGCTGTCGGAGGGCACGATCGACGGCGAGCAGCTGCGCCGGCTCACCGACCTGCAGGAACGCTTCGTCGCGCGGATCGGCACCACCGGCGAGCTGTCGGCGCTGGAGCGGTCCGACCGCGAGGACGAGCTCACCGACTGGCTCGACGACCACGGCCTGGCCCGGCCCTGGGAGCTGGCCGCGGTGTTCGTGCCGGCGGGGCTCGACGTCGAGTGCCTGGACCTGGTCGCCGAGGCGGTGGACGAGGGGTTCCTCGAGCCGGCGCTGCGGTGGCTGTCCTACACCGTGGAGACCGAGATGCTCATCGGCGAGGTGCTGGAGAGCACCAGCCGCATCTCGCACCTGGTCTCGGCGGCCAAGCAGTACTCGCAGATGGACCGCTCGCCGCACCAGATGACCGACCTGCGCGAGGGACTCGACGCCACGCTGGTGGTGCTCAGCGCCAAGATCCCGCCCGGCGTCCGGGTGGTGAAGGACTACGCCCCGGACCTGCCGCCGGTGCCGGCCTACGCCGCCGAGCTCAACCAGGTGTGGACCAACCTCATCGACAACGCCCTCGACGCCATGGGCGGGTCCGGGACGCTGACCCTGAGCACCGCCGTCGAGGGCGACTCCGCCGTCGTCGTGGTCGGTGACACCGGCCCCGGCATCCCCGAGGAGGTGCGCCGGCGGGTGTTCGAGCCGTTCTTCACCACCAAGCCGGTCGGCCAGGGGACCGGGCTCGGGCTCGACGTCGCCTGGCGCATCGTCACCAACCGGCACGGCGGGGTGCTCAAGGTCCGGTCCTCCCCCGGCGACACCCGGTTCGTCGTGCGGTTGCCGCTGTCGGAGGTCGCCGCGACCGGGTGAGCGCCGGCCGGGCATGCGTCCCGGCGATCGCCAGGGGCATTGGACGGACGGCCCGCGGCGAGCAGACTGCTGGCATGGCCGCGTGCACGCACATCGACCAGGTCGACCCCGGCGTCTCCCCCGACAGCACGGAGGGCTGCACCGACTGCCTGCGGGAGGGCAGCTCCTGGGTGCACCTGCGCGAGTGCCTGTCCTGCGGGCACGTGGCCTGCTGCGACAGCTCGCCCCGCCGGCACGCCACCGCCCACTCCCGCAGCTCCGGGCACCCGATCGTGCGCTCCTTCGAGCCCGGCGAGTCGTGGTGGTGGTGCTACCAGGACCAGACGCTGGTCGAGCCGCGCGCCTGACACGGGACGGGGGCGGGGAGGCACGTCCGCCCCCGAGGGGTGAGAGCGGTCCGCCCGGGCCTCCAGCCGCCCCGGAGCACGAGCCGACACCGGTCGGGACGGCACGCGGCACCTGCGCGGGCCGACGATCCCTGGAGGCTCCCGTGACCGCTCTGCTGCACGACGCGCTGGGCCGGGGTGGACCGAGCCTCGTCCGCCGGACCAGGGCGCTGTTCCTGCTGCTGGCGCTGACGTCGCTGGCCGTCGCGGTCGCCACCTCGCTGCCCGGCTCGTCCGCCCCGGCCGCCGGCCTGCTGCTCGCCTCGGCGGGCGTGATGGTCCTGGCCTGGGTCCACCGCTACCGCCACGGGGACGAGGTCACCCGGCTGTGCTGGCTGGAGTGCCTGGTCGCGGCGGGCTTCCTGCTCGCCTGCTCGAACCCGGTCACCGGTGTCGGCGTGCTCATGGCGCTGGTGTGGTTCCGGGCCCTGTTCGGCACCACGCTGCACGTCGCCTGCTACGGGATCGGCCTGTCGGCGGCCCTGGCCGTCGCGGTGCTGCTGTGGGACTCCGTGCCCTGGCACACCGGCGCGCTGCCGGCCGCGATGCTCGCCGCCGCGCTGCCCGGCGTGGTCCTGACCACCGTCGTGGCGCGCCACCTGGCGGTGGGCGTCGTCGAGCGCGACCGGGCCCACCGGTGCGGCACCCTGCTGGCCGAGCTGGCCGCCGACCTGCTGGCGGCCGACGACCTCGACCGCGTCGTCGACGCCGGGTGGCGGGCGCTCGGGGACCTCTGCCGCGTCGTGCCCGGTGGCCGGGCGGTCGCCGTCGGCACCGACGACCGCGTCGTCGGCTCGGTCGGGGAGTTCGCCGCCGTGCCGGACGTCCTCGCCGTCCCGGGCACCGCGGTGCTGAGCGGGTCCCCGGTCGAGGACCCCGCCGTGCTCGACGCGGTGGCCGGCACCCCGGCCCGGTGGTGGGCCTTCCCGCACCGCGGCCTGCCGGGCCGCTTCTACCTGGGGGCGCCCGGCGGGCTCCCCGACGACGTGGTCGCCGCCGCCGCCCGGCTGCGGGACAAGATGGCCCTGGCCATCAGCAGCGTCACCCGCCAGCAGGAGCTGGTCGTGCAGGCCTCCACCGACCCGCTGACCGGCCTGCCCAACCGCACGGCGTTCACCGCCGCGCTGGCCGAGACCGTCGCCGGCCTGCACCCCGACGGCGAGCCCGCGTGGATGCTGTTCGTCGACCTCGACGACTTCAAGACCGTCAACGACAACCGCGGGCACGGCACCGGCGACCGGCTGCTCCGGGCGATCGCCGGGCGGCTGTCGGCGTCCCTCCGCGACGGCGACCTGTTCGCGCGGCTGGGCGGCGACGAGTTCGCCGTGCTGCTGCCGCGGGCGAGCGAGCAGACCGCCGTCGACGTCGCCGAGCGCCTGGTCGAGCTCTCCGGCCTGCCGGTGGAGCTCGACGGGCGGCCGGCGCAGGTCGGCGCCAGCGTCGGGATCGCGTGCGCCCGCCCGGGCCTGACCGCCGAGCTGGTGGTGCAGCACGCCGACCTGGCGCTGTACGCCGCCAAGCGCCACGGCAAGGGCCGGGTGCACCGGTTCACCCCCGACCTGCTGGCCGCCGACGACGACGCCGCGCTCGCCGCGGAGCTGCGCGTCGCCCTCGCCGAGGGGCAGCTCGAGGTGCTGTACCAGCCGATCGTGGCCACCGCCGACGGCCGCTGCACCGCGGTGGAGGCGCTGGTCCGCTGGCGGCACCCCGAGCGGGGCCTGCTCTCGCCGGCCACCTTCCTCGGCGTCGCCGAGGCCCGCGGGCTGATCGTCCCGGTGGGCGCGCAGGTGCTCGCCCGGGCGTGCGCCGACGTCGCCTCCTGGTATGACGCCGGGCGGCCCGTCGCCGTGCACGTCAACGCCTCGGCCGCCCAGCTGTCCGCGCCGGGCGTGGTCGCCGACGTCACCCGCAACCTCGTCGAGCAGGGGCTGGCCGCCGACCGGCTGGTCATCGAGGTCACCGAGTCCTCCGCGCTGGACACCCCCGTGGTGCGCGCCGCGCTGCAGGAGCTCGACGGCCTCGGCGTCGGGATCGCCATCGACGACTTCGGCACCGGGTACGCGGCGCTGACCGCGCTGCGCGAGCTGCCCGTCGACGTCGTCAAGATCGACAAGTCGTTCGTCACCGGCGCCGCCACCTCGGTCGCCGACGAGGCCGTCGTCTACGCGATCGTGGAGATGGCCCACCGGCTGGGCCTGGAGACCGTGGCCGAGGGCGTGGAGACCGCGGAGCAGGAGCACTTCGCCGGCGCCGTGGGGGCGACCAGCGTCCAGGGCTACCTGCACGGGCGGCCCATGACGGCGGCCGACCTCACCGCCTGGCTGGCCGCCCGCGCGCCGGTGCCGGTGGCGTAGCCGGCCGCGGCGGCGCCGTCCCGGGGAGGACGACGCCGCCGCGGACGTCCCGCGCCGCTCAGTCGCCGGCGGGCCGCTCCGGTGCGGTGCCGTCCCGGCCGGGGCCGCGGTCGGGGACCGTGCTCTCCACCCGGTCGGTGACCCGCTGCTCCAGGTCGGCCAGCCGCTCGTCGGCCTCCTCCTGGGTCAGGCGCCCGTCGGTGACGGCCTGCGCGATCCGCTCCTGCTCGGCGGCGACCAGCGCCTGCACCAGCGTGTCGAGGGCCATGCCCCGGTCCTCGGCGACCTGCGCGAGCGTCGCGCCGTCGGCCTCCAGCGCGGTGCGGAGGTCGTCCTCGCTCGTGCCGAGGGCCTCGGCGGCCGTCGCCAGGTCCGCGCCCCTCCCGGCGTGCCCTCCGCCGGGCCCCGGGTCCGCCTCGCCCAGCGTGGTGGCCACCTCGTCGGCCTGCTCCGAGGTGAGCGAGCCGTCCTCGACGAGGTCGGCCAGCGCGTCCCGGATGCGCTCCACCCGGGACGACGACGCGTCCCCTGTGTCGCCGGTGTCGGCCATGGCCGGCACGGCCACGGCCAGGCCGGTGAGGGTCAGCGCACCGGTGGTGGCGGCGATGACCAGCTTCTTGCGCACGTGTGCTCCTCGTCCCGGGTCGGCGTCTCCGACCGTCGCCCCACCGTGCGGGGACAGCCTGTCAACGCACTGGCAGCGGAGAGTGACGTCCCTGTGGACCGGGCGGCCGGCTCGACGACGACGGGGCGTCCCCGTCCGCGGGTGGGTAGGGCCGCCGGCATGCCGTTGCACCCGCAGGCCGACGCCGAGCCCGCGCTGTCCGAGATCGCCGACGCGATCCGGCGGGCCCTGGCGACCGGCCCGGCGTGACGCCCCTCAGCCGGCCAGCTCGACCACCACGGGGGCGTGGTCGCTGGCGCCCTTGCCCTTGCGCTCCTCGCGGTCGATCAGCGCGCCGGTCACCCGGCCGGCCAGCGTCGGGGAGGCCAGCGTGAAGTCGATCCGCATGCCCTCGCGGCGGGGGAAGCGCAGCTGGGTGTAGTCCCAGTACGTGTAGACCCCGGGGCCCGGCGCCAGGGGCCGGACGACGTCGGCGTAGCCGGCGTCGACCACGGCGCGGAACGCGGCCCGCTCCGGCTCGGACACGTGCGTGGAGTGCGCGAAGACGCTCGTGTCCCACACGTCGTCGTCCTGCGGGGCGATGTTCCAGTCGCCGACCAGGGCCACCTGCGCGGCGGGGTCGGCGGCCAGCCAGCCGCCGGCGGCGGTGCGCAGCGCGGCGAGCCACGCCAGCTTGTAGTCGTAGTGCGGGTCGCCCAGCTGCCGGCCGTTGGGGACGTACAGGCTCCACACCCGCACCCCGCCGCAGGTGGCGCCCAGGGCGCGCGCCTCCGCGGCGGGCTCGGCACCCTCCTTGGCCGCCCACGTCGGCATGCCGGGGAAGCCGACCTCGACGTCGGCCAGCCCGACCCGGGAGACCACGGCCACGCCGTTCCACTGCGAGTACCCGACGTGGGCGACCTCGTAGCCGAGCTCGCGGAAGCGCTCCTCGGGGAACTGGTCGTCACGGCACTTGGTCTCCTGCAGCGCCAGGACGTCGACGTCGCGGCGCTGCAGCCAGGCGACCACCCGGTCGACCCGCGTGCGGATGGAGTTCACGTTCCACGTGGCGAGGCGCACGACCCCCGAGCCTAGGAGCGGGCGGTCCTCCCGGCTCCCGCGCCCGGGTCGCTGCTCACCCACCGCACACCTGCGACGACGCTCCGGACCGGCCCGGCTGCGGGGGAGACGCAGCTCACCCCGCGTCGGGTGGCTCCGGCCCCCACGGGGTACGAGAGGCCCGTGCGGACGTGTCGCGAGTGGGATCATGGGCGGATGACCGTGGCCCGGACGAGTGGAGCCGACGGGAGCGGGCCCGGCCCGTCCCGGGTGCGCCTGTGACCGACGACTCCGACCTCACCCGCCCCATCGGCGACAAGCCGGCGCTGCCTCCCGTGCCGCCCGGCAGCCGGGGGAGCAGCCGCCGGCACGAACGCGCGGGCTCGCGGTCGCTGGCCTCCGTCCTCGGCCTGACCGCGCTCAACGCCCTCGTCCCCGGTACCGCCTTCCTCGCCACGGGACGGCGCCGGATCGGTGCCCTCGTGCTCCTGGTCGCCGCGCTGCTCGTGGCCGGCGGTGTGTGGCTGGCCACCGGAGGCCGGCGCACCGCGGTGCGCCTGGCCGTCGACACCAACCAGCTGGCCTGGCTGGTCGGCGGCATCGCCGTGCTCGCCCTGGCCTGGATCGTGGTGATCGTGACCGGCTACCGGGCGCTGCTGCCCCGCCGCAGCAGCCGCCCCCGGCTCCTGGTGGGCGCGGTGCTGGTCGCCGCGCTGGTGGCGGCCGTGGCCTACCCGGCCTACCGGGTCGGCACGGTGGCCGTGGCCCAGCGCGGTCTGCTCGACGGCGTCTTCGCCAGCGACCGCCGGTCGGCCACCGTCATCGACACCCCCGACCCCTTCGGGGACAAGGAGCGGGTGAACGTCCTGCTGCTCGGCGGCGACGGCGGTGAGGGGCGCGAGGGCGTGCGCACCGACACCGTCATCGTGGCCAGCATCGAGACCGCGACCGGCGAGACGACGCTGTTCAGCCTCCCGCGCAACCTGGAGGACCTGCCCTTCCCGGCCGACAGCCCGCTGGCCGCCCTCTACCCCGACGGCTTCGAGTCCGGCAGCGAGAGCGAGAGCCTGCTCAACGCGGTGTACCGCAACGGCCCCACCGACCACCCCGACGTCCTCGGGCCGACCGACGACCCGGGGGCCGACTGGCTCAAGCTCGGCGTCGGGGAGGCCCTCGGCCTGCCCATCGACTACTTCGTGCTGGTCAACCTCGACGGGTTCAGCCGGCTGGTCGACGCCCTGGGCGGCATCACGGTCGACGTCAACTACTACGTGCCCATCAACGGCGAGCCGACGCTGGGCATCCTCCCCGACGGCTACATCGCCCCCGGCCCGGACCAGCACATGGACGGCGCGACGGCGCTGCACTTCGCGCGCGGCCGCTTCGGCCTGAGCGACTACGACCGCATGGCCCGGCAGCGCTGCACGATCGACGCGATCATCGAGGCGGCCGACCCGATCACCCTGCTCGAGCAGTACCAGGAGCTCGCGGCCACGACGCAGGACATCGTCAGCACCGACATCCCGCGCGCGGCCCTCGACGACTTCGTCGACCTCGCCTTCCTCGTCAAGGACGCCGAGGTGCGCAGCGTCGTCTTCGACACCAGCCTGATCGACCCGGCCTACCCCGACTACGACCGGATGCGGCAGATCGTCCAGGAGACGCTGACCGACACCCCGGCACCCGCGCCCGCCCCCGCGCCGGGGACGAACGCCGCGGGGGACGTGCCCGACGGGTCGCCGCCGCAGCCGCAGGAGGGTGCGCCGCCGGCCTCCGACGTCGCCGACGCCTGCGCCTACGACCCCGCGCAGGCGCAGGCCGCGCTCGCCGAGGGCGAGCCGCCGACCCGCGAGGGCTGACGCCGCCGGAGGGCCTGCAGCCTCCACTGTGAGGGAACTCTTGTGCGTGCGCACGCATCTGGACATACTGTGTGCGCACGCACGCACTTGACCGAGAGGACCCCCGATGTCCACCCTCCTGCACGTCTCCGCCTCGCCCCGCGGCGCCGCCTCCGAGTCCCGCGCCCTCGCCGCGACCTTCCTCGACGCCTTCGCCGAGACGCACCCCGACGTCCCGGTCGAGACCCTCGACCTGTGGGACGGCACGCTGCCCGCCTTCGGGCCCGCGGCCGTCGAGGCCAAGATGGCCGTCTTCGCCGGCCGGGAGCCGACGGGGGAGGGGGCGGCGGCCTGGCAGGCGGTCGAGGCGACCTTCCGGTGGTTCGACTCCGCCGACCGCTACCTGTTCAGCGTCCCCATGTGGAACGCCGGCGTGCCCTACGTCCTCAAGCAGTTCATCGACGTCGTCAGCCAGCCCGGGATGCTCTTCGGCTTCGACCCGGTGACCGGCTACCGCGGCCTGCTGACCGGCAAGCGGGCCGCCGTCGTCTACACCAGCGCCGTCTACGGGCCCGAGCGCGGACCGGCCTTCGGGTCGGACTTCCAGAGCACCTTCTTCGCCGACTGGCTGCGCTGGGCAGGGATCGAGGACGTCACCGAGATCCACCTGCGCCCCGACCTCGTCGCCGACGACGTCGACGTCCGGCGGGCGCTCGCCCACGCCCAGGCCCGCGACGCCGGCAAGGCGTTCTGAGCCCGCGGGTCAGGTGCGGGGCGGCTCCTCGGCCGCGAGCACCCGGCCCAGGGCGCGGGTCAGGACGGCGACCTCCTCGTCGTCGAGGTGGGCGGTGAAGTGCTCCTCGATGCCGGCGAGGTAGGCCGGGGCGGCGGCGCGCAGCCGCTCCCGGCCCTCGTCGGTGAGGACGGCGAACAGCGAGCGGCGGTCCTCCGGGTTGGGCTCCCGGTGGACCAGGCCCGCCCGCTGCAGCTCGTCGACGACCCGGCTGACCCGCTCCCGGCTGAGCACCACCCGGCTGCCCAGCTCGCTCATCCGCAGCCGCCGGCCGGGGGCCGCGTTGAGCTCGAGCAGCACGTCGTACCAGGCCAGCGGCAGCTGGTGGGCGGCCAGCGCCCGCTCCAGCCGGGGGAGGACGGCGGCGTGGACCCGCAGCAGCAGCGCCCACGGGAGCACGCGGTCCCCCGGCTCCGGCACGGGAGGACCCTAGGCCATGTCCGGCCCGGCGCCGGCTCAGCCGGCCGGGGCGCTCGCGATCTGCAGCAGGTTGCCGCAGGTGTCGTCGAAGACGGCGGTGGTCACCGGCCCCATCTCCAGGGGCTCCTGGGTGAACCGCACGCCGAGGGCCTTGAGCCGGGCGGTCTCGGCGTGCACGTCGGCCACGGTGAAGGACGTGTAGGGGATGCCGTCGGCCACGAGCGCCTCCTTCCACGGCCGCGCCGCCGGGTGGCCGTCGGGCTCGAGCACCAGCTCGACGCCGTCGGGCGCCTCGGGCGAGACGACGGTCAGCCAGCGGTGCTCGCCCATCGGGATCTCGGTCTTCTTCACGAAGCCGAGCACCTCGGTGTAGAAGCGCAGCGCCTCGTCCTGGTCGTCGACCAGGACGCTGGTCAGGGTGATCCGCACGGGCCCTCCTCCGTGTCCAGCCGCCACCGCTCGACGATGGCGCGCAGGGGCGAGGTGTCCAGGTGGTGGAACTTGTAGCGACCCTCCCGACGGGTCCGCACCAGGCCCGCCTCCTCGAGGACCTCCAGGTGCTGGGAGACGGCCTGGCGTGACGAGCCCACCCCGTGGCGCTGGACCAGCCGGGTGCACAGCTCGAACAACGTCTGGCCGTCCCGCTCCTGCAGCTCGTCGAGAAGAGCGCGCCGGGTCGGGTCGGCGAGGGCCCGGAACACGTCGCCCACGTCGGGACGATACGCAAGCTGGTGCTTGCCTGTCGAGTCCCGGCGCGCCGGCTGCGGGCGTCTGGTTGGCTCGACGGCAGGCCGCGGCGGGGCGCCGGGCCGGGAGCGGAGGCGAGATGGCAGGCGGTCCGGCACCACGGGACGACGACGGGCGGTCGCGGCGCAGGCGGCTGGTGGCGCTGCTCGTCCTCGGCGTCGGCGTCGTGCTGCTCGTGTCCGCGTCGACGTGGTTCGTCGGTCAGCGCGGCGGCGTCGGGGCGGCCCAGCTGTCCGTGGGCGTCCTCCTGCTCGCCGTGAGCGCGTTCCTGTTCGGGCGCTCCCGTCCCCGCTGAGGGCCGGATCCGCTGAGACCGCCGTCCGGTTGCCGCCCCGGGGTGGGGCGCACCACACTCCGGGAGGATCGGCGGTCCCCAGGACGGAGGAAGCGCGTGAAGCTGGACAAGCAGGAGCTGGTGCGGGTGCTGCGCACCGAGGGCGACAACGACACGGCCGACAAGGTCGAGGCGCAGCTGCCCGACCACATCGACACCGACCGGGACGGCGACGCGCTGGCCGGCGTGGGACTCGATCGCACGCAGCTGATGGCCAAGCTCGCCGGCGGGGGGTTCGGCTCGAGCCTCACGCCCTGACCCGGGCACGCGACGGGGCCGGCACCACGCGGTGCCGGCCCCGTCGTCGTCGTGCTCAGCCCACGTAGGGGCGCTCGCGGGCGAGCTCCTCCTTGGCCACCGACCGCAGGTGCACCGCGTCGGGCCCGTCGGCGATGCGCAGCGTGCGGGCCGCGGCGTAGAAGCGGGCCAGCGGGGTGTCGCCGCTGACGCCGGCGCCGCCGTGCACCTGGATGGACCGGTCGATGACGTCACAGGCGACGTTGGGCGCGATCACCTTGATGGCGGCGATCTCGGTGCGGGCGCCCTTCGCCCCGTACTTGTCGATCAGGTCGGCGGTGCGCAGCACGAGCAGCCGGGCCTGGTCGATCTCCATCCGCGAACGGGCGATGGTCTCCCGGACCGTGCCCTGCTCGGCCAGCGGGCGGCCGAAGGCGACCCGCTTCTGCGCGCGGTCGACCATGAGCGTCAGCGCCCGCTCGGCCATGCCGATCGCGCGCATGCAGTGGTGGATGCGACCGGGACCGAGCCGGGCCTGGGCGATCATGAAGCCGTCGCCCTCGCCGGCCAGCAGGTTCGACGCCGGGACGCGGACGTCGGTCAGCCGCAGCTCGGAGTGCCCGTGCTGGTCCTGGTACCCGAACACCGGCAGGTGGCGCAGGATCTCCAGTCCGGGGGTGTCCCGCGGCACGAGGATCATCGACTGCTGCCGGTGCGGAGCGCCCTCGGGGTCGGTCTTGCCCATGACGATGAAGATCTGGCAGCGCTCGTCGGCGGCCCCGCTGGTCCACCACTTGCGGCCGTTGATCACGTACTCGTCGCCGTCGCGCACGATCGAGGTCTGGATGTTGCGGGCGTCGGAGGAGGCGACGTCGGGCTCGGTCATGGCGAAGGCCGACCGGATCTCGCCCTCGAGCAGCGGCTCGAGCCAGCGCTGCTTCTGCTCGGGCGTCCCGAACATCATCAGCGTCTCCATGTTGCCGGTGTCCGGGGCGCCGCAGTTGGTCACCTCGGGCGCGATCACCGGCGACCAGCCCATGATCTCGGCGACCGAGGCGTACTCGAGGTTGGTCAGCCCCCCGAGCTCGTGGTGGAAGAGGTTCCACAGGCCCCGGGCGCGGGCCTCCTTCTTGAGGTCCTCGAGGACCGGCGGGTGGGCGTGGTCGTCGTGGCCGCGGGCGGCCCGCCACTCCTCGTAGACGGTCTCGGCGGGGAAGACCTGCTCACGCATGAAGTCCCACATCCGGCCGCAGACGTCCTCGGCTCGGGCGGAGAGGGCGAAGTCCATGTCCCGGAAGGTAGACCGCTGCGTGACCGGCGTCGCACCGGGGGGCGCCGGGAACGGCAGGAGCCGGGCCCCCGCCGAGGTGGCGGGGACCCGGCTCCGGGAGCGGTACCGGAACGGCCCTCGGTTACGCGCGGGCGGGGCGGGCGGTGCGGTCGTTGACCGGGCCCAGAGCCATCACCAGGCCGATGACGGCGGTGGCGACGTGCAACACGTTGTCCGCCGCGTTGATGTTGAGGAAGTCCCAGTCCTGGCCGATCGCGACCAGGCCGTAGACGAAGGCCGCGCCGTAGCCGATCGCGAGCAGCCAGCCGTACGTGCGGGCGCCGGCCAGCGTGCGCGACAGGGCGATCCCGGCCACGCCGATCACGACGTGCACGACGTTGTGCAGCGGGTTGATCATGAAGACGAGGAGCATGTCCTCGTTGCCGTCGGTGCGGTTGCTGGCGAAGCCGTCGAAGCCGGTGATGAAGAAACCGACGATGCCGACCAGGAGGTAGACCACCCCGAAGACGAGTGCGAGCGTCTGGGGCCAGGTCATCCCCTGCCGCGCGCCGGTGTTGCCAGTGGTAGCCATGGTGTCCGTCTCCTCGCGTGCGTCGCGCTCCGCCGTCCTGGCGGGCGCTGGTCCGGCAGTACCCGGCGGGAACGGGCCGGCAACGACCACCCCCCCATCAGGGGAGGGTCGTTACCGGATCGTCACCGATCGGATCCCGTGCACCCGGTCTTCGCAGGGAGTGGCCGTCGCGGTTCGCCCCTCCCCCGTCCGGGGGAGGGGCGAGGCCGTCAGGGACGCGGTGTGGGACGCGGTGTGGGACGCGGCCGGCGGACGACGAAGGGCCCGATGGCGAGCAGGTCGACCGGCGCGGAGCCGAAGCACTCCAGGGCGTCGCGCGGGTCGTCGACCATCGGCCGCCCGGCGGTGTTCAGGCTGGTGTTGACCACCACCGGCAACCCGGTGCGCCGCTCGAAGGCCGCGATCATCCGGTGCACCAGCGGCTCGGTCTGCGGGTCGATGGTCTGGATGCGCGCGGTGCCGTCGACGTGGGTGACCGTGGGGATGCGGTCGCGCCACTCCTCGGCGACGTCGTGCACGAAGAGCATGTAGGGCGAGGGGATCGGGCCGCGGCCGAAGATCTCCGGCGCCCGCTCCAGCAGCACCATCGGCGCGACCGGGCGGAACTGCTCGCGGCCCTTGACGTCGTTCATCCGCTCGAGGTTCGCCTCGAAGCCGGGGTGCGCCAGCAGCGACCGGTGCCCGAGTGCGCGGGGGCCGTACTCGCTGCGGCCCTGGAACCAGGCGACGATGCCGTTGTCGGCGAGGACCTCAGCGACCGCCTCGGCGACGTCGTCGGGCCGCTCGTAGTCGATGGCCGCGGTCTGCAGCCACCGCTCGATCTCGTCGTCGTCCCAGCCGCGGCCGAGCGCCGCACCGGGCATGGGCTCGGTGCGCTCGCCCAGCTCGTGCGCGACGTGCAGGGCGCTGCCCAGCGCGGTGCCGGCGTCGCCGGCGGCCGGCTGCACCCAGACCTCCTCGAAGGGGGTCTCGGCCAGGATGCGGGTGTTGGCCACGCAGTTGAGCGCGACGCCGCCGGCCATGGTCAGCGTCTTCTCGCCGGTCTGCTCGTACACCCAGCGGGCGAGGTCGACGAGCACCTCCTCCAGCCGGGTCTGCACGCTGGCGGCGAGGTCGGCGTGCGCCTCGGTCCAGTCGTCGCCCTTGCCGAGGCGGGGCGCGAACTCGGTGAAGTCGATCCGCTCGGTGACGAACCCGCCGTCGCCGGTGGGCCGGATCAGCTCGGACAGCTCGCCGAGGAAGCGCGGCTTGCCGTAGGAGGCCATCGCCATGACCTTGAACTCGTCGGAGCTGCGCAGGAAGCCGAGGTGGTCGGTGAGCTCCTCGTACATGAGCCCGAGGGAGTGCGGCAGCGCCTGCCCGGCGAGGACCTCCAGCTGCCCGTCGACGTAGCGGCCGGCCAGGTGGCTGTGCGCCTCGCCGCGGCCGTCGAGCACCAGGACGGCGTTGTCCCGCTGAGGAGCGGCCTTGCCCGCGGAGGCGGCGTGCGCGACGTGGTGCTTGACGAAGCGGACCTTCGCCGGGTCGAGGCCGGGCAGCGCGTGCGCGAGGAAGTCCGGCGCCATCTCGGCGTACTTCTTGCGCATCGTGTCGCCGTCGTCGAAGAGGCCGGAGTCCTCCGGGGTGCCCATGAGCGCGGGGTCGAAGGAGTAGGCGACGGCGTCGAGCTCCTCCGGGCGGATGCCGGCCTCCCGCAGGCACCACGCGGCCGACAGTTCGGGCAGCTCCCAGGCGCTCCAGGGCAGGGGGCGCTTGCCGTGCTTGCGCCGGCTGAAGCGCTCCTCCTCGGCCGCGGCCACGACCCGCCCGTCGACGACGAGCGCCGCGGCGGGGTCGTGGTAGATGGCGTTGATGCCGAGGACCTTCACGTGCGCACTCCTCCCGCCCGGGCGCCGCGCCCGGGTCCTCGGGTGATCATCGCCGCGGTGCGGCCGCCCCGCAGGGCGAGCACCCGACGGGGTGGCGGATCGCCGGGTCAGAGCGGCGGCCGCCGGCTGGTCCAGTCCGTCGCCGACTCGTACGCCTGGCCCACGCGCAGCACCCCGGGCTCGTCGAAGGGCCGGCCGATGACCTGCAGGCCGATCGGGAGCCCGGCGGAGGTGAACCCGCAGGGCACCGACAGCGCCGGCAGGCCGGTCACGTTGCCGGGGGCCGAGTGGCCGACCCAGGCGTCGATCACCGACTTCCGGGCGCCGCTGGGGAAGGTGAAGCCCTCCTGGCCCACCTGGGCCGCGGCGGTCGGCAGGGTGGGGCAGACCAGCGCGTCGAGGCCCTCGAAGGTGCGGCGGAACTCCTGCTGCACCAGCGTGCGCACGCGCAGGGCCTTGATGTACTGCGTGGCGAGCACCGTCTCCCCGGCCTCGAGGAGCACCCGCACGTCGGTGGTGTACCGCTCACCGGACTCCCGGAGCATCTCCTGGTGGTAGGCGCTGGCCTCGGGGATGACGATGCCGAACTCGACGGCCATCATCTGGCCGGCGTAGGGGATCTCCACCTCCCGCAGCCGCGCGCCCTGGGCCTCGAGGACGGCGATCGCCTCCCGGACGGCCGCCTCCACCTCGGGGTCGACGTCGTCGAAGAAGTAGGTGGTCGGCACGCCGAGGGTCAGGCCGCCGACCCCGGCGTCGAGGTCGCGGGTGTAGTCGGGCACCGGCTCCTGGACCGACCCCGGGTCGCGGGCGTCGAAGCCGGCGACGGCCTGCAGGGCCAGGGCGGCGTCGCGCACGGTCCGCGTGAGGGGCCCGGCGTGGTCCAGCGACCAGCACAGCGACGTGATGCCGGCGCGGGAGACCCGGCCGAAGGTGGGCTTGAGGCCGACGGTGCCGCACACCGACGCCGGGATGCGGATCGAGCCGCCCGTGTCGGTGCCCATCCCCAGCAGGCACTCCCCGGCGGCCACCGCGGCGCCGGACCCGCCGCTGGAGCCACCCGGCACGCACCCGGTGTCCCAGGGGTTGCGGGTCGTCGGGGTGAGCACGCCGTAGGCGAACTCGTGGGTGTGCGTCTTGCCGACCACGACCGCGCCGGCGTCGCGGAGCCGGGCCACGCACGCGGAGTCCTCCGTCGGCTGGTGGTCGGCGCGGACCGCGGAGCTCGACGTCGTCGGCAGGCCCACGGCGTCGTAGAGGTCCTTGATGCCCACGGGGATGCCGTGCAGCGGCCCGCGGTACCCGCCGCCGGCGATCTCCTGCTCGGCCCGGCGGGCCGCCTCCAGCGCCTGCTCGGCGGTCACGACGACGAAGGCGCCCAGCCGGTCCTCGACCTGCTCGATGCGGTCGAGCGCGGACTGCACGAGCTCGACCGGGGACAGCGTCCGCTGCTCGATCTGCCGGGCGGCCTCGGCGATGCTCAGCTCGTGGGGCTGCACTCCCTCACCGCCACCGCGCGTCGAACGCCGAGGCCGGCGGGGTCTCCCCGACCGCGACGTCGTCGAGGCTGTCGTAGAGCCCCAGGACCATCGTCACGGCCGGACCGGCCGCGGCCCGCCGGTCGTCGGTGAGGTCCAGGCGGGCGTGGGCGAGCAGCTGGTCGAGGACCTCGTCGCCGAGCGGCGACCGTGGTGTCGAGGCCACGGGTCCACCTCCTCCGGTCGGGGTGTGTGGTGGCCCACAGCATGCCCGGGTCCCGGGCCGCCGGCTCCTGCTCAGCCGCCGCGGACCCGCAGCAGGTCGTGGGCCTCGACCGCCCGGAGCGCGAGGGTCTTGTAGCCGACCTCCTCGAACAGCACGACGACGCGGTCGTCCTCCACCCGCATCACCACCCCCGGGCCCCACTCGGTGTGCTCCACCGGGGTCTCGGGCGCGAACGGGGTGTCGGCGTCGGCGCCGGAGGGCTGCTCGTGCGAGGTGCCCGCCGAGCAGGTGTCGCAGTTGCCGCACGGCTCCTCGAGCTGCTCGCCGAAGTAGCCGAGCAGGTACTGGCGGCGGCACTCGGTGGTCTCGGCGTAGCCGCGCATCATCTCCACGCGGCTCTGGTCGACCCGCTCGTGGTGCTCGGCCAGTTCGCGGGCCGCGGCGGCGGCCTGGCCGGGGGAGGGGGCGCCGTCGGCGGGGTGGGCCGCGCCCTCGTCGTCGAGGACGACGGCCGACACCTGCTCGAGCAGGTTGAGGTCGCGGGCCAGCGGCGTGGCGCCCCGGCCGGTCTCCTCGCGCAGCTGCCTGACGTCGACGCCGTCCTCGAGGCCGGCTGCCGGTGCGGCGGCGACCAGGCCGGCCACCTGCTGCAGCTCCTCCTCGGCGGGGGCGCCCCCGGCGAAGAACCGCCGCAGCCCGAGGTCCTCCTGCCGGTACACGAGGACGGCGAGCGCCGCCTGCCCGTCGCGGCCCGCGCGGCCGATCTCCTGGTAGTAGCTGTCGATCGAGTCGGCCGGCTCGGCGTGCACGACGAACCGGGTGCCGGGCTTGTCGATGCCCATGCCGAAGGCGGTGGTGGCCACCACGACGTCGAGCTCGTCCTCCATCCACGCGCGCTGGGTGTCCTCGCGCTCGCTCTTCTTGAGGCCCGCGTGGTACGGCCGGGCGCGCAGGCCGCGCTCGACGAGGGCGTCGGCGAGGTCGGTGGTGCCCTTGCGGGTGGCGCTGTAGACGATGCCCGGGCCGCGGCCGGCCTCGACCTCCCCGGCGGCGCGGTCGAGCACGGCGGTGCGCTTGGCGTGCGCGTCGGCGTGGTGGTCGACCTCGAGGCGGATCTCGGGGCGGTCGAAGCCGGCGACGACGACCTCGGGGTCGCGCATCGCCAGGCGCTCGACGATCTCGGCGCGCACCGGCGGCGCGGCGGTCGCGGTCAGCGCGAGCACCGTGGGGTGGTCCAGCTGCTCGACGACCTGGCCCAGCCGCAGGTAGTCGGGCCGGAAGTCGTGTCCCCAGGCGGAGACGCAGTGCGCCTCGTCGACGACGAACAGCGCGGGGGAGGCCTCGCGGACCGCGCGCACGACCTCGGGCTTGGCCAGCTGCTCCGGGGCGAGGAACAGGTAGCGGACCGTTCCCTCCGCCAGCCCCTGCAGCGCCGCGTGCTGCTCGCCGGCCGACAGGCTGGAGTTGAGCTGGGCGGCCCGGCCGGCCTCCTCGCCGAGCTCGGCGAGCCGCTCGACCTGGTCGCGCTGCAGGGCGATGAGCGGGGAGACGATGACCACCGGGCCGTCGAGCAGCTGCCCGGCCACCTGGTAGACGGCGCTCTTGCCGGCGCCCGAGGGCAGCACCGCGAGCGTGTCGCGGCCGGCCAGCACGGCCTGCATGGCGCGCTCCTGGCCGGGGCGGAACTCGTCGTAGCCGAGGACGTCGCGGGCCGTCTCGCGCAGCCGGCGGGTGCGGACCGAGGCAGAGCCGCCGGCGGGGTTCTCGCGAGGGGTGCGTGACACCGGGTGCCGCTGCCCGGGCGCCGAGATCGGCAAACGGTGCGCAGGTGGCCGGGCGCGCTCCCGCCGGGGCACCTCACCGCAGGTGGGCGCGGCGCGAGCCGACGTCGGCGGAGTCCGCGGCCGCCCGCCCGGCCTGCCAGCCGGCGCCGTCGACGGACGAGCGGCCGCGGCTGCTGCGCACGCGGGGGAACATCTCGGTGAACGCGTCGTCGACGGCCTCCTGCCTCGACCGCAGGACCGGCCGCAGGTCCACGCCCTGCTCCTCCGCGGCCGCCCGCGTGGCCCGCTCGCGGGCGTCGGTCAGCCGCTCGCCGATCCGTCCGGCGTAGCCGAGCAGGAACGCCCGCCGGAAGGACCGGGACGCCGACCGCCGGCCCGCCGCGCGCTCGGCCGCGGTGAGCGCCTGACCCACCTGCAGCAGCAGCGAGGTGAACAGCAGCTCCACCGCGTCGAGATCGGCGGCGATCCCGACCAGGGTGGCGATGCCCAGGCCCCGGTACCAGACCAGCCGGACCCCGTTGGCGTCGGCGACCGCGCCGAGCAGCTGCACCTTGGCCTGCACGTACGGGTCGTCGACGTGCACGCGGCGGGTGGTCACGTCGGAGCGGGCGGCGGGCCGGTCCGCCACGAGGACGGTGTCGACGGCGTGCCGGGTCATCAGCTCCTGCGCCTTCGCGGTCAGCGCCTCGGCCTCCTCCGGGTACTCCGTGGACTCCGCCTTCGCCAGCAGTGCGCGGATGCGGCGCAGCACCCGCGCGTCGTCCGGGCCGGACGCCGTCTCCCGCCGGGCGGCCGGTCCCCACCGCGAGGGCGGCGGGACGAGCACGTCGAGGAGCGCCGTGGACCGCAGCAGCCCGGCCAGCCGCAGCACGATCCGCCACGCGTCCGCGGGCGACCTGCTCTCGCGGCGCGCCCAGGCGCCCACGACCGCGGGGTCGCCCGCGGACGGCGTCCCGAGCTCGCGCAGCTGGTCGAGCCAGGTCTGCGGTGCGCGCGCCGCCGCGTCGGTGCGCCGCGCGTGCTCGGCGACGAGCGCCAGGACCAGCGGCACCGAGGCCGCCGTCACCTGCGCGCGGGCGGCGTGCACCACGTCGGCCGGCTGCCACCCGCGCTCCCACGTGTCGTCCAGGGCGGCGAGCAGCGCGCGCGTGGCGGTCCCGGTGCCGTCGACGTCCGGGTGGCGCGCGGCGAGGGTGGCCGCCAGCTCCGACGCCACGCCGGCGTCGGTGAGCAGGCCGCCGGAGGAGCGGAGGAGGTCGGTGAGCCAGGCGTCGTCGAGCACGGCCCGATGCTCTCCCGCCGCGACGGCGGGTACGCCGGACGCCTGTGGACGGCGGCGCCGCGTCCCCAGGCAGCCCCGGAGCCGCCGGGACCGTCGTACCGGCGACTAGGGTCGCCCGGCGTGGGCGCGAGCTACCGGATCGCCGAGGCCGCGACGCTGCTCGGCGTCAGCGACGACACGGTCCGCCGGTGGATCGACAGCGGCCGCCTGCCGGCCTCGCGGGTGGGCAGCGGCCCGGCACACGTCGACGGCGCCGACCTCGCCCGCCTGGCCACCGAGCTGCACGACGCGCCCGAACCCGGCACGACCCGCGGCTCCTCCGCCCGCAACCGGCTGGCCGGCATCGTCACCCGCGTCGTCCGCGACACCGTGATGGCGCAGGTCGAGATCCAGGCAGGGCCCTTCCGCCTGGTGTCGCTGATGTCCCGCGAGGCGGCCGACGAGCTCGGCCTCGACGTCGGCGTGCGCGCCGTCGCCACCGTCAAGGCGACGCAGGTGAGCGTCGACGTGCCGTGAGACCCGCGGAGCTGCTCCCGGCCGCACCCGACGGCCCGGTTCCTCGGAGCTCCTGCGCGTCCTCGCATCCGCACATCCGGATCGGACTCGACTAGGGTCCCGCAAGCGCGGATCGATCGTGGTCCGCCCGGTGGGGAGGAGACGCGATGCGCGTGCGGGGCACGGCGGTGCTGGTGGCGGCGGCCCTGGGGACGCTCACCGCCTGCGGCGGCGGGGACGACGGGGCCGCGGCCACGACGACGTCGGCCGCGGGTGGGGAGAGCCTCGCCGGCACCCTGACCGTCTTCGCCGCCGCCTCGCTCACCGACGTCTTCACCGGCCTCGGGGAGCAGCTCGAGGACGACAACCCCGACCTGACCGTGCAGTTCAACTTCGCCGGCAGCTCCGCGCTGGCCACCCAGCTGACCCAGGGCGCCCCGGCCGACGTCTTCGCCTCGGCCAACCCCACGCAGATGGCGGTGGTCACCGACGCCGGCCTCGCCGACGGCGACCCGACCGTCTTCACCGCGAACGTCCTGGAGATCGCCGTCCCCCCGGGGAACCCGGCCGGGATCACCGGCCTGGCCGACTTCGGACGCGAGGAGCTCGCCCTCGCCGTCTGCGCGCCCGAGGTGCCCTGCGGCGCGGCCGCCGAGGACGTGTTCGCCGCCGCCGGGGTCACGCCGCGCCCCGACACCCAGGAGGAGGACGTGCGCGCGGCGCTGACCAAGGTCGAGCTCGGCGAGGTCGACGCCGCCCTGGTCTACGCCACCGACGTCACCGCCGCTGGCGACGCCGTCGAGGGCATCGCCTTCCCGGAGGCCGAGGACGCGGTCAACGACTACCCGCTGGTCACCCTGGCGGAGGCGCCCAACGCCGACGCCGCGCAGGCCTTCGTCGACCTGGTGCTGTCCGACGAGGGGCAGCAGGCGCTCGAGGCGGCCGGCTTCCGCTCCCCGTGAGGCGGGACCGCACCCCGGCGCCGCTGCTGGTCCCCGCCGCCCTCGCCGTCGCCTTCCTCGTCCTGCCGCTGGCCGGGCTGCTGGTCCGCACGCCGTGGTCGCAGCTGGGCACGCTGCTCACCGCCCCCGGCGTCGGGCAGGCGCTGCGGCTGTCACTGGTCTCGGCCACGCTCGCCACGCTGGTCTCCGTCGTCCTCGGGGTGCCGCTGGCCTGGGTGCTCGCGCGCTCGCGGGCGCGCGGGCGGGCGGTGCTGCGCGCGCTCGTCACCGTGCCCCTGGTGCTGCCCCCGGTGGTCGGCGGTGTCGCGCTGTTCCTGGTGCTGGGCCGTCAGGGGATCGTCGGGCGCTGGCTGGCGGAGGCCACCGGGATCACCATCCCGTTCACCACCACGGCGGTGGTCATCGCCGAGACGTTCGTGGCGATGCCGTTCCTCGTCATCAGCGTCGAGGGCGCGCTGCGGGCCGCCGACGCCCGCTACGAGGACGCCGCCGCCACCCTCGGCGCCGACCGGTGGACCACCTTCCGCCGCGTGACGCTGCCGCTGGTGGCCCCGGGTGTGGCCGCCGGGGCGGTGCTGTGCTGGGCGCGGGCGCTGGGGGAGTTCGGCGCCACGATCACCTTCGCCGGCAACTTCCCCGGGACGACGCAGACGATGCCGCTCGCGGTCTACCTCGCCCTGCAGCGCGACCCGCAGGCGGCGATCGTGCTCTCGCTGGTCCTGCTCGTCGTCTCGGTGGCCACCCTGCTGCTGCTGCGGGACCGCTGGCTGGGCCGGGGCGCGGCCGCGTGACCCTGACCGCGCGGGTCGTCGTCGGCCGGGGTCCGCTCACCGTCGACGTCGCGCTCGACGTCGCCGACGGCGAGGTGCTCGCCGTCCTGGGGCCCAACGGCGCCGGCAAGTCCACGCTGCTGCGGGTCCTGGCCGGCCTGCTGCCGCCCGACGGCGGCCGGGTCGTCGTCGACGGCACGACCTGGGACGACGTCGCCGGCGGGGTGCAGCTGCCCGCCCACCGGCGCCCGCTGGGGATGGTGTTCCAGGACCACCTGCTGTTCCCCCACCTGTCGGTGCTCGACAACGTCGCCTTCGGCCCGCGCACCCGGGGTGCACCGAAGGCGGCCGCGCGCCGGGCGGCGGCGGCGTGGCTGGAGCGGGTCGGCATCGCCGGCCTCGGCGACCGGCGGCCCGGGCAGCTGTCCGGCGGGCAGGCGCAGCGCGCGGCGCTGGCCCGGGCGCTGGTCGGCGACCCGGCGCTGCTCCTGCTCGACGAGCCGCTGTCGGCGCTCGACGCGCGCACCCGCCTCGCCGTCCGCGCCGAGCTGCGCCGCCACCTGGCCGACTTCGCCGGCAGCACCGTGCTGGTCACCCACGACCCGGTCGACGCGATGGCGCTGGCCGACCGCGTGGTGGTGGTCGAGGACGGCGCGGTCGTGCAGGCCGGGGCGCCGGCGGACGTGGCCCGGCACCCGCGCACCGACTACGTCGCCCGCCTGGTCGGGCTCTCGCTGCTGCCCGGCACCGCCGGGGGCCTCACCGTGCGCCTCGACGGCGGGGGAGTGGTCACCGTCGCCGAGCCGGCGCAGGGCCCGGTGCTGGTCGCCGTGCGGCCGGAGTCGGTGGCGCTCTACCCGTCGCGGCCCGAGGGCAGCCCGCGCAACGCCTGGCCCGCGGTCCTGGCGGGCGCGACGCCGCACGGGTCCACGGTGCGCTGCGAGCTCGACGGCGAGGTGCCGCTGCTCGCCGACGTGACCGCGACCGCGTTCGCCGAGCTCGGCCTGGCCCCGGGCTCGCGCGTGTGGGCGGTGGTCAAGGCCTCCGAGGTCGCCGTCTACGCCCGCTGAGGGGGGCGTCGATGATCAGGTGGGATCACCCTGCTGCGTCCTGGCTCACCCCCCACGGTGAGCCAGGACGCAGCACGATCAGGTCACCTGATCGTGCGGGGAGGGAGGCTGGGGGCATGAGCACGGTCGCGGGGCTGGTCCTCGCCGCGGGCGGAGGGCGCCGCTACGGCATGCCCAAGGCGCTGGTCGAGTACGGCGGCAGCCTGCTGGTCGAGCGGGCGGTGCGGACGGCGCGGGCGGCGTGCGACCCGGTGCTGGTCGTCCTCGGCGCGCGGGCGGTCGACGTCTGGCGCACCGCCGACCTCGACGGCGCGACCGTGCTGGCCAACCGCGACTGGGAGACCGGCATGGCCTCCAGCCTGCGCACCGGCCTCGACGGCCTGCGCGGCTGGCCGGGCAGGGTCGACGCCGCCCTCGTCACGCTGGTCGACATGCCCGGCATGACAGCAGAGGCGCTGCGCGCGGTGGCCGCGCACGCCGGACCGGCCGCGCTGGCGGTGGCCACCTACGACGGCGTCCGCGGCCACCCGGTGCTGCTGGGCCGGGAGCACTGGGCCGGCGTCGCTGCGACGGCGACCGGCGACGAGGGCGCCCGCCGCTACCTGGCCGCGCACGCCGTCACCGAGGTCGACTGCACCGGCCTGGCCGACCCGGTGGACCTCGACGTGCCACCCGGCGGGGTAGCTTCGGCGCCGTGATCGCCGGGCACCTGATCGCCAGAGTCGTCGACGAGCCGCTGTCGGTCGCCGAGCACGAGCAGGCGGTGGCCGATCCCGGTGCCGGCGCCGTCGTCTCCTTCTGCGGCGTCGTCCGCGACGTCGACGGCGGGCGGTCGGTCACCGAGCTCGAGTACGTCGGCCACCCGACGGCCGAGCAGGTGATCACCGAGCTGGCCCGGGAGTTCGCCGCCCGACCCGAGGTCCGCGCGGTCGCCGTCTCCCACCGCGTGGGGCTGCTGGGCATCGGCGACGTCGCCCTCGCCTGCGCGGTCAGCGCCGCCCACCGCGGCGAGGCGTTCCGCGCCTGCGCCGAGCTGGTCGACGAGGTCAAGAAGCGGCTGCCCATCTGGAAGCGGCAGGTCTTCGCCGACGGCGAGGAGGAGTGGGTCGCCTGCCCCTGAGGCGGCAGGTCACCACACGGTCGCGGCCCGGCCGGGTCCCTTGACCGGCGGCCGACCCCGTGGCACAACAGGCGCCGGGGCTCCAAGGGCGGGGCGCGGTCTCCCGGCGACCCCTCGACAGCGTGAGGACGGGAGCGGCGTTCCGGTGCACGCTCAGCGCGACCCCGTCCTCGAGGCGATGCCCCTGGGCTACGTCGCCGTCGACCGCGACTGGCGGATCACCTACGTCAACGGCGAGGGCGAGGCCGTCCTCGGCCGGACGTGGGACCAGCTGGTCGGCGCCTGCTACTGGCGGTCGTTCCCGTTCGCCGTCGACACCGAGTTCGGGCGCACCTACCGCGAGGTGGTGGCCACCGGCCGGGCCCGCACCGTCGAGGCGTTCTACCCCGAGCCGCTCGACCGCTGGTTCGAGGTGCGCGCCGTGCCGCGGACCGACGGGCTGGCCCTGTACTTCTCCGAGGTCACCGCGCGCCGCACCGCGCAGGACCGGCTGTCCCTGCTCGCCCGGGTCGGAGCGGAACTGACCGGCACGCTCGACCTCACCGAGGCGGTCCGCCGCATCCCCCGGCTGGTCGTGCCCGAGCTCGGCGAGGCCTGCCTGCTCACCGTCCTCGACGACGACGGCCGCCCCCGCGACCTCGGCTCCTGGCACGGCGACCCGGCCCGCCGCGACCTGCTGCACCGCTACGCCGCCGTCCGGCTGCCCGGCATGCCGTCGGCCGCGCCGGTGGTGCGGGCGCTGGGCGGGGAGACGGTGGAGGCCGACGGCGCCGACGTCCTCGCGGCCATCCACGACGACGAGGCCCGCGACCTCTACGCGCAGCTGGGCGCCCCGGCGGTGCTTGCCGTGCCGCTGCCCGGCCGCGACCGGGTCATCGGCGCGCTCACCTTCCTCTCCGGCGGGCGCAACGGCTCGCGCGTCGACCCGCTCACCGCCCGCGAGGTCGCCGGCCGGGCGGGGCTGGCCCTGGACAACGCCCGGCTGTTCGCCCGCCAGCGGCAGCTGGCCGAGGCGCTGCAGCGCAGCCTGCTCACAACCCCCCGCGGCTCCCGGCTGGGCCGGCTGGCGGTGCGCTACACCCCGGCGGCCGAGGCCGCCCGCGTGGGCGGGGACTGGTACGACGCCTTCGCCCAGCCGGCCGGGGCGACGACGCTGGTCATCGGCGACGTCGTCGGGCACGACACCGCGGCCGCCGCGGCGATGGGCCAGCTGCGCTCGCTGCTGCGCGGCATCGCCGCCTACAGCGACGCGGGCCCGGCCGAGGTGCTGCGCGGGCTGGACCGCGCCATGGACACCCTCGCGGTCGACACCTACGCCACCGCCGCGGTGGCCCGCTTCGAGCAGACGCCGGAGGAGGCCGCGGCCGGCCGGACCCGGCTGTGCTGGTCCAGCGCCGGGCACCTGCCGCCGCTGGTCCTCGACCCCGCCGGGCGGCTGCTCGAGCTGCCCGCCGCGCCGGTCGACCTGCTCCTCGGCGTCGACCCCGCCAGCCCGCGGCACGAGAGCGGGCTGGTGCTGGAGCGGGGCAGCACGGTGCTGCTGCACACCGACGGCCTCGTCGAGCGCCGCGGCGTCGACCTCGACACCGGGCTGGCCCGGCTGGCCGACGCGGTCTCGGACCTGGCCGGGCGGCCGCTGGGCGAGCTGTGCGACGAGGTGATCGAGCGGCTCGTGCACGGCCGCCCGGAGGACGACGTCGCCCTGGTGGCCCTGCGCCTCGGGGACTGAGCCGCTAGACCGGCGCCTGGCCGTCCTCGTCGGTGCGGCGGGGTCTGCCGTGCCCGTGCGCGGCCTCCTCGGCGCGCTCCTCCTCGAGCTCCGCCTCGCCCTCGAGCCGGTGCGCCTCGCCGGCCACCTGCGCCGCGGCGTCGCCGTGCGACTCGCCGTAGAGCTCCTCGGCCCGGCCCAGCAGTTCCTCGGCCTTGGCCTTCGCCTTGTCGATGAAGCTCATCGCGCTCCCGTCCTCCCCGGCTCCCGAGCGGGTGCCCTGTGTGCAGCATCGCGGATCTCGCCGACGAGCTCCTCGAGGATGTCCTCCAGGGCCACGACGCCGACCACCCGGCCGCCGTCGGCGACCGCGGCGAGCTGGGCCCGCCCGGTCTGCATGACCCCCAGCGTGCGCCGCAGGTCGTCGTCGGCGGCGACGCGGGGCAGCGGGCGGGTGATGTCGCGGACCCGCGGTTCCGGCGCGCCGTCGGCCACCAGCACGTCCTTGACGTGCACGTAGCCGAGCAGCTCCGCGCCGTCGGCCACCGGGAAGCGGGAGTACCCGGTGGCCGCCGCGGCCCGCTCGACGGCGGCGGTGTCGTCCCCGGGCGCGACGACGGTCAGCGCGGCGCGGGGGATGAGCACCGAGCGGGTGTCGCGCTCCTCCAGGCCCAGGGCGCCGGTGAGCAGCTCGAAGCCGCGCTGGTCGAGCAGCCCGCCGGCGCGGGACTCACCGATCAGCCCGGCCACCTCGTCGCGGGTGAACGCGCTGGTGACCTCGTCCTTGGGCCGCACGCCCAGCAGCCGCAGCGCCGCGTTGGCCAGCGCGTTGAGCGCCACGATCACCGGCTTGAGCACCGTGACGACGGCGGCCAGCGGCGGGGTGAGCACCAGCGCGGCGCGGTCGGGCCCGGCCAGCGCCAGGTTCTTGGGCACCATCTCGCCGATCACCACGTGCAGCGCGACGACGACGGTCAGCGCGATGACGAACGAGATCGGGTGCACCAGGCCCTCGGGCACCGACAGCAGCGCGAACAGCGGCTCGAGCAGGTGCGCCACCGCGGGCTCCCCGATCGCGCCCAGGCCCAGCGAGCAGACGGTGATGCCCAGCTGCGCGCCGGCCATCATCAGCGACACCCGCTCCATCGCCGCGAGCGTCGTGCGGGCCCGGCGGGAGCCGGCGTCGGCCAGCGGCTCGATCGACGAGCGGCGCGCGGAGATCAGCGCGAACTCGGCGCCGACGAAGAAGGCGTTGGCCAGCAGCAGCACCACGGCGACCAGCACGCCGCCCCAGTCACCCACGGCCGTCCTCCTCGTCCCCGCTCACCGCGGGCAGGGGGCCGACGACGGCCCGCTCCACCCGGGTGCCGTCGACGCGCTCGACCCGCACCCACACCCCCGCCGGCAGGCCCTCGGCCTCCGCGGCCAGCTCGGGCGGCAGGGTGGGCCGGGCCTCGATCCGGTCGCCGACCTCCGGGATGCGGCCGAGCAGGTGCAGCACCAGCCCGCCGACGCTCTCCCAGTGCCGGTCGGCGGGCACCGACAGCCCGGTGGTCGCGGCCACCTCGTCGGGCCGCAGCAGGCCCGACACCGACCAGGTGCCGTCGCCGCGGTCGACGACGTCGTCGCCGGCCTCCTCGTCGTGCTCGTCGGCCAGGTCGCCGACGAGCTCCTCCACGAGGTCCTCGACGGTCACCACCCCGTCGGTGCCGCCGTACTCGTCGACGACGACGGCCATCTGCAGCCCGCCGCGGCGCAGGTCGCCGAGCAGGTCGTCGAGCCGCCGCGAGGTGGGGACGAACAGCGGGGGCAGCATCACCGCCGACACGGGGGTGGCCGCCCGCCGGTCGCGGGGGACGGCGAGGGCGTGTTTCACGTGGACCATCCCGACGACGTCGTCGACACCGGCGGCGGAGACGACGGGGAAGCGGGAGTGCCCGGAGTCGCGGGCGACGGTGAGCACCTCGGCGACCGGCGCCTGCTCGGGCACCGTCGTCATGCGGGTGCGCGGGGTGGCGGCGTCGCTGGCGCGCAGCTCCCCGAAGGCCAGGCCGCGCTCGAGCAGCTCCGCGGTCTCCGTGGGCAGCGTGCCCTGCCGGCCCGACCGGCGGACCAGCGAGGTCAGCTCGTCGGGCGAGCGGGCGGAGGCGAGCTCCTCCTGCGGTTCGACACCGAACACCCGGCGCAGCGTCGCGTTGGCCCAGCCGTTGAGCAGGCGGATGACCAGCGACGTCGCCCGGGTGAAGCCGCGCTGGAAGCCCGACACCGCGCGGGCGGTGCGCAGCGGCTCGCTGATGGCCACGTTCTTGGGCACCAGCTCGCCGAACACCATGGTCAGCGCGGTGGCCAGCACCAGCGCGAGGGTGATCGACACCGAGCGGGCGGCGGCGCCGGACAGGCCCGCCGACTCCAGCGGGCCGCGCAGCAGCGCCGCGATCGAGGGCTCGGCCACGAAGCCGATCGCCAGGTTGGTGACGGTGATGCCCAGCTGGGCGCCCGACAGCTGGGTGGACAGCGTGCGCAGTGCGGCGAGGACGCCGGCCGACCCGCGCACGCCCGCGGCCGCCTCGCGCTCGACGGTGGGCCGGTCGACGGTCACCAGCGAGAACTCGAAGGCCACGAACGCGGCGCAGGCGAGGACCAGGACGACGCCGACGAGGACCAGCAGCCACTCGATCACGATCGGCCCCGGGGGAGCGGGGAGGGGTTCGGATGGTGAGGCCTGCTCACAGGGGGGCGGTCATCCTCCGGCGAAGGGGGGCAGCACGTCGACGGTCGCCCCGGGTCCCAGCTGCAACGCGCGGTTGCGCGTCTGCGTTCCGTCGACGAGGAACGAGCAGGCGGGGAGGACCTTCCCCAGGCGCTCGCCGTGGGCCTCGACGATCCGGTCGACCAGCTCCGCCAGGGTGCCGGCCGCGCAGGTCTCGGTGTCGACGCCGGCGGCCGCCCGGGCCCCGGCGAAGTAGCGCACGGTCACGGTGGCCACCGCCGGTCAGCCCCCGATGGCCGACATCGGCCGGGACGGCTGCAGGAAGCTCGGGTCGTCGATGCCGTGGCCGGGGAGCTTGGCCAGGGTGGCGATGCGCCAGCGGTCGGCGAGCTCGGCGTCGGTGGCGCCCTCGCGCAGCGCCGTCCGCAGGTCGGACTCCTCGCGGGCGAACAGGCAGTTGCGGATCTGCCCGTCGGCGGTGAGCCGGGTGCGGTCGCAGGTGCCGCAGAAGGAGCGGGTGACCGAGGCGATCACGCCGACGGTGGCCGGGCCGCCGTCGACCAGCCAGCGCTCGGCGGGCGCCGAGCCGCGCTCCTCGGTGTCGGGGGCGAGGTCGTGCGCGGCGGAGAGCCGGGCCAGGATGTCCTCCGCGGTGACCATCTCCCCGCGGGTCCAGGCGTGGTGGGCGTCCAGCGGCATCTGCTCGATGAAGCGCAGCTGGTAGCCGTGCTCGAGGCAGAAGTCCAGCAGCGGGACGGCGTCGTCCTCGTTGATGCCCCGCAGCAGCACGGCGTTGACCTTCACCGGGGTCAGCCCGGCGTCCTGCGCGGCGCGCAGGCCGGCGAGGACGTCGTCGAGCCGGTCGCGGTGGGTCAGCTGCCGGAACCGCTCGCGGTCGAGGGTGTCGAGGCTGACGTTGATGCGGTCGAGGCCGGCGGCGGCGAGCGCGGGGGCGACGCGGGCCAGCCCGATGGCGTTGGTGGTGAGGCTGACCTCGGGCCGCGGGTCGAGCGCGGTGGCGGCCGCGACGATGCCGACCAGGCCCGGGCGCAGCAGCGGCTCGCCGCCGGTGAAGCGGACCTCGCGGATGCCCAGCTGCTCGACGCCGATGCGCACCAGCCGCGCGACCTCGTCGTCGGTGAGCTGCTCGACCTTGGGCAGCCACTGCAGGCCCTCGGGTGGCATGCAGTAGGAGCAGCGCAGGTTGCAGCGGTCGGTGAGCGAGACCCGCAGGTCGGTGGCGACCCGGCCGTGCCGGTCGACCAGCCCGCCACGGCCGGGCAGGACGCCCGGCAGGACGCCGTCGGCCGCGCGGGGCCGCGGGTCGGGGAGCGGGGTGGCACTCACGTCGCGAATGTATCCGCGGAACGGGATCGCGTCGCCCGTCCCGCCGCGTACGTCCCCACAGACGCCGCATCCGCGGTCGCGACCGGGGGTTCCGGGCCGCGACCGCGGATGCGGGGGTTGCACCGACGCTGCGACGCCGGGGGGAGGTCAGCCGATCGGGGTGGGGTCGGTCGGGTCCGGCGGGACCGGGACGGAGTCCTGGATGCGGTTGCGCGCCTGGCAGTCGGTGGTGCAGTTGGTGGCACCGGCCGAGAGCTCGATCGAGTCCTCGCCGAGCACGCCGCCCATCCGGCCGCCCGAGGCGACCGACCAGCGCGTCGTCGTCGCCGTCTGGGACAGCTTGGTGGCCACCTGCGGGCTGTCCTTGCCGAGCAGCATCTGGTGGGTGGCGTCGGCGGCCACGCCGTTGCCGAAGTTGATCTTCCCGGTGTACTCGTTGACGAAGTAGAAGAGGCCGGCGCCGAGGGTGTGCACGTACTCGACGGCGGTGCCGAACTCCTGCTCCATCTGGAAGATCCCGCCCTGTGGGGCGTCCTTCGACTGGATCTTGAACTTGCCGCCCGAGGCGGTGGTGAACGAGACCACCAGCACGTCGTCGCGCAGCCGCAGCTCGCTGATCCGCACGCCGCGGAGCTGGGCCGCGGAGAGCACGGGCACCTTGGACGCGAACACGACGGTCGGGGCGGTGACCATGCGCTGCGGGTCGGGGGCGCCGGTGAGCGCGTAGTCGTACACGCCGAGGGTCGCGGGGTCGATCGTGTAGGTCACGTGCCGGCCGCGGACGGCGATCGGCCCGGTCGGCGTCACGTCGCGCAGCCGGTACTCGCTGCCGGGGCCGGGGTTGGACGTGCGGCCGTTGACGGTGACGGCGAAGTCGCCGCCGCTGCTGGTGCCCTCGGTCCCGCCGTCGTCGCCCCCGGAGGCCGAGGCGGTGCCGGGGACCAGGAACGCGGCGAGCGCGAGCAGGAGGACGAGGACCGCGCGCAGGGGACGCGGCCGGGAGGTGGGGGCCACGGGGCTCCTCGGGTCGGGTGGACGGGCGCCGGTCAGGGTGCCGGTCCCGACCCCGGACTGTGAGTGATGACACGCCTACGTACCGAAACGGGGACGACGGACGGGTGCGCCGTTGTTACGGTCGCGTCGCCACCCGAGAGTCCGGCGGGCAGTCCCGCACTCGCCTGTGGCCAGGAAGCGCGAGAAGAGCCGTGTCACCCCGCACCGTCCTCCGTCCCCTGCTGGGCCCCTACGCCCGCCTGTTCACCGTCGTCCCCGGTGCCGCGTGGTTCTCCTTCGCCGGGTGGGTCGCCCGGCTGCCGCTGCCCATGCTCGGTCTCGGCGCGGTCCTGCTGGTCGAGGGCGAGTCCGGCAGCTACGCGCTGGCCGGCGCCGTCTCCGGCACCCTCGCCCTGGTCGCCTCCGTCGCCGGCCCGCAGTGGGCCCGGGCCATGGACCGCCGCGGCCAGGGCGCGGTCCTGCGCCTGGCGATGGTCGCGTACCTGGTCACCGGGCTGGCGTTCGTCGGCGTCGTGGTCACCGAGGCACCCACCTGGACCTGGTTCGCCCTCGCCGGGCTGACCGGCGCGAGCCTGCCCAACATCGGCGCCCTGGTGCGCGCCCGGTGGGCGGCCGCCCTGGCCGACGCCGAGCGGCGGCAGACCGCGTTCGCCTTCGAGTCCGTCGTCGACGAGGTGGTCTTCGTCGTGGGGCCCCCGCTGGTCACCGTGCTCGCCACCCTGATCGACCCGGCGGCGGGGTTCACGACCGGCGTCGTCCTCGGCACCGTCGGCGGGGTGTGGCTGTCCCGCCAGCGGGCCACCGAGCCGGTCGTGGCCGTGGCCCCGGTCGAGGGCGGGCGGCGGCGCCGGGCGGCCCTCGGGCCCGCGGTGCTCGTCGTCTGCGCCGCCTACCTCGGCGTCGGCACGGTCTTCGGCGCGATGGACGTGGTCGTCGTGGCGTTCGCCGAGGAGAGCGGGCGGCCCGCGCTGGCCGGCCTGGCGCTGGCGCTCTACGCCGGCGGCAGCCTGGTCGCCGGGCTGGCCTACGGCGTCGCCAGGCTGCCCGGCTCGCTGGCCGCGCGGTTCCTCGGCACCGCCGTCGCCTTCGGCGTGGCCGCCCAGGGCCTGTGGGCGGTGTCCTCGCTGCCGCTGCTGATCGGCGCCGGGTTCCTCGCCGGCCTCGCCGTCGCGCCGGTGCTGGTGTCGGGCGCCTCGCTGGTGGAGTCGCGGGTGCCGCGGTCGGCGCTCACCGAGGCGCTGTCGTGGACCAACACCGGGCTGACCGTCGGGGTCACGGCGGGTTCGGCGCTGGCCGGTGCCGCCGTCGACGCGTGGGGCGCGCAGGCGGCCTTCGCCGTCCCCGCACTCGCCGCGGCCGCGGCCGGGCTCATCGGGCTGGCCGGGGCGCCGCTGCTGCGCCAGACGCCCCAGCAGGTGCCGGCGTGACCGTGGTCGTCCGGCCGCTGGCCGACGACGACCTGTCCGCCGCGTGGGAGCTGGGCCGGCTGGCCTTCGGCGGGCCCGCCGAGGCGCCCGACCGGGCGCTGCGGCCGGTCGAGGGGGTGCTGCGCCTCGGCGCCTTCGACGCCCGCGGCCGGCTGGTCGGCAAGGCCACCGACACCGGCCACCGGCAGTGGTGGGGCGGCCGGGCGGTGGCGACGGCGGACGTCGGCGGCGTCGCCGTCCTCCCCGAGCACCGGGCGGCGGGGTGGCCCGCGCGCTGCTCACCGACCTGCTGGCCCGCGGCCGGGAGCGGGGCGCGGCGGTCAGCGCCCTGTACCCGACGGTGTCGGCGGTGTACCGGCGGCTCGGGTGGGAGGTCGTCGGCGCGCTGCAGCGGGCTGACCTCGACACCGCCTCGCTGCCCTCGGCCCCGGTGCCCGGCGTCGACGTGCGCCCGGGGGAGCCGGCCGACCTGGCGGTCCTCGACGCGCTGTACGAGACCGTCGCCGGCCGCGGGCGGGGCTGCTCACCCGCCGCGGCGGCGCGTTCGACCTGCCGCACGAGCGCCGCTGGCCCGACGGCGTCGACGGGCTCACGGTGGTCGAGCAGGACGGCGTCCCGACCGGCGCCCTGACCTACGAGCGCGGCAGCGGGTACGGCCCCGAGGCGCGGCTGACCGTCCACGACCTGGTCGCGGTCACCGCCGAGGCCGCGCGGGCGCTGGTGGCGGTCCTGGCCGGCTGGCGCAGCGTGACCCGCACCGTGCGGGTGCCGCTGCTGCCCGGCGACGCGGTGGCCGGCGCGCTGCCGCTGGAGCGCTCGCTCGCCGGCCCGGGCACGGCGTTCATGCACCGGCCGGTCGACGTCGTGCGCGCCGTGGCCGACCGCGGCTGGCCGGCGCACGTGCGCGGGCGGGTGGCGTTCACGCTGCTCGACCCCGCCGTGCCGGGGAACGCCGGCCCCTGGGAGCTCGAGCTCGCCGACGGCGCCGGTGACCTCCGCCGTCCCGCCTCCGAGCCCGGGCTGGTGCTCGACGTCCGGGGGTTCGCGCAGCTGTACGGCGGGGCGACCGGCGGCCGGGCGGCGGCGCTGGCCGGGCTGGTGACCGGGCCGGACGACCCGGCCGCGCTGGACCTGCTCGCCTGCGGGCCGCCGGCCGCGCTGCTCGACTACTTCTGAGGCGGGTTGAGCGCCCGGTCCCCGGGTAGGCGGTGGACCGGCAGGCCGCGCCCGGTGCGCGCGCGGCGGCCCATCCGTCGTCACCACCCGTCGTCAGCCAGAGGAGTGCCCGTGGCCACCGTGCCCACCATCCGCCTGAACAACGGCGTCGAGATCCCGCAGCTGGGCTTCGGCGTCTTCCAGATCGAGCCGGAGAACACCGTCGAGGCCGTGCGCAACGCGCTCGAGGTCGGCTACCGGCACATCGACACCGCCGAGATGTACGGCAACGAGAAGGAGGTCGGCCAGGCCGTCCGCGAGTCCGGCCTCGACCGGTCGGAGGTCTTCGTCACCAGCAAGCTGAACAACGGCTTCCACCGCCGCGACGACGCCCTGCGCGCCTTCGACCAGACGATGGACGACCTGGGCCTGGAGTACCTCGACCTGTTCCTCGTGCACTGGCCGCTGCCGACCATCGACGTCGACTACGTGGAGACGTGGAAGGCGATGGAGGAGATCTACGCCGGCGAGCGGTGCCGGGCGATCGGTGTCTCCAACTTCAACCCGCACCACCTGCGCCGGCTGTTCGCCGAGACGGAGGTGCGCCCGGCGGTCAACCAGATCGAGGTGCACCCCTACCTCGCCAACGACGAGGTCCGCGCGTTCGACGCCGACCACGAGATCGTCACCGAGGCCTGGTCGCCGATCGCCCAGGGCAAGGTCCTCGACGACCCGGTGGTCGTGGCCGTCGCCGAGAAGCTGGGGCGCACGCCGGCGCAGGTCGTGCTGCGCTGGCACGTGCAGCGCGGCGACGTCGTCTTCCCGAAGTCGGTGACCCGCTCGCGCATCGAGGAGAACTTCGCGCTGTTCGACTTCGAGCTCGACGGTCAGGACATGACCGCGATCACCGCGCTCGACCGCGGCGAGCGCACCGGGCCCGACCCGGACACCTTCGACTACGTCCCCGGCTGACCTGGGCGCCGGACGTGCCGAGATCACGCGATCTCGGCGACGAGGGCCGCGGCTCAGGCGGCGGA
>NZ_JBJGYI010000025.1:0-73119 GCF_054049915.1 Geodermatophilus sp. SYSU D00766
CCCCCCCCCCCCCCCCCCCCCCCCCCCCCCCCCCCCCCCCCCCCCCGCCGCCCCCACCCCCCCCCCCCCCCCCCCGCCCCCCCCCCCCCCCCCCCCCCCCCCCCGCGGCGAGATCCTCGGGGACCCGACCCTCCCGGACGACGGGGCCGCCCATGATCCCGGGCACCACGACCGTGCCGGCCTCGGCCAGCACCGACCCGTCGTGCTCGGGCAGCACCGAGAACCCGTCGGCGGTGCGCACCGGGCGCCCGTCGAGGGTGGCCACGCGCACGCGGTAGAGCGGCCGGCCGGCGTCGTCCTCGGCCAGACCGAGCAGCCGGTAGGGCAGGCCGAGCTCGAAGCCGACGACGCGGTCGACCGCGAGCACGACCACCTCGTGCGGGACGGGAGCGGGCATGGCCGGATCCTTGCACCTGTTGTCCTGCGGGCCACTGGTCAGGGGTCGGGAGAGGCGGTCATGCTCTGCGGTCGTGACCACCGCCGCACCCGTCCGGACCGCCTCCCGCGTGCACCCCGCCTGGTGGGTGGCGGCGGTGACCTTCCTCGCGCTGGTCGGCGCCGCGGCGTTCCGGGCGGTGCCCGGCGTGCTCATCGACCCGCTGCGCGCGGAGTTCGGCTGGTCGGTGTCGACGATCTCGGCCGCCGTCGCGGTGAACATGGCGCTGTACGGGCTGACGGCGCCCTTCGCCGCCGCGCTGATGGAGCGCTTCGGCATCCGGCGGGTGGTCCTCGGCGCGCTGCTGCTCACCGCGCTCGGCAGCGGCCTGACCGTGTTCATGACGGCGAGCTGGCAGCTGGTGTTGCTGTGGGGGTTCGCCGTCGGGCTGGGCACCGGGTCGATGGCGCTGTCGCTGGTGGCCACGGTCACCGGCCGCTGGTTCGTCGCCCGCCGCGGGCTGGTCAGCGGCATCCTCACCGCCGGCGGCGCGACCGGGCAGCTGGTGTTCCTGCCCGTCGTCGCCGCGGTCGCCGAGACCTCCGGCGGCTGGCGCGCGGCGTCGCTGGGCACGACGGCGGCCGCGCTCGCCGTCGTCCCGCTGGTGGCCTGGCTGCTGCGCGACCGCCCGCGCGACGTCGGCGCCGTCCCCTACGGCGGGACCGCAGCCGACGACGTCGACCCGGTGCGCACCGGCGCCGCCCGCAGCGCCGTCCGCGGGCTGGTGGAGGCGGCGCGGTCGCGGCCGTTCTGGCTGCTGGCCGCGGGCTTCTTCATCTGCGGGGCGTCGACCAACGGCCTGGTGCAGCCGCACTTCATCCCCGCCGCCCACGACCACGGCATGCCGGTGACGACGGCGGCCACGCTGCTCGCCGTCGTCGGCGTCTTCGACATCGCCGGCACCGTGTTCTCGGGCTGGCTGACCGACCGCGTCGACCCGCGGGTGCTGCTGCTGGCCTACTACGCGCTGCGCGGGCTCTCGCTGTTCCTGCTGCCGCCGCTGTTCGGACCCGACCTGCAGGTCAGCATGATCGCGTTCATCGTCTTCTACGGCCTGGACTGGGTGGCCACGGTGCCCCCGACGCTGGCGCTGTGCCGCGAGCACTTCGGCGCGCGGGCGCCGGTCGTGTTCGGGTGGGTGTTCGCCGCGCACCAGGTCGGCTCGGCGGTGGCCGCGTTCGGCGGCGGCGTCGTCCGCGACGTCACCGGCTCCTACGACCTGGCCTGGTTCGGCGCCGGCGCGCTGTGCCTGGTCGCCGCGGTGCTGTCGATCTCGATCCGCCGTCGACCCGCACCGGCCGCCCCACCCGCGGTGCCCAGCGAGCCGACCACCGCCTCGGCCGCGACCACCCACGGCTGAGCGGTGGCGCACTGCCGGCGGTGCTCGTCCGTTGCCGGTCCTGCAGGGCCCGCAGCGCGCGAGGAACGCCCGCAGTGGGTCCGGCCCGGGACCCCGGGGGTCCGGTGAGCGCCGATCCGCACAGCGCGCCGGTGCCCCGGTCGGCCTGGGACGCCGACGCCGAGGCGCGGGCCCGCGGCCGGGTGCAGGTGTTCAACGCGACCCGCCCCGGCGGGCTGGACGGCTGGACGATGGACCTCGCCCAGTACGAGCTCATGCGGGCGCACGTCCTCGACACCCTCGACGACCTCGCCGGCCCGGACGGCTGGGTGCTGCTGCGCGACGTCGTCGCCACCGCCCAGGAGCGCTACGCCACGCACCCGCTCTTCCCGAAGGGACGGGTCCGCAACTACTGCACCTACACGAAGGTCGACCTCGAGGCGCGCGGGGAGATCGAGCGGGCACCCGGCTCGAGCCCCCAGCGCATCCGCCGGCGATCCCCCGAGGCGCCTCCGCCGCGATGAGGGCTCAGCGGTGGCGGCCGTGCACCAGCCTCATCACGCGGGCCAGGGCGTCGGCGGCGGCCGGCGGGCGGCTGAAGGACATGAGGTCGACCGGCAGCGGGAAGCGCTGGCGGGTGATCGCCTTGGCGCGGGTGAACTCCTTGAGCCCGTCCTCGCCGTGGATGCGGCCGAAGCCGCTCTCGCCCACGCCGCCGAAGGGCAGCGACGGCACCCCGGCGAAGGTGAGCACCGAGTTCACGCTGGTCATGCCGCTGCGCATCCGGCGGGCGAGGTCCATCGCGCGCGCCCTCGACCGGGAGAACACCGCCCCGGCCAGGCCGTAGGAGGTGGCGTTGGTGCGCTCGAGCGCCTCCTCGGCGTCGGCCACCCGGGTGATGGTGAGCGTCGGCCCGAAGGTCTCCTCCCGCACCGCGGCCGACTCCTCGGGGACGTCGAGCAGCACGGTCGGCGGGACGAAGACGCCCTCCACGGTGCCGCCGGCCAGCGTCCGCGCGCCGGCCGCGGTGGCGTCGTCGAGGTGGCGCCGGACGACGTCGGCCTGCGAGGGCATCGTCATCGGGCCGTAGGCGGCGCCGTCGTCGGAGCCGGGGCGCAGGTCGCGCACCCGCTCGCCGACCTCGGCGACGAACCGGTCGTAGACGGGCGCGGTCACGTACACCCGCTCGATGCCGATGCAGGTCTGGCCGGCGTTGCTCATCGCGCCCCAGACGGCGGCGTCGGCGGCGGCGGCCACGTCGGCGTCGTCGTCGACGATCATCGCGTCCTTGCCGCCGAGCTCCATGAGCACCGGGGTGAGCGTCTCGGCGCACGCGGCCATGACCCTGCGGCCGGTGGGCGCCGAGCCGGTGAAGGCCAGCTTGCCCACGCCGGCCCGGCACAGCGCCGCGCCGGTCTCGCCGAACCCGGTGACCACCTGGAGGACGTCGGCGGCGTCGGGGACGGCGGTCCGCCACGCGGCGGCCAGCCACGCGCCGACGGCGGGCGTGTACTCCGAGGGCTTGAAGACGACGGCGTTGCTGGCGGCCAGCGCGTAGGCGATCGAGCCCATCGGCGTGAACACCGGGTAGTTCCACGGGCCGATGACCCCGACGACGCCCAGCGGCTGGTACTCCAGGTAGGCGGCGTGGTTGGCCGCCAGCATCCCGGCGCGCACGCGGCGCGGGCCCAGCACCTTCCGGGCGTGCGCGCCGGCCCAGGCCAGGTGGTCGATCGCCAGGGTGGTCTCGAGGACGGCGTCGGCGTGCGGCTTGCCGTTCTCCCGGTGCACCAGGTCGGCGAGCGCGTGCAGCTCGCGGGCGAGGTGGCCGCGGAAGGCGGCCAGCCGCTGCCGGCGGCCGTCGAAGCCGAGGGCGGCCCACCGCTGCGCGGCCGGGCGGGCCCGCTCGACGGCCTCCCGCACGGCGGCCGCGTCGTGCACCGGGAAGACGCCGACGACCGCGCCGGTGGCCGGGTCGGTCGACTCGAGGGTCTCGGTGGCGTCGGCGGTGGTGTCCATCTGCTCGGCGAGCGACATGTGGCGCAGGTTACCCGTGCGTAGCCCCTGCTCCGGCGCCGACCGCGGGTCCGGCACGCTGCCATGCTGGCCGCCGTGGCCGACCCCTTCGACACCGCGGAGCTGCGCCGCCGGGTCCTGGCGGCCTGGAGCGACTCCCCGGCGCGGTTCCGGGAGGACGCCAACGCCGAGGAGGACCTGGTCCGCGGCGGCTACCGCGACCGGCTGCTCGTCGAGCTCGCGCAGAACGCCGCCGACGCCGCCGTCCGGGCCGGGGTCCCGGGCCGGCTGCGGCTGGAGCTCACCGAGGTGGGCGGCGGGGGAGAGGTGCTGCACGCCGCCAACACCGGGGCGCCGCTGGACGCCGCCGGCGTCGCCGGGCTGGCCAGCCTGCGGGCCTCGGCCAAGCGGGACCAGGTCGAGACGGTCGGCAGGTCCGTGGTCCCGGGCGGGCCCCCGATCGCGACGGTGGGCCGGTTCGGGGTGGGCTTCGCCGCCGTCCTGGCCGTCAGTGACGAGCCGGCGGTGCACTCGCGGCACGGCGGGGTGCGCTTCAGCGCCGCCCGCACCCGCGCCGAGGTGGCCGGGGTCGACGCGCTGGCCGGCGAGGTCGCCCGCCGCGAGGGCGTCGTCCCGGTGCTCCGGCTGCCGTGGCCGGCCGACGGCCCGCCGCCGGCCGGGTACGCCACCGAGGTCGTGCTGCCCCTGCGCGCGGGGTCGCGGGCCGCCGTCCGGGCGGCCCTGACGGCGCTCGACGCCGGGCTGCTGCTCGCCCTCCCGGGGCTGACCGAGGTCGAGGTCGTCGTCGACGGCGCCTCGCGCACCCTCGCCTGCACCCGCACCCCGCCGCTGGCGCGCCTGCGCGACGGCGACACGACCACCACCTGGCGGCTGGCCGAGCGCAGCGGCGAGCTGGACGGGGAGCTGCTCGCCGACCGCCCGGTCGAGGAGCGCGCCCGCCGCGGCTGGACGCTCACCTGGGCGGTGCCCCTCGACGACGACGGCCGCCCCCTACCGCTGCCGGACCGGCAGGTGCTGCACGCGCCCACGCCCAGCGACGAGCCGCTGTCGCTGCCGGTGCGGCTGATCGCGCCGTTCCCGCTCGGCCCCGACCGCCGGCACGTCGCCCCCGGCCCGGTCACCGAGGCGCTCACCGCCGTCGCCGCGGAGGTCTACGCCGACCTGCTCGCCGCGCTGTCCCCGGACCCCGCGGTCCTCGCCCTGGTGCCCCGCGTCGGCCTGGCCGCCGCCGCGCTCGACGCCGCCCTCGGCTCGGCCGTCCTCGACCGGCTGCGTGCGACGGCGTGGCTGCCCGCCGCCGACCCGGAGGAGGGGGAGCGCCTGACGCCCGCCCGCGCCGCCGTCCTCGACGCGGGCACCGACGAGCTGGTCGGCGTCCTCACCGGCGTGCTGCCGGGACTGTTGCCGGCGCAGTGGTCGCGGCGCGAGGGCGCCCCGGCGCTGGCCGCGCTCGGCGTCCGGCGGGTGGGCACCGCGCAGGTGGTCGAGGCGGTCACCGGCATCGCCCGGCCGGCGTCGTGGTGGGCGCGGCTCTACCCCGCGCTGGAGCACGCCGACCGCGAGGAGCTCGGTGCGCTGCCGGTACCGCTGGCCGACGGCCGCACCGCGCCGGGCCCGGGCGGGGTGCTGCTGCCCGACGAGGGCCTGCCGGTCGACCGGCTGGGCCCGCTCGCGCTGCGCATCGCCGCCCCCGAGGCGGTGGCGCCGCTGCCGGCCCGGCGGCTGCTGGAGCGGCTCGGCGCGCGCCCGGCCACCGCCGCCGCGGTGCTGGCCGACCCGGCCGTGCGGGCCGTCGTCGAGCGGTCCGTCGACGCGGTCGACGACGGGTGGGACGACGCCGACCCCGCCGACCTCGCCACCGCGGTGCTCGCCCTGGTCGCCGCCGCCGGGCTCGCACCCGGGGACCTGCCCTGGCTGGCCGAGCTCGCGCTGCCCGACGCCGAGGGCGCGTGGGCACCTGCGGGGGAGCTGCTGCTGCCCGGGGCGCCGCTGGCCGCGGTGCTGGAGGACGGCGCGCTCGGCGTGCTCGACCCGGACCTCGCGGCCGCCCACGACCCCGCGGCGCTGCGGGCGGTCGGCGTCCTCACGACCTTCGCGACGGTGCGCGCCGAGGACCCCGACGACCTCGACGTCGACGGTGCCGACGCCTGGGCCGACGCCGTCCTGGACCGGCTGCCGCCCGGGGCACCGCCGCCGGCGTGGCCGCCGCTGACCGCCGTCCGCGACCTGGACCTCGTCGCCGACTGGGCCGGCGCGCTGCCGCTGCTCGCCGCGTTGCCCGACGAGGCCTGGGCCGACGTCGTCCTCGACGGCGTGCCGGTGCCCGGCCACCTGCGCTGGTGGCTGTCGACCCACCCGGTGCTCGACGGGCGGCGTCCGGACCGGCTGCGGGCACCGGACGGCACCGAGCTCGCGGGGCTCTACGAGCCGGCGCAGGCGCCGCCGGAGGTGCTCGCGCGGCTGCGGCCGGCCGCCACGGTCGAGGACGTGCTCGCCGACCCCGACGCCGCGCTGGACCTGCTCGACCGGCTCGGCGACCCCGCGTGCACGGTGCTGCCGGCCGTGCTGCGCGACGTGTACGCGCGGCTGGCCGTCGCCCTCGACGGTCTCGACGTCGACCCGCCGGCGCGGGTGCGCGTGGCGCCGGACCGGGTCGCCGACCCGGCCCGCGAGCCGGTCGCCGTGCTCGACGCGCCGTGGCTGCAGCCACTGGCCGACGGCCCGCTCGTGCCCGCCGGCGGCACCCCCGGGCCGGTCGCCGACCTGCTCGACCTGCCGCTGCTCAGCGAGCGGGTGCGGGCCACGGTCACCAGCACCCCGGCGCGCCGCGGACCGTGGGCCGCGGTGCCCGGCGCGGACCTCGCCGCGGCCCGCCTCGGCCTGCCGGCCCTCCCGGCGGAGGTCGCCGTGCACGAGCGGCTGCTGGTGGGGGACCGGCCGGTGGCCTGGTGGCCCGACGGCGCGGTCGACCACGTGGACGGGACCCCGGCCGCGCTCGGCCGGGCGCTGGCCTGGCGGGCCGGCGCCTGGCCGCTGCGGCAGGCGCTGGCCGAGGCGTTCGCCGAACCCGGCCGGGCCGCCGACCTCGCCGCGGAGGACGCGGTCGGCCCCGCCTGGTGAGGGACGGGAACGGCCTCCCCGCAGGGTCCCGGCCCGAGCGTGCGAGGGCCGGGGGGCCGGGAGGTCCTTCCGTCAGTTCCAGCGGGGAGCGGCCAGCGCGCCGGGCGCGTGGCCGTGCGCCGACGGGCGGCCGGCCCGCTGCGGTGCACCGCCGCGGGCGCGGGCGGAACGGGCACCGGCCGTCTCCGCCGACCAGCAGCGGTACAGCGACAGCCACTGCTCGGCGGTGAGCGCGCCGGCCCGGGCGGTGGGCGGCAGCCCGGCGGTGCGCAGCCACCGCACGCCGGACACGCCCGGCAGGCAGGCGCGCAGGACGGCGCCCAGGGCCCCCGACGGTGAGGCGAGCACCCCCGCGGTCAGCCGGTCGAACGCGGCGGCGTCGTCGGCGGACAGGGTGGCGCGGGCCTCGGCGGCCGCGGGGGACGAGGAACGGACGGGACGTGACACGAGGGCCTCCGGAGGGAGGTCGGACCGGCCGCGGACAGCCGGCAGCCAGGAGGGGCGCCCGGATGCCGGGCGGGAGGAGAGCGGGGAGCCGGGGGCTCGACCCGCGGGCGTCGGCGGAGGACGCAGGCGTCGGGACGAGGAGGACTCAGAGGCGCACGTCGACGACGGTAGGGCGGCGCGCCCGCGGCGTCGACGGGTTTTCCGCCGGCTAGCTGTCCCGGCCGGCCCTGCGCGCCTGGTGGGCCTCCCAGCGGGCGCGGTCCTTGGCCCGCGCGCCGGCGTTGCGCTCCCACTTCTCCCGGCGGCGGCGCGCCCGCGCCATCTCCCGCTCCTCGAAGTCGGGGTGGTCGTCCCAGTCCCTCGCCATCGCCAGGACGACGAGCAGGACCAGCCCGAACACGGCCAGGCCGAGCGCGAGCAGCGCGTTGCCGCCGGCCACGAAGGCCAGGACCGACGCCGCCGCCCAGATCACGCCCGCCAGCACCAGCCGCCCGTTCACGCGCCCGAGTATCCCCGCTCCGGGGACCCCTGCGCCGGGTCGTGACGCAGCGCACCTGCCGGGGCCGGGACCGGCCCGCTCAGGTGCGCGGACACACCGTCGGGGCCTTGCGCCCCCCCTGCCCCGCGCCTACCGTCCGGGGTGCGGTTCAAACCACCAGCCGTGCACGTCCTGCCGGACTCCGCGCTTGGTACGGCTCACCACCTGCTGTCCTACGCACGGGTTCGCCCTCAGCCGAGAGGCGCACCGTGACCACTGTCTCCCCTCGTCCCACCAGCGAGCTGCTGACCGTCGAGACCGTTCCCACGGACGGCGCCGTGCGCATCGTCTGCGCCGGCGAGGTGGACTGCTCCACCGCCCCGGCCCTGCGCGGGGCACTCGACGACGCCTTCGCGGGCGCGCCGCGGGCGGTCGTGGTGGACCTGGAGGCCGTCACCTTCCTCGACTCCGCGGGCCTGTCGGTGCTCGCGGTGGCGCACCGCACCGCCGAGCAGGCCGGCTCGCCCATGCGCGTCCTCGTCGGCACCCGCGCGGTCAGCCGCGCCCTGCAGGTCACCGGCCTGTGGGACCTGCTCGGCGTCGAGCTCGTCGTACCGGGCGCCGGCGCCGCATAACGGAGGACCCTCCTGCAGGGCCGTCGTCCCAGCACGTCGGGTCCTGGGCACGTCGGCCCCTGGGCACGTCGGGTGCTGCCCACGGCGGAGGAGCAGACTGCCTCCCGAGCCGCCCGGACGCGGGCCGGCACCCACGAGCCGAGGAGGACGCCGTGCGTGACGCGGTCATCTGTGAGCCGCTGCGGACCCCGGTGGGGGGCTTCGGGGGGTCCCTGCGGGACGTGCCCGTGCAGGACCTCGCCTCGACCGTCCTGCGCGCCCTCCTGGAGCGCACCGGGCTGCCCCCGGAGTCGGTCGACGACGTCGTCCTCGGCCACTGCTACCCGACGATGGAGGCACCGGCCCTCGGCCGGGTCGCCGCCCTCGACGCGGGCCTGCCGGTGACCGCGGCCGGCATCCAGGTCGACCGCCGCTGCGGCTCGGGCCTGCAGGCGGTCCTCTACGCCGCGATGCAGGTGCAGAGCGGCTCGGCCGAGGTGGTGCTGGCCGGGGGCGCCGAGTCGATGAGCAACGCGCCGTTCTACTCGACCGCGATGCGGTGGGGCGTCAAGGCCGGCCCCGGCGTCCTGCTGCAGGACGGCCTGGCCCGCGGCCGCGTCACCGCCGGCGGGAAGCACCACCCGGTGCCCGGCGGCATGCTCGAGACCGCCGAGAACCTGCGCCGCGAGTACTCGATCGGCCGCGAGGAGCAGGACGAGTACTCCGTCCGCAGCCACCGCCGCGCCGCCGCGGCCACCGAGGCGGGCCGCTTCGCCGACGAGGTCGTCCCGGTGACGATCAGCGGCCGCAAGGGCGACACCGTCGTCGACCGCGACGAGCACATCCGCCCCGACTCGACCGTCGAGACCCTCGCGAAGCTGCGGCCGATCATGGGGAAGGACGACCCGGAGGCCACCGTCACCGCCGGCAACGCCAGCGGCCAGAACGACGGCGCCGCGGCGTGCGTGGTCACCTCGCCGGAGAAGGCCGCCGAGCTGGGGCTGCGCCCGCTGGCCCGCGTCGTCTCCTGGGCGGTGGCCGGCGTCCCCCCGAGGACCATGGGCATCGGCCCGGTGCCGGCGACGGCGAAGGCGCTGGATCTCGCCGGCCTCAAGCTCTCCGACATCGACCTCATCGAGCTCAACGAGGCCTTCGCCAGCCAGGTGCTGGCGGTGACCCGCGAGTGGGGCTTCACCGAGGCCGACTTCGAGCGCACCAACGTCAACGGGTCGGGCATCTCGCTGGGCCACCCGGTCGGTGCCACCGGCGCGCGGATCCTCGCCACGCTGACCCGCGAGATGGACCGCCGCGGCGCCCGCTACGGCCTGGAGACGATGTGCATCGGCGGCGGGCAGGGCCTGGCCGCCGTGCTCGAGCGGGTCGCCTGACGCCGACCGCTCCGCCGGGCGGACGAAGGACCACCCTTCCCCCCACGCCTCGCGCGCTCGGCGCGGGACCCTGAAGGATGGCCGTTCCAGCACGTCACCCGGCAGCCCCCCCGACCCGAGGAGAACGGCCATGAGCGCGTCCCCCGCCCGCGTCGCCGTCGTCACCGGAGCCGCCCGCGGCATCGGCGCGGCCACCGCCGTGCGGCTGGCCGCTGACGGCTTCGCCGTCGCGGTGCTCGACCTCGACGAGGCCTCGACGGCCGGCACCGTGCAGGCGGTCGAGGCCGCTGGCGGGCACGCGATCGGGGTGGGCGCCGACGTCGGCGACGCCGGGCAGGTGCAGGCCGCCGTCGACCGGATCGCCGCCGAGCTCGGCCCGCCCGTGGTGCTGGTGAACAACGCCGGGGTCACCCGCGACAACCTGCTGTTCAAGATGACCGACGCCGACTGGGACCTGGTCATGACCGTGCACCTGCGCGGCTCGTTCCTCATGACCCGCGCCTGCCAGAAGCACATGGTCGACGCCGGGTGGGGCCGGATCGTGAACCTGTCGTCGACCTCGGCGCTGGGGAACCGCGGCCAGGCCAACTACGCCACCGCCAAGGCCGGGCTGCAGGGGTTCACCAAGACCCTCGCCATCGAGCTGGGCCGCTTCGGGGTCACCGCCAACGCCATCGCCCCGGGCTTCATCCAGACCGAGATGACGAAGGCGACCGCCGAGCGCATCGGCCGGAACTGGGAGGAGTACGTGGCCGAGCGCGCGGCGGCGATCCCGGTGGCCCGGGCCGGTGTGCCCGAGGACATCGCGCACACCGTCTCGTTCTTCGTCAGCGAGGGCGCCGGCTTCGTCTCCGGCCAGGTCGTCTACGTCGCCGGCGGCCCCCGCACCTGAGGAAGGACCCCCGTGCCCCCCACGCCTCGCGAGCTCGGCGCGGGACCCTGCACGAGGGCCGTTCCAGCACGTCACTGCGACGGGTCGCGGTCGGGGTAGCGGGCGCGGGCCAGCGCGTAGACGCCGAACGCCGCGAACCCCACCGCGACCACGGTGAGCAGCGCCGGCCCCGCACCGGAGCGGCCGATCGTCGTCACCGCGCCGTCGAGGCCGGTGGCGGTCGAGACGTCGGCGGTCGTCGCGGCGCGGAACAGCAGCACGCCGACGACGCCGAACGCCACGCCCTTGGCCGCGTACCCCACCCGCCCGACGGCCTCGATCACCGGCTCCCACCGGTCGGGCGCGGCGGGCAGGTCGACGTCGCGCATGAAGCCGCCGGTGGCCCCGCGCCACAGGGAGTAGGCGCCGACCGCGACGACGCCCACCGCGGCCGCGCCCACCGCCACCGCGCCGCCGGGCACCTCGAGCGTCTCCCCGGTGAGCTCGCGCAGCCGCTCGTCGGCCTCGTACTCCGCACCCACGGCGAACAGCAGCGCGGTGACCCCGAGGACGGCGTAGACGGCGGCCTTGGCCAGGCACTTGGCGCAGACCACCGCGGTGCGGGTCCGGTGCGCGGGGTCGAGCAGGCCGTGCCACCACAGCAGCACCTCCCCGCCCTGCCACAGCGCCAGCGCCAGCAGGCCGAGCCCGATCGCCCACAGCAGCAGCGCACCGCCGGGGCCGGCGGCCACCGTCTGCAGCGCCCCGGTCTGGTCGGCGTCGGTGGCCTCCGACCCGCGGGACACCCGCCAGGTCAGCCAGCCGATGAGCAGGTGCACCACGCCGTAGGCGACCAGTCCGACGCGGGCGAGGGCGCGCAGCACCGGGTGGTCGGTGACGCCCCGCGCGGCCCGGACCGCCCGCTGCACCCGGCCGAGGACGCCGCGCGGGCGCGGCACGCTCAGGTGCGCTCGGGGTAGCGCGCCCGCACGAAGCAGTAGGCGCCGAACGCCGCGATGCCGACGGCCACCAGGGTGAGCAGGAACTTCCCGAACGGCGCGTCGAGGATGGTGCGCAGCGCGCCGTCGAGACCGGAGGCCTTGGCGGGGTCGAAGGTGACCGCCGCGTACACCAGCAGCGCGCCGACGACGCCCAGCGCGACGCCCTTGGCGGGGTACCCGACCTGACCCAGCCGGGTCACCAGGCGCCGGGCGCTCGGCGGCGCGGAGGCGAGGTCGACCTGCTCGAGGAACTTCTTCGTCACGCCCTTGACCACGTGGTAGACCCCCACGCCGACCACCACCAGGCCCACCAGCCCGACCAGCCAGCGCCCGGCCGGCCAGCCGAAGACGCCGGCGGCGGTCTGCTGCTGCTGACCGGAGCTGGACTGCCCGCCGCCGGTGGCGAACCGGAACGCCAGCACCGCCAGGGCCAGGTAGACGACCGCCTTGGCCACCGCCTTGGCCGACCTGCCCAGCGCCTTCTTCCGCGCGTCCCCGCTCGCCGACCAGCCCGACCGCCAGCGCAGCACCTCGGCGGCCTGCCAGAGCGCCAGTGCGACCAGGCCGACCGCGAGGACCCACAGCAGGGGCTTGCCGACGGGGGACTCCGACAGCGTGGCCAGCGCGCCGGACTGGTCGGCGGACTGGCCGCTGCCGCCGCCCCAGGCCAGCTGCAGGGCGATCCAGGCGATGAGCAGGTGCACCAGGCCGTAGGCGATCAGGCCGATGCGGGCGAGGTGCTCCAGCGCGTCGCTGTTCCCCGCCCGCCCGGCCGCACCCGTGACCGACCCGGTTCCGCTCATCGTCGCCGCCCTCCCGTGCGCACCCCCGTGTGGTGATCAGCGTGGCACGGTTGCGATCACCGCGCGGGTCGAACGGGGTCCGCCGTCGGCCGGGCGTGCCCGCGGCGCCGGCCGCGGGTGCGGGACACTGGGCCCGTGGCGACACCGACGACAGCACGCAGCACGGCAGGCACCACGGCGCGGACCCCGGCACGGACGGCGGCGGGCGCGCCCACCGAGCGGGAGACCGCCCGCCGGGCCTGGCCGGTGCGGGCGGCGCTCGGGGTCGTCCTGGTCGTGCTCGCGGTGGCCGCCGTCGTCACCGGCGACCTCGGTGCCCGCCTGCTGCTCGGCGGCCTCGGGCTGCTCGCCGCCGGCCGGGGCGCCGTCCTGCTGCGGGCCGGGTCGGTGCCCGCCGGTGCCGCGGCCGTGGCCGGCGGGATCGCGGCGGCGGTGGTGGCGGCGGTGTCGGCCGCCGCCACCGGCTGGGTCCTCCTGCTCGGCGTGCCGCTGGTCCTGCTCGCCGGTGCCGGGATCGCCCTCGCGCGGGGTGGTGCCGCCCGCCGCGCCGGCACCGCGCTGCTGGTGTGGGCGGTGCTCGTCGGCGGCCTGGTGGCCGCCACCGCCGCCTCCCAGGGGACCGGCCGCGCCGCCGACGTCGCCGCCGTGGTCGCCGCGCTGGTGACCGGGCTGGCGGCCGTGCCGCTGCTGGTGGCCGCCGCCGGACTGCGCGAGGTGGCCCGCCGCCCGGTGCCGGCCCGCCCGCTCGGGTGCGCCGGCTGCGCCTGCTCGGGAGGCGGCTGCGGCGCCTGACCCGCGCCGGACCGCTCGGCTCAGCCGACCAGCCACACCCCCGGGCGGCCTGCGCCGTCGGCCCCGCTGACCCACACCGTCGCGCCGTCGGAGGCCGTCGCGACGTCGGCCGCCTGCCCGGCCGCGGCCAGCCGGACCGGCTCGGTGGTGCCGGTGGCCAGGTCGACGACGAACAGGTGCGGCACGCCCGCGACCGAGCCCGGCAGGTAGGCGGTCGCGCCGGCCGGGTCGACGGCGAGGTCGCCGCCGGGCACCGCGCCGGCGGGCAGGTCGATCTCCTGCAGCACGTCGCCGGACACGCCGACCAGGCGCCACGTGACGTCGGCGGGGTCGGCCGGGTCCCAGCCCGCCACGGTCACCCAGGCGGTCCCGTCGCCGCCCACGGCCACCTCCCCGGCGCCGCTGGCCCCCTCGCCGGAGCCGAGGTCGACCGGCCCGCCCGGCGCCTCGGCCGACGCGGCGTCCACGGTGGTGAGGACCGCGCGCGGCTGCACGCCCTCGACGTCGACGTCGGCGTCGAGGGCCACCACCAGGTCCCCGTCAGGTGCGACGGCCACGTCCTGCGGGAGCGCGGTCGTGGCGCCGGGGACGGCGAGGCTGGTGGTGGCCAGCACCCCGCCGTCGGCGGCGTCGACGGCCACCAGGTGCGGCGCCTTCGCCCCGGCGCCGAGCGCGAGCACCAGCGTGTCCCCGCCCTCGGTGAGGACGGTGGCGCGGGTCCGGCTGCCGGCCAGCTCGGGGGAGTCGACGGCGACCGTGTCGGTCCGCCCGCTCGGGTCCACCCGCAGCAGCCCCCAGCCGGCGGCCCTGTCGGGCCGTGTCAGCTCGCCGACCACCAGCACGCCGTCGGCGGTGGCCTGCAGGTCGACCAGCTCCGACACCGCGGGCACCGCGACGGACGAGACCGGCTCGGGGGTCACCGGGGACCCCTCCCCGCCGCCGTCGGCGGTGACCGGGCCGACGTCGACGAGGACCGCGCCCGCGGCCGGGTCGGAGGGGTCGCGGTCGAGCCACACGAGGACGCCGTTGCCCCCGTCGGCGGCCAGCGCCACCGCGGCGACCGCCGGGCCGGCGTCGGCACCGAGGTCGGCGAAGCCGAGCACCTCGGTCAGGCGCGCCGGCGGCCGGTCCCCGGGCCGGCCGGGGACGTCGGACACCGCGAGCGTCCCGGGGCCGGGCGGGGTCGCGGTGCCGGTTCCGGCGGCGGCGCAGGCCGGGAGCAGCAGCGCGGCGGCCAGGCAGCCGGGCAGCACGAGGCGGCGGGGGATCACGGTCGCGACCCTCGCCGGGCGGGCTTGCACCGGTCCTGCGGACGACTTGCGGGCGCGGCCGTTCCGGAGGGCGGGTCCCGGGGGTAGGTCCCCGGGCGTGAGTGGACACGTCTTCGTGGTCGGCGCCGACCTCACCCGCCTGTCCTGCGACGACGTGCTGGTGCCCACCGGGCGCACCCTCCGCGTGGCCGCGAGCTGGCGGGACCTGCTGCCGGCCGAGCTGGTGCGCGACGAGGACGAGCAGGGGGTCTGCGTCGACCTCGCGTGGTGCGGCGACGAGCGGGTGCTGCCGGTACCGGGCGGCGGGCCGCGGCAGGCCTGGCTGCTCGACACCGTCGACGACGACGGCCGCGGCCTGGACTGGCTCCTCGACGGCGCCCGCGAGGCGCTGGCCGCCGTCGCGGGCCGGGAGGTGGCGCAGCCGGTGCACGGCCGGGCCCGGCGGCTGGTCGGCCTGCCGGCGCTAGGCACCGGCTGGGGCGGTGCGGCCGGGCGCCGCGGTGACCTCATCCGGCAGCTGCTGCCGGTGCTGCGCGAGGCCGCCGACGAGCACGGGTTCGACGTCGCGCTGGTGCTGCGCGGGTCCAGCGACCTGGCCGCCGCGCAGCGGATCCGCCGCGGGGAGGGCACCGGCTGGGACCTGCCCCAGCCGCTGTGCGTGCTGGCCGAGCAGCTGGGGGAGCGGGCGCGGCGCGGCCAGCTGGCGCTGTTCATCGGCGCCGGCGTGAGCGCCGCCGCGGGCCTGCCCACGTGGGAGCAGCTGCTCGGCGAGCTGGCCGGGCACTCGGGCCTGGGCGAGGACCTGCGCGAGGGCCTGTCCCGGCTGCCGCCGCAGGACGCCGCGGCGCTGCTGGCCCGCGAGCTGGGCCGCGAGCGGCTGGAGGAGTTCGTGCAGGACCGCTTCGGGCCCGGCCCCTACGCGCTGGCGCACGCGCTCATCGCCGACCTGCCGGTGCAGGAGTTCGTGACGACGAACTACGACCCGCTGGTGGAGCTCGCCGCCACCGACATCGGCCGCGACCTGTCGGTGCTGCCCTACGACGAGGCGCGGCCCGGCCGGCCCTGGCTGCTCAAGCTGCACGGCGACGCCGCACACCCCGACAGCGTCGTCCTCACCCGCGAGGAGTACCTGCAGCTGGGCGACTCGCGGGCCGCGCTGGCCGGCGTCCTGCACTCGCTGCTGCTCACCCGGCACGTGCTGTTCGTGGGCACCTCGATGCTCGACGACGACCTGATCCGCATCGCCCACCAGGTGCGCAGCGCCGTGCAGGGCTCCCGGGAGTCGCGTCCGTCGGGCACCGTGCTGGCGCTGCAGGAGGACGTCGCCCGCAGCCGGCTGTGGGAGCAGGACGTCGAGACGGTCGCCATGGCCAGCGGGGACACCTCCCCGGCGGAGGCGGCACGGCGGCTGGAGGTGCTGCTCGACCTCATCGGCTGCCTGTCCACCCCGCCGACGGGCTACCTGCTCGATCCCGCCTACCGCGGCATGCTCGACGCCGACGAGCGCGGCCTGGCCGAGGCGCTGCAGGAGGTCGCCACCCGGCTGCCGGAGGGCACGGCGACGACGTCGGCCGCCGGCGAGGTCGCCGCGCTGCTGCGCCGGCTGGGCCACGGCCGCTCGGCGGGCCGGCGCGACGACCGCCCGGACGGGGCGGCGCCGCCCGACACGGCGACCGAGCCGCGCGACGACCGGCTGCAGTCCCAGCGCCCCGGCTGAGCGGTTGCCGCCCCCCGGTCCGGGGCACGGGCCGACCCATGCGTCTGGAGAACTCCCTCGCCCTGCTGGCCAAGGGCTACGCCTGGCTGCCCGACCTGCGCCGCGCGCACGGCGGGCAGGCGGTCGGCACCCGGCTCGCCGGCCTGCCCGCGGTGGGGATCGAGGGCCCGGAGGCCACCCGCTTCCTCTACGACGAGGACCACGTGCGCCGCTCGCACGCCATCCCCGAGCCGGTGCAGGGGACGCTGTTCGGCAAGGGCGCGGTGCACACCCTCGACGGCGAGGCGCACCGCGTCCGCAAGGCGCTGTTCGTCCGAGTGCTCATGGACCCCGCCGGCATCGACGCCCTCGTGCAGCGCGCGACCGCGGCCTGGGACGACGCGGCGCGGGAGTGGGCCACCCGGCCGCAGGTGGTGCTCCTCGACGCGTCGTCGGAGGTGATCGCCGGCGCGGTGACCCGCTGGGCGGGCGTGCCGGTGTCCGACGCGGAGGTGCCGGCGCTGGCCGCCGACCTGCGCGCGATGGTCGACGGCTTCGCCACCGCCGGCCCGCGGCACTGGCGCGCCCGCCGGGCCCGGGGACGGCGCGAGCGGTGGCTGGCCGGCATCGTGGAGCGGGTCCGCTCCGGCGAGCTCGACGCACCGTCCGGGTCGGCGCTGCAGGTCACCGCCGCGCACCGCGACCTCGACGGCGGCCTGCTCGACCCGCGGCTGGCCGCCGTCGAGCTGCTCAACGTCATCCGGCCGACGACGGCGGTGTCCTGGTTCACGGCCTTCTCCGGGCACGCGCTGGCCCGCTGGCCGCAGTACCGGCAGCGGCTGGCCGGCGCCGACCCGGCGTTCGCCGAGGCGTGGGCGCACGAGGTCCGGCGGTTCTACCCGTTCGCGCCCTTCATCGGCGGCCGGGCACCACGGCGCCTGGAGTTCGGCGGGCAGACCATCCCGCGCAACGCGATGGTGCTGCTCGACCTCTACGGGCAGAACCACGACCCGCGGCTGTGGGAGGACCCCTACGCCTTCCGCCCCGAGCGCTTCCTCGGCCGGGAGATCGGCGCCGACGAGCTGGTGCCCCAGGGCGGCGGCGACCCCCGCACCGGCCACCGCTGCCCGGGCGAGCAGATCACAGTGGCGCTGCTCGCGGCGCTGGCCCCCTGCCTGGCGCGGCTGCCCCTCGACATCCCCGCCGACCAGGACCTGACCATCTCACTGCGGCGCATCCCGGCCCGCCCGGCCAGCGGCGTCGTCCTCCGCCCGGCCGCCGCCCGGGGGTAGTCCCGGCGGCGCTCGTGCTCTGCCCCGCACCGCGGGGCAGAGCACGTGGACGTGCAGAGAACTCTTCGCACGATCGTCGTGCTCTGCCCCCAGGTGGGGACAGAGCACGACTGCCCCCCGCAGCACCCCCGGCCGAGGACGGGCGGGAGCGGCCGCCCGCTACGCCGCGACGGCGCCCAGCCCGGCCAGCACCGCCGGCAGCGGGCCGGGGGAGAGCACGGTCAGCCGCTGCGTGGCCCGGGTCAGTGACACGTAGAGGTCGTTGAGGCCGCGCACGCCCTCGTCGAGCACCCCCTGCGGGTCCACGACGACGACGGAGTCGAACTCCAGCCCCTTGGCCTCGCCCGGCAGCAGCACCACCGGGCCCAGCGAGGAGTCGGCGTCCGGCCCGGACTGCACGTCCGGCCGCAGCGCCGACAGCGCGGCGACGACGTCGTCGCGCCGGCTCGGCGGCACGACCAGCGCCGTCGTCCCCTCGTGCCCGGCGAGGTCGGCGCCGACGGCCGCGGCCCGGGCGGCCAGCCCGGCCTCCCCGGTGACCTCCGCGACCGGGGGCGCGCCGCCGGTGCGCACCGATCGCGGCGGCCGCAGGCCGGTGCCGGTGGCGGCCAGCACCTCGGCGGCCACCGCCATGACCTCCGCCGGCGTCCGGTAGTTGACGGTGAGCTCCTCCAGCCGCCAGGCGCTGCCGACGTGCGGCGCGAGCACCTCCTCCCAGCGGTCGGTGCCGGCCAGGCTGCCGGTCTGGGCGACGTCGCCGACGACGGTCATCGACCGGGTCGGGCAGCGGCGCACCAGCAGCCGCCACGCCATCGGGGACAGCTCCTGGGCCTCGTCGACGACGACGTGGCCGAAGGTCCACGTCCGGTCGGCGGCGGCCCGCTCGGCGGTGGTGCGCAGGTCGAGCTCGCGGTGCCGGTCGGCGAGGTCCTCGGCCGACAGCAGGTCACCGGCGCTGAGCACCTCGGCGGCCAGGTGCTCGTCCTCCAGGTCCACCGACCGGGAGCCGTGCAGCACGTCGAGGGTCTCCTGCGCCCGGCGCAGGGCGCGCTGCCGGTCGCGGTCGGCGCGGGCGCGCTGGGCGCTGTCGTCGAAGCCGAGCAGCTCCTCGGCCTCCTCCAGCAGCGGGACGTCGGCCGGGGTCCACTGCGCCGGTCCCGTGGCGCTGCCGCGCGGCCGGTGCAGCAGCGCCCGGTCGGCGTCGGACCACCCCGGCGTGGCCTCGGCGATGCGGGCGGGGTCGGCGTAGAGGTCGGTGAGCAGCCGCTCGGGAGTGAGCACCGGCCACAGCCGCGCCAGCAGCGACCGCACGGCGGGGTCGGCGGCCACCTCGCGGCGCAGCGCGGCGATGTCCTCCCGGTCGAGCAGGTCGCGGCCGGCCTGCACGCCGGCGCCGAGCCGGTCGACGTAGCGGCGGGTGAGCGTGTCGACGACCCGCTGCACGAACACCGGCCGGCCCAGGTTGTGCAGCGGGTCGGCCTTGCGGGCGGCGGTGCGCGCGCGGCTGACGTCGACGGGACGCAGTCGCAGCCGGTAGCCCTCCACCTCCAGCTCGACCGGCGCCTCGGGCACCACCTGGCGGGCGGCGACCGCGGCGCGCAGCACGTCGACCATCTCCAGCCGCCCCTTGACCGCGGCCGTCTCCGGGGACTCCTCGCCGCGGGCGTCGAGGCCCGGCCGCAGCTGGCCCAGCCCCGCGAGCAGCACCCCGGTCTCGCCGAGGGAGGGCAGCACGTCGGCGATGTAGCGCAGGAACGTCGGGGTGGGGCCGACGACGAGCAGGCCGCGGCGGGCCAGCCGCTCGCGGTGGGTGTAGAGCAGGTAGGCCGCCCGGTGCAGCGCCACCGCCGTCTTGCCGGTGCCCGGCCCGCCCTGGACGACGAGCACGCCCGCGGCGTCGCTGCGGATGATCCGGTCCTGCTCGGCCTGGATGGTGCGCACGATGTCGGTCATGCGCCCGGTCCGCGAGGCGTCCAGCGCCGACAGCAGCGCCGCCTCGCCGGTGAGCCCGGAACCGGCGATGCCGGTGGTGAGCACCTCGTCGTCGAGCCGGACGACGGTGCGCCCGCGGGTGCGGATGTGCCGGCGCCGCACGATCCCCAGCGGGTGCACCGGCGTGGCGGTGTAGAACGGCCGCGCGGCCGGCGCCCGCCAGTCGACCAGCGCCGGGTCACCGCCCGGGTCGTCGGCGGGCAGGCCGATGCGGCCGACGTAGAGCGCGCCGCCGTCGTCGGCCCGGTCGATGCGGCCGACGCACAGCCCGGCCTCGGCGGCGTCGAGGGCGACGACCCGCTCGCCGTGGAAGCGCACCGTGGCGTCGCGCTCCTGCAGCGCCTGCGGGTCGACGGCGGGCCAGGTGATCGCCTGGCGCATCCGGCGGGCGGCGAGCTCGCGGGCGGCGTCCAGGCGGGTGTAGAGGTCGGTGACGTACTCCTGCTCGCGGGCCAGTTCGGGGTCGGGGACGACGTCGGACGGGGTGGCCGGCAATGCACTTCCCTCTGCTAGAATGGTTGCCGATCTACTTCTCGCCGCCATTCCCGTGCCATTCCGGGACCGTGCGGCAACCGCCCATCTTGCGCTCTCCGCCCGGCTGTTGTCACCTCTCGCACGCGTGTCGTGTGCCGCTGCCGGACACGCGCCCGCCGGCGCCGGGGAGGAGGACGGGGGAGCCCACGTCCTCCTGGCCGGCGCCGGCCGCGGCGTTCACCGGTGCGGGCTCAGAACAGCGTCCGCAGGGCGTCGGCGGCGGCGTCGACCGCGTCGTCGTCGGCGGTGTTCCCGGTGATGGTCAGGGCGCCGGTCTTGGCGTCGATGCCGCTGTCGGCGGTCTGCTCGGAGACCAGGCCGTAGCCGTACTCGACGCTGACCTCCCAGTAGGCCCAGCCGTCGGCCTCGGCGAAGACGTAGCTCACCGACGTGTAGGCGTAGGACGCGGAGGTCGCGAGCTCGGAGTGGTCGGCGTAGCCGTCGTCGTCGTAGTCGTAGGCGACCGCGTCGACGTAGCCGTCGTAGTCGGTGTCGGCGCCCCAGACGTCGGGCAGGCCGTTGTAGGTGGTGTCGACGCCGACCTCCTCGACGTAGCCGTCCTCGTCGCTGTCGAAGGCGAAGGTGTCGGCCCAGCCGTCGCCGTCGGTGTCGACGGCGACCTGCTCGGTCAGGCCGTTCTCGTCCCAGTCGACCGCCCAGGTGTCCTCGTAGCCGTCGCCGCTGTCGTCGAAGGCGTAGAGGTCGATGTAGCCGTTGGCGTCGGTGTCGTAGGCGTTGTAGGCGTAGGAGTCGGCCGACGCGGTGCCGGTGGTGGCGACCACCGCGGCGAAGGCGGCGGTGGGGACGGCGGCGCGGAGCAGCGTGCGGGTCAGGCGGGTGCGGGTCATGGCAGTGCCTCCTCGGTGGGGAGCCGCGGTCCGGCTCGCTGGGGAGGACGCTCCCGCCCGCCTCCTGCGCGGGACTGCAGCGCGACTGGGAGGCCCACTTGCACCCGCGTCCCAGTGCCCTCCCAGTCCCGCGTGGCGGGATGGCCCCGAGCCCGGGGAGGCCCGTCACCGTCGGCTACCTGATCGACACCTCCCCGTCATACCGGCGGCCTACCGTCGGGGGCTCCCGGACGACAGGGGAGAGACACCGATGAGCACCACCGTCACCGGACGCACGACCCGGCGCACCGCCGAGCGGGCCACCTGGACCTGCCCGAACTGCTCCGGCGAGACCACGACCGTGAAGAAGCGCTGCCGGGACTGCGGCACCTCCCGCTGGTAGCAGGGGGCCGGGCGCGCCGCACCGGCGTGTCCCGGGGCCCTGCCGGACCGGACGGGGACAGGGACGCCTCCGTCCGTTACGGTCGGAGCGGTGAGCGTGGTCACGCGGAACTGTCTGCGCGTGAGCGGTCCGGAGGCGGCCCGGCCGATGCTGCTGGCGCACGGCTTCGGCTGCGACCAGACGATGTGGCGCGCCGTCGCGCCGGAGTTCGCCGTCGACCACCGGGTGGTCACCTTCGACCACGTCGGCTCCGGTGGCTCCGACATCGGCGCCTACGACCCGCAGCGGTACGCGTCGCTGGCCGGCTACGCCGACGACGTCGTCGCGATCTGCCGCGAGCTGGACCTGCACGACGTGGTCTTCGTCGGGCACTCGGTGAGCGCCATGATCGGCGTGCTCGCCGTCCTGCGGGCACCGGAGCACTTCGGCGCGCTGGTCATGGTCGGGCCCAGCCCGCGCTACGTCGACGACGAGGGCTACACCGGCGGCTTCAGCCGGGCCGACGTCGCCGCGCTGCTGGACTCCCTCGACAGCAACCCCGACCAGTGGGCCGCGGCACTGGCCCCGGTGGTCGCCGGGCCGGGCAACCCGGAGGTGACCGCCGAGCTGACCGCGAGCTTCTGCCGCACCGACCCCGTGGTGGCCCGCCAGTTCGCCCGGGTCACGTTCCTCTCCGACAACCGCGCCGACCTGCCCGCCGTCCGCGTGCCCACGCTCGTCCTGCAGTGCACCGACGACTCGATCGCACCCGAGCCGGTCGGCCGCTACGTGCACCAGCAGGTCCCCGGCAGCGTCTTCACGCAGCTGGCCGCGACCGGGCACTGCCCGCACCTGTCGGCGCCGGAGGAGACGGTCGCGGCCATCCGGGCGTTCCTCGAGCGCTGAGGCGGACCGGCACCGTGGGGGAGCAGCAGGAGGAGCGCCTGGCCGGACTGGCCCGGCTGCTGGAGGAGGACCCGGCCGACCTCTACGAGAACGCGCCGTGCGGCTACCTGTCGATGGTCCCCGACGGGCGGGTGGTCAAGGTCAACGGCACCTTCTGCGCGTGGACCGGCCACCCGCCCGAGGGGGTCCTCGGCCGCCGGCTGCCCGACCTGCTCAGCGCCGGCGGGCGGGTCTACTACGAGACCCACCTCGCGCCGCTGCTGCGGCTGCAGGGGGCGGTGCGGGAGGTGGCCCTCGACGTCGTCCGCGACGACGGCTCGGTGCTGCCCTGCCTGGTCAACGCCGTCGAGGTGCGCGACGACGAGGGCCGGCCGCTGCTGGTGCGCGCCACGGTCTTCGAGGCCACCTCGCGGCGGCGCTACGAGCGGGCGCTGCTGACCGCGCAGCGGGCCGCGGCCGACTCCGAGGCGCGGGCGCGCACGCTGCAGCGCGTCGTCTCCGAGCTGGCCGCCGCGGCCTCGGCCGAGCAGGTCGCCGACGTCGTCGTCCGCCGTGCCCGGACCGCGCTGCAGGCCGGGGGCGCCGGGCTGTGGCTGGCGGTGCACCGGCCCGGTCGCGTGGCGGAGGGGCGGCCGGTGCCGGTCGCCCTCGCCGCCGCCGACGGCCTGGCCCCCGAGCTGCTGGCCGCCCTGGTCACGGCAGCCGAGGACGGCGTGGAGCTGGTCCGCACCGGCGGGGTGCGGGCGGTGCCGCTGGGACCGGGGCTGCGCGAGCGGTGGCCGGAGCTGGCCGCGACGATGGCCGAGGCCGGGCAGGAGTCGGTGGTCGTCGTCCCGGTGTCGGCCGCCGACGACCGGCACCTGGGGGCGCTGGTCCTCGTCCTCGGCGTCACCGACGACAGCGAGCTGATCAGCCTGAGCGAGCCCGGCACCCGCGGCGCGCTGGCCCCGGCCGACGCCGACCTGCTCGCGACGCTGGGCCGGCAGGCCGGTCAGGCGCTGGAACGGGTCCGGCTGTACGAGGAGACCGTCCGGCAGGCCGACCGCTCGGCGTTCCTGCTCGAGGCCGCGCGGCTCATGGCCGCCGGGCACGGCATGACCGAGACGGTGGAGGGCCTGGCCGCGCTGGCGGTGGCCCGGCTGGCCGACGTCTGCGTGATCGACGTGCTGACCGAGCGCGGGCTGGTCGAGCCGGTGGTGGCGCACGCCGACCCCGCCCGCCGGCACCTGGTCGAGCAGCTGCGCGACCACCACCTGCCGCGCCGCGACGGCAACCACCCCAGCGTGCAGGCGATGGCCGGGCGGCGGACGGTGTGGCTGCGCGGGGTCGACGCCGGCCGGCTCGTGCGCATGGTCACCGGCCCCGGCCACCTGGCGGTGACGCAGGCGCTGGAGCTCACCGACCTCGTCTGCGTGCCGCTGGTCGCCGACAACCGCCCGCTCGGGGTCATCACCCTGGGCAACGACACCCGGCGCGGCCCGTTCACCGAGGCCGACGTCGAGACCGCCGAGCAGCTCGCGCTGCAGATGTCGCAGGGCCTGGAGGTCGCCGCCCGCGTCGAGCTGGAGTCGCGCACCTCGCACGCGCTGCAGGCCAGCCTGCTGCCGCCGGTACCGCCGCACGTGCCCGGGCTCGCGCTGGCGGTGCGCTACCTGCCCGGCAGCCGCGGCGCCGACGTCGGCGGTGACTTCCACGACGTCGTCCCGCTGCCGGAGGGCGACGTCGCCCTGGCCGTCGGGGACGTCGTCGGCCACGACGTCACCGCCGCGGCGACCATGGGCCAGCTGCGCAGCGTGCACCGGGCGCTGCTGGCCGACCGGCCGGGCCCGGCGGAGCTGGTCGAGCGGCTGCACGGCAGCTGGCCGCTGCTCGGGCTGCCCCGCATGGCCACGGCGCTGTTCGCGCGGCTGGACCCGGCCACCGGGGCGCTGCGGATCGCCTCGGCCGGGCACCTGCCGCCGCTGGTGGTGGGCGGCGGCCGGGCCGAGCTGCTCGGCGTCGTCCCCGGCCGGCTGCTGGGCGCGCCCCCCGGACCGGCGCCGGAGTGGTCGGGGGAGCTGCCGGTGGGCGCCACGCTGGTGCTCTACACCGACGGGCTGGTCGAGAGCCGCACCGCCGACCTCGACGCCGGCCTGGCCCGGCTGCGGGCCGTCGCCGTCGAGGGCGCCGGCCGCGCCCCGGCCGACCCGGACGAGCTCTGCGACCGGCTGCTGGCCGCGCTGACCGGCCCCCGCCGGGCCGACGACGTCGCGCTGCTGGCCCTCACCCGGCTCGCCTGAGACCCCTCCAGGGGGTGTCTGACGGACCTCCAGCCTCGGTAGCACCGCCCAGGCGGCGCTCCGCTGCGTTCGAGGCGCCGCCGGATACGAACCCGGTATCCGGCGACGCCTCGGCCTTGCGGAGCAACCCCCTGACCGGCGCTCCCGTCGGCATGGGTCCGTCAGACACCCCCTAGCGGCCGGGGCCGCCCGGGCGGACCATCCCCGTAGCCGACACCGAGGAGGCGGCCGTGGGACCTGGCGACGAGGACGACGCCCCGCGGCGGGCGCCCGGCGACGACCTCGCCGACGCCCTCGACGGGGCCGGCGGCGACCTCACCGTCTCCGCCGACGCGATGCGCTGGTCGCCGGACCAGGCCGCGACGCCGGCACCGCCGCGCGCGCTGCCCGGCGTCGACGTCGCCGTGGGCATCGGCGAGTTCCTCGGCTTCGACGCCGCCGTCCTGCGCCGGCTGGTGTCCGGCGTGGCGACCCGGCTGGCCACGGCCGCCGGCGACGCCGTCGCGGAGCTGCGCCAGCTGGCCGCCGACCGCCTCCCGGGCGACGACCGCCGCTGACCCTGCCGGGCGCGCACCGCCCGGTGCGCTGTACAACCGTGGCGGAGCACTGCCACGCCGACGTGGGGGGACCGCAGTCCACATGAGCACCGACCAGCTGACCCTGGCGCCCGCGCCACCGTCCGAGGCCGCCGAACAGGTCCGCCTCGAGGTGCGGCAGTTCCTCGCCGAGGAGCTCGCCGCCGGCACCTTCACCACCCACGTCGACACCTGGTTGTCCGGCGTCGACCCCGACTTCTCCCGCAAGCTCGGCGCCCGCGGCTGGCTCGGCATGACCTGGCCGAGGGAGTACGGCGGCCACGAGCGCACCGCGCAGGAGCGCTACGCCGTCACCGAGGAGCTGCTCGCCGCCGGCGCACCGGTGGCCGCGCACTGGATCGCCGACCGCCAGTCGGGGCCCAACCTGCTGCGCTACGGCACCGAGGCGCAGCGCAAGGAGATCCTGCCGCGCATCGCCGCGGGCGAGTGCTACTTCGTCATCGGCATGAGCGAGCCCGACAGCGGCTCCGACCTCGCCTCCATCCGCACCCGCGCCACCCGCAACGCCGACGGCGACTGGGTGGTCAACGGCGCCAAGGTGTGGACGAGCAACGCCCACCACTCCCACTACGGCATCGTGCTGGTCCGCTCCGGCCCGCCCGGGGAGGGCCCCCGCGGCAAGCACCAGGGGCTCACCCAGCTGCTGGTCGACCTGTCGCTGCCGGGCATCACGGTCAACCCGATCCGCATCCTCGACGGCGGGCACCACTTCAACGAGGTCGTGTTCGACGACGTCGTCGTCCCCGGCGACATGCTGCTCGGCGTCGAGGGCGCCGGCTGGCACCAGGTGACCGCGGAGCTGGCCTACGAGCGGTCCGGGCCCGAGCGGTTCCTGTCCACCTGGCCGCTGCTGGCCGAGTTCGGCCGCCGCGCCGCCGCCTCTGGCGACCCCGCGCAGCTGGCGGTGCTCGGCCGGCTGTCGGCGCGGGCGCTGGCGCTGCGGCAGCTGTCGCTGCGCATCGCCGCCGCGCTCGACCGCGGGGAGCTGCCCGACATCCCGGCCGCGCTGGTCAAGGACGTGGGGACGACGTTCGAGCAGGACGTCGTCGACGAGGTCCGGCGGGTGGCCGACGTGCCGGCGTCGCTGGACAGCCCCGACCCACTCGGGCGGGCGCTGGCCGAGGCGCAGCTGCACGCGCCGGGTTACACGCTGCGGGGCGGGACCAACGAGATCCTCAAGGGGATCGTGGCGCGCGGGCTGGGGCTGCGATGAGCGACCAGGACCTGGTGGTCGCGACCGTCCGGGAGATCCTCGCCGGGCACGAGCCGTTCGTGCTCACCGCCGAGCGGCCGTGGGACGAGGGCCTGTGGGCCGACCTCGCCGACGCGGGGCTGACCGGCGTCGGGCTGCCCGAGGAGGCCGGCGGCTCCGGCGGCGAGCTGGCCGACGCCGTCGCGGTGGTGCGCACGCTGGCCGCGGGCGCCGGCGCGGTGCCGGTGGCCGAGCAGCTCCTCGTCGCCGGGCCCGCGCTGCTGGCCGCCGACCTCGACCTGCCCTCCCCGGAGGAGCCGCTGACGGTCGCCCTGGACGGCGCGGTCACCGCCGAGCCCTCCGACGACGGCGACGGCCCCGGCCGGTTCGTCCTCACCGGCACCGCCACCGACGTCCCGTGGGCCGGCGTCGCCCGGCACGTCGCGGTGCTCGCCGCGCCGCCGGCCGGCATCCAGGGCGCGGTGCTCGCCGTCGTCGACGCCGCCGGCCTCGACGCCTCCCGGGCGGTCAACCTGGCCGGGGAGCCGCGCGGCTCGCTGGTGCTCGACGGCGTCGGCGTACCGGGTGCGCTGCTGTCCCCGGCCGCCGTCGACCTCGTGCGGGCCCGCGCGGCGCTCGCCCGCGCGGTGCAGGTCTCCGCCGCGCTCGAGCAGGTGCTGGCCTGGACGGTGCAGTACGCCGGCGAGCGGGTGCAGTTCGGCCGGCCGCTCGGCAAGTTCCAGGCGATCCAGGTGGAGCTCGCGCAGATGGCCGGCGAGGTCACCGCCACCGCCGCGCTCGTCGACGCCGCCGTCCAGGCGCTCGACCGCGGCGCGGACACCGTGGTGCTCGCCGCCGCGGCCGCGAAGGTGCGCGCGGGGGAGGCCGTGGAGACCGTCGCCAAGCTCGCCCACCAGGTGCACGGCGCCATCGGCTTCACCCAGGAGCACCGGCTGCACCACCTCACCCGGCGCTGCTGGTCGTGGCGCGACGAGGCGGGTACCGAGCTCTCCTGGGCGCGCACGCTCGGCGCCGGCCTGGTCGCCGCCGCCCCCGACGACGTCTGGCCGGCCTTCACCCGGGTGGTGTGAGCTCCCGGGCGCCGGCCGGCTGGCGCCTCAGACCGTCTCGGGGATGCGGAGGTGGGCGAGGACGAGGTCGAACTCGTCGTGGTCGACGACCTCCATCCGCATGAGGCGGGCGAAGTCGTCCCGGCTGGCGCGGGCGTGGGTGCGGCTGGCGGCCATGGACTCGCGGTCCTCGAACGTCACCGCCGAGACGCCCAGGCCCTGCTCCCGGTCGAGGAACAGGCTCACGCTGCAGAAGCCGCCGTAGCCCTCCATCCGCGGCACCATGATCGTCCGGTAGGCGTCGAGGATGCGGTCGACGTCGGCGGGGTCGGCCCGCGTCCACGTCACCCGGGTGCACGCGCCCGACGGCGCCTCCGAGCGGCGGTGCATCACCGCGATCTCCCACTCGTGCACCTCGGGCGGGCCGCCGAAGATGCTGCCGGCCCGCTCCCGCAGCCCCTTGACCCCGTCCTCGCTGGCGGCCATCGCCTCGCGGTCGCGCCAGGAGGAGGTGACGACGCAGCGCCCGGTCTCGCGGTCGGCCAGCATGGACAGGCCCACGTTGCCCGGCATGCCCGTGATCGCCGGCATGACCTCGTCGCAGACGTAGGCGATGCCGTCGTCGATGGTCATGGGCGTGCCGGTGAGCGTGGTCGAGCGTGCGTACATGCCGTCCTCCTGTCGGACGGCGGCACCCGCGCGGCACCGCCGCGTGCCTCAGCTTCCTCGGCCGGCGGTGCCAGCGGAAGCCCCCGCCCGTCAGCGGCGGGTGATGTCCTCCCGCCGGCCGCGCGGCGAGGTCCGCGGCGGCCGGCGGCCGCTGGCCATCACCAGGCCCAGCACGCGGTAGCGGTGCGGCCGGTGCGGCGCCAGCAGCTCGAGCATCGCCGCGTCGTCGCCGCGCGGCCGGCCGGCGAGCACCCACGTCACCAGCGACGGGATGCCGCTGTCGCCGGGTACCACGGCGTCGCGGTCGCCCCAGGTCAGCGCGGCCAGGCAGCCGCTGGTCCACGCGCCGACGCCGGGGAGGGCGCGCAGCGCCGCCGTGCCGGCCGCGACGTCGCCGTCGGCGAGGTCCTGGTGCCCGGCCAGCGCGGCGCCGGCGGCGACGAGCGTCTGGGCCCGCCGGCGCTCCAGGCCGAGGAGGTGCAGGGCGGGGGAGGACAGCCGGGCGAGCGTGGCCGGTGCCGGCGGCACCCACAGCCCGGGGACGCCGGGAGCGGGCGAGCCGTGGGTGGTGACCAGGCGGCGCCACTGCTCCGCGGCGTCGAGTCGGCTGATCCGCTGCTGCACGACCAGGCAGGCCAGGTCGTGCCACAGCGTGCCGGTGCGGGCGATGCGTCGCCGGCCGTGCCGCCGCCACAGGTCGCGCAGCGGCGGGCCGGCGGGGTCGAAGCCGGTCACGTCGTCCTCGCAGCCCAGCAGCCGGGGTGCGCGGTCGAGCAGCCACCCGGCGCCGTCCCCGGACGCCTCGACCCGGGCGGTGCCGGAGCCCGGCTCCCAGGTGACGACGACGGTCCCGGTGCCCTCGGGTGTGCAGGTGGCCCGCTCGAACCGCCCGGGGGACAGCCGCGCCGTCGGGTCGCGCGGCAGCCAGACGACCGAGCCCAGCGTGGCCGCGAGGTCGACGTCCCCGGTCGGCACCACGCGGACGGAGGATCGGGGCGCGGCGGGCACCCGCCGATACTGCACCCGTGCAGACCGCCCTCGTCCTCGTCCACGACGCCGACCCCTCCCGCGGCGCCCGGCTGCCCGGCACGCTGCGGCCCGCGCTGGAGGCGCAGGGGCTCACGGTCGTCGTCGGCACCACCGTGGGGCCGTCGCCGCTGCTCACCGACCTGCCCGACCCCGCCGGCCTGCGCACGCTCGTGGTGATGGGCTCCGGGGCGGCCGCCTACGACGACGCGGTGCCGTGGCTCGGGACCGAGCTGGCCTACCTGCGGCGGGCGGTCGACGCCGGCACGCCGGTGCTCGGGGTCTGCTTCGGCGGGCAGGCGCTGTCGCGGGTGCTGGGCGGGGAGGTGTCGCAGGCCCCGGCCGGCGAGCACGGCTTCCTCGACGTCGACACCGCCGACCCCGCGCTGGTGCCGGCCGGCCCGTGGTTCGAGTACCACGGCGACCGGTTCACCGTGCCGCCCGGCGCTGTCGAGGTCGCGCGGACCGGGCGCGCGGTGCAGGCGTTCACGCACGGCCCGCACCTGGGCGTGCAGTTCCACCCGGAGATCGACCCGGGCGCCTTCGCCGCGTGGGAGGAGACCTGGGCGCTCACCGGCCCGCCGCCGCCGGAGGCCGCCGCGCTGGTCCCGGGACTGCGGCGGGAGATCGCCGAGCGGGCGCCCGAGGCGGCCGCGGCGTGCGCGCGGCTGGTCGCGGCGTTCCTCGCCCGCGCCGACGCCCTCACCGGGCCGGCCGCCGCACCGGCAGCATGAGCGGCGTGAGCGCTGACCACCACGGCCACACCCACCGCCTCGACCTGGCCGACCCGACCGTCCGCGAGTGGGACGCGACCGTCGTCGCCGTCGACCCGGAGCGGGGCGTCGTCCTCGACCGGTCGGCCTTCTACCCGGGCGGCGGCGGGCAGCCGCCGGACGAGGGCGTGCTGCTGTGGGGCGGGGTGCGCACCCGCATCGCCGGCACGGTCAAGGGCGACGACCTGTACCTGGTCCCCGTCGAGGGCGACCCCGTGCCCCCGCCGGGGACGGCGGTCCGCGGCGCGCTCGACGACGAGCGGCGCACCGCGCTCATGCGCACCCACTCGGGGCTGCACGTGCTCACCGGGGTGGTGCTGCGCGACTTCGGGGCGAAGGTCACCGGCGGCAACATGGAGCCGCTGACCGCGCGCATGGACTTCGACCTGCCCGAGGTGCCCGCCGACTTCCGCGACCGCATCGCGGAGGCGGTGAACGCCGAGATCGCCGCCGACCGGCCGATCGAGGTGCGCACCCTGCCGCGCGACGAGGCCTACGCGATCCCCGACCTCATCCGCACGGCCACCGACCTGCTGCCGCCTGACATCGAGCAGGTGCGCGTGGTCGACATCGTCGGCCTCGACCTGCAGGCCGACGGCGGCACGCACGTCGCGTCGACGTCGATGGTCGGCCGGGTCGAGGTGGTCAAGCTGGAGAGCAAGGGGCGGGGGTTCCGCCGGATCCGGATCCGGATCGTGTGATGCGAGTTTGTGATCCACGAGCGGTCGGAACTCAACCGCTCTAGTCTGCTCGTGTGCGGGGAGCAGACTCGGCACCGGCTGCGGGTCCTGCAGCTGCCGTGCCGTGGCTGCAGAGGATCCTGCTGCTCGCCTGCCTGGTGACCGGCCTGTACGCCGTGGTGCTCCTGGTGTCCTCCCCAGCGCGGGCCGAGGACCCGCTCGCTCCCGTCGGCGGTGCGGTGGACGAGGTGACGGCCACCGTCGACGACGCCGCGCAGGTGGTGGAGCCGGTCGCGGAGGCGGTGCCGGAGGCCCCGGCGGAGCCGGAGATCCCGCTGGAGCCGGCTGCCGAGGCGGTGCCGGAGGCCCCGGTGGAGCCGGTTGCTCCGGCTGGCGACGTCCCGGTGGAGCCGTCCGCTCCGGTGCAGCCGCCTGCTCCGGTGGACGTTCCCGCGGAGACGCCTGCTCCGGTCGTCGACGTTCCCGCGGAGACGCCGGAGCCGCCCGCCGACCCGGTGCTCCCGGTCGTCGAGACCGTGACCGAGCCGGTCGCCGAGGTCGTGGAGCCGGTCGTCGAGCCGGTGACCGAGCCCGTCGCCGAGGTCGTCGAGACGGTGACCGAGCCGGTCGCCGAGGTCGCCGAGCCGGTCGTCGACGCGGCCGCTCCCGGGGCCGGACCGCAGACGCGTCCGGGTCCGCCGCCCGGTCGTCCGGAGCTGCCGCCGGCCGCCGGTGGCCCGGGCGCTCCCGGTGGTCCCGAGCTGCCGCCGGTGGTGGAGGTCCCGCCGGTGGTGGAGGTCCCGCCGGTGGTGGAGGTCCCGCCGGTGGTGGAGGTCCCGCCGGTGGTGGAGGTCCCGCCGGTGGTCGAGGTCCCCCCGGTCGTCGAGCTCCCGCCGATCGTCGAGGTCCCGCCGATCGGTGGACCGCCCGAGCACGCCGGTCCGCCGGTGCTGCCGCCCGTCGTGCTGCCCGTCGACCCTCCGGTGCTGCCGCCGGTCGTCCTGCCTGTCGACCCACCGGCTCTGCCGCCGGTCGTGCTGCCCGTCGACCCGCCGGCTCTGCCGCCGGTCGTGCTGCCTGTCGACCCGCCGGCGCTGCCGCCGGTGGTCGAGCCGCCTGTCGACCCGCCGGCTCTGCCGCCGGTCGTGCTGCCCGTCGACCCGCCGGCTCTGCCGCCGGTCGTGCTGCCTGTCGACCCGCCGGTGATCCCTCCGGTGGTGCTGCCCGTCGATCCTCCGGTGCTCCCGCCGGTCGTGGTCCCCGTCCCGGACGTCGTCCCGGACGTCGTCGGGCCGGTCGTCGATCCCGGGGTCCCGCCCGTCGTCGTCCTCCCAGGGACCCCCGGCCTGCCCGAGCTGCCGCCCGTGGTCCCGATCGTCGACCCGGTGGTCCCCGTCGTCCCGGTGCCCCTGCCCGACGTCGTGCCGCCGGTCGTCCCGCCGGTCATCGACGTGCCGGCGATCCCCGAGCAGCCGGGTCTGCCGCCGGTGGTCCCCGTCGTCCCGGTGCCCCTGCCCGACGTGGCCGGGCCGGTGGTCGATGTGGTTCCTCCGGTGGTCGTGGACCCCGTCCTCCCGCCGGTCGTCCTCGACGTCCTCCCGCCGGTCGTCCCCGACGTCCTCGAGCCGGTGGTCGAGGTCGTCCAGCCGGTGGTCGAGGTCGTCGAGCCGGTGGTCGAGGTCGTCCAGCCGGTGGTCGAGGTCATCGCACCGGTCGTCGAGCAGGTCACCGACACCGCCGGTGCCCCGGCGGAGCCGGCCGTCGCGTCCGACGAGACCGAGGTGCCGGACGCCACGAGCGCGACGACCCCGACGACTGCGACCACCTCGACGACGACCACTCCGACGACCACGGCCGCGGCCACCGACGTCGTGGTCGGGGCGGCGCTGTCCGCCGTTGCCGCCGTCGTCGGCACCCCCGTGCAGGTCGTCCTCGCGGACCCGGGAGGGTGCGGGTCGGCCATCGTGGCGCTGGTCGGACCGCCCGCCCGCTCGGCCGGCGGTGGGGACGCCGCGCGCACCCAGCCGGTGACCGACTCGAGCCCGGCGTCGAGGCCAGCGGCCGGCAACCTGCCGTTGACGCCGCGCCTCCCCGACCCGGGCCGCCCCGCGTCGCCGGAGTCCCCGCCGGCCGCGCCCGCCGCGCCGACGCTGTCGTCGTCGACCGCGCTCGCCGCCGTCGCGGCGGTCTGCCCGTCCGCGGCACCGCCGGCCGCCTTCTCGCTCGTCCCGGCGCCGACGGCGGCCGCCGCCGTCGCGTCCGCCCACCTGCGCGACCCGTCCTTCTCTCCCGACTGACCTCCCTGCCGGGCGCGCACCAGCCGCCGGGCGAGGTCGGGGCCACCCCGCACCGCACCGCCGGCCGTGCGTCGCCCTCCCGGGCGTGACCCCGACCTGGCCAGCACTGGGCCGGGGCCACCGGGCGGGGAGGTATCGGGGCTGGGGGTTCCGCGCGACGGCCGGCCGTCAGCCCGGCACCCCTGACTTCCCCGCCCACACCCCAGGACGACGGGGGCGGTGGTGACGCCATCGCCTCCGCCCCCGTCGACCTGACACCACGACGCCGCGGACACCACCGCGCGGTGACCACTCCCGCACGGGCCCGGCGTCGTGCACAGTGCCGCCCGTGACGGCCTTCGTGATCGTGACCGTGCTGGTGGGGGCGTTCCTGATGGTGCTCAGCTCACGGCTGAGCCAGTCGCGGCCACCCGGCCGGCACGCGCGGTCCAGTGGGGGCGACGGCGGGTCGTACGGCGACTCCTCCTGGTCCGACGGCCACCACGGTGGCCACTCCGACTCCGGCGGCTGGGGTGGCGACGGCGGCGGTGGGGACGGCGGCGGAGGTGGCGGCGGGGACTGACCGCCGAGTGGTCATCCCCGCTCGTCGTCGGGACGGTGACCGATGCCCCCGGGACCGTGGTCGGCCGGCACCTCCTCGCCGGACGCGACCGGGCCGGGCGGGGTGCCGTCGCCAAAGGGGGAGCCGCCGAGCTCCTCGCGGCCGTGCGGGGTCAGCCAGTTGCGGGTGTCCGGCCCCATCGGGATGACCTGCGTCGGGTTGATGTCGGCGTGGACGACGTAGTAGTGCTCCTTGATCTGCGGGAAGTCGGTGGTGTCCCCGAACCCCGGCGTCTGGAACAGGTCGCGCGCGTAGCCCCACAGAGCCGGCATCTCCGACAGCTTCTGCCGGTTGCACTTGAAGTGGCCGTGGTAGACGGCGTCGAAGCGGGCGAGCGTGGTGAACAGCCGGACGTCGGCCTCGGTGATCGTGTCGCCCATGAGGTAGCGCTGCGTCGTGAGGCGCTCCTCCAGCCAGTCCAGCGCCGTCCACAGCCGCTCGTAGGCCTTGTCGTAGGCGCCCTGGGAACCGGCGAAGCCGCACCGGTACACGCCGTTGTTGACCTCGGTGTAGACCCGCTGCATGACGTCGTCCATCTCGTCGCGCAGGTGCTCGGGGTAGAGGTCGGGGGCGCCGTCGCGGTGGTGCGCCGTCCACTGGGTGGAGAAGTCCAGCGTCATCTGCATGAAGTCGTTGGTGACGACGGCCTTGGTCGGGACGTCGACCATCGCCGGCACCGTGATGCCGCGCGGGTACTCGGGGTCGCGGGCGAGGAAGGCCTCCTGCAGCCGCTCGTAGCCCAGCACCGGGTCGTGACCACCCGGGTCGAGGTCGAAGGTCCAGCTGCGCTCGTCGTGCGTGGGCCCGCAGATGCCCATCGAGAACGCCGGCTCCAGGCCGAGCAGCCGGCGCACGATGGCCGCGCGGTTGGCCCAGGGGCAGGCGCGAGCGATGACCAGCCGGTAGCGGTCGGCCTCGACCGGCCACGGGCTCGAGCCGTCGGCGGTGATCCGGTCGGTGATGTAGTTCGTGTCGCGGCTGTACTCCTGGCCGTCGCTGACGTATCCGGAACCGCTGTTGTCGCTCACACGATCAAGACTGGCCGACGCCGCGTGCCACCGCGCGGCAGGGCGGCCTACAGCCGGGACGTCGTCGCCTCGTCCTCCTGCCCGCCGAAGTACCGGTCGAGGACGGTGCGAAAGACCGGCTGCCCCGGGTCGGCGTGGCTGAAGAGCGTCATCGACGAGCGCAGCTTGACCGCGTCGATGGGGCCGAGCACCGCCTCCGGGTCGCGCCGGTCGATCTCGGTGAGCGCCTGCGCGGACTCGACCAGGCGCGGGCCGAGCACCGGGTGGGCGAGGTAGGCGCGGGCCTCGTCGAGGCCGCTGATCGCGTAGTGCTGCGCCGTCGGGCTGCGGCCGAGCCCGGTCACCTGGGGGAAGACGAACCACATCCAGTGGCTCCGCTTGCGCCCGGCACGGAGCTCGGCGAGGGCCTGCGGGTAGGTGCCGTCCTGGGCGTCGACGAAGCGCTGCAGGTCGAACGGGTCGGTCATGGGTGCGCTCCCGAGGTGGTGGTTCGCGCGCGGCTTGTTGATCATCGTCTGCTTGCCGCACGACACGCCCGTCGTCGGCGCGTCGTCGTGCACGCATCCGATGATCGACGACCCATGGGCTCAGTCGTAGGGGTCGGTGAGGACGGCGGTGGCCTCGACGACGTCGAACGTCGCGGGCGGGCCGTCGGTCGTGGTGGTGCCGGGGACGTCGGCCGGCGCGCTGCCGTCGACGGTGAACGTCGCACCCCAGGTCACCGTCAGGCTCGCCGAGTACGTGCCGGACCGGTAGAGGTGCTCGGCGGCGTGGTCCGGGTAGGCGCCGCCCGGCTCGGTGCTGGTGAGCGTCGGGGCTGCCGGGTCGCCGGTGCGCCAGGTGTACTGCTCGGCCCGGGCGACGATCACCACGGTGAAGCCGCGGATGTCCACGGTGAAGGTCTGCGTGGCCGGCGAGTCGGTCCAGAAGACGACCGGCAGCCCGGACAGGCCGTCGCCCGGCGGCGCGTGCTGGGTGGTCAGCTGCGGGAGCGGGAGGCGCTGGAAGTAGGTGAAGACCTCCTCCGGCGACGGTGGCGGGTTGAGCGCAGTGATGTCGATGCAGGCCGTGCGCACGTCGGTCCAGGCGCCGAGGAGGTCACCCGGGAGGAAACCTGCGGGCACCGGAATGACCGCGGTCCCGTCCGGCCGGACGACCGGCCGCTGCTGCACGGTGAGGAAGCGGACCACCTGTCCGGGCTCTGCCGGACAGTCCTGGAAGTCGAACGGGGTGCACAGGTCGCCACCGTCCTCCGCGATCACGCAGGGAGGCCGCAGGCGCCAGACGTAGTCGACGATCTCCGCGGCGCTCGCGCCGACGACGGAGCCCACCGCTCCGCTGGTGTAGCCGACGCCAACGTCACCATTGCCAATGTCGGTCTCTCCGCAGTCGAAGAAGGTGCAGGCAGTGGCGGATCCGTCGCGGGTGACGACCAGTACGCCGAGCAGCGTTAGAACCAGTAGTCCGCGGGCGAGTTTCTTCATCCGAGCTGAAACGCCGTGACTGTCCATGATTGCGTGGGAGCCGACCAAGCGAGGACGAGACCGGACCCCAAGTTGGGGGCCGCCTCGCGTCGTTCCTCAAGGACTTGCCCAGCGCTATTGACCAGCGACACCGGCTCGCGTCGGGCACCAAAGCTCAACTCGGCGGTGTCTCCATCGAAGACGGGCGGTGGAACATCGTTGAGGCTCACCTCGCCGCCCACGTATCGGTTGCCTGCGGCCGCCGCATCATCGAGGTTCTTCGCGATGCGCAGGCACTCGTCGCACTCCGGGCCCAGGTCGCGCAGCGGCTGACCTGCGGGGATGGCCTGCTGCCGGTTCAGCAGGTCGATCCAGTAGCGGAGGAAGGCCTCGGCGCCGGCGGCGTCCTGGGTGCGCGCCTCCGGCGGCACGGGGAAGTCGGCCGGCCCGACCACGGGTAGCGCCTCGGTGGTCGGTGCCGCGGACGTGGCCGAGGGCAGGCTGGTGCTGGGGGCTTCGGCGTCCGCGCTGCCGCAGCCGGTGAGCAGCGTCGTCCCGAGTGCGACGGCCGCAGCCGCCAGTCGCATCCCCCCACGGTGATCACGCACGGCTGGGGACGATAACCAGAACGGAGGCGAACGCCGGTCACCCCTGTGGACGAGCCACCCGAACGGCTGCCCGGTCGCCGTCGATCATCGGGTCGTTGCCGCCCGCAGCGGCGTGCCCGCGCGTGTCAGCGGCACCAACCCGATGATCAACTGCAGAGCCCCCTCACGCCGGCAGCAGCGCCTCCAGGCCCTGCTCCGAGTCGGCCGCCAGCGCCCGCCCGACCGCGACCGCGTGCGTCATCCGCAGCGACCCGGCCAGCCACAGCAGCACGTCGTGCAGCCGCAGCCGGGTCAGCGGCCGCCCGAGCAGGGTCGCCGTCGCCGTCTCCAGCGTGGTGAACGCGGCGGCGTTGGCGGTCAGCTCCCGGTGGACGACGGCCTCGGGCCCGCTGTCGCCCTCACCCACGTGCCCGTACAGCTGCCGCCGCGTGACGCCGTCGAGCAGGGGCACCAGCGCCGGGTGCCGGGAGTGCAGCACGGCCCGCACGTGCCGGTCACCGACCTCGCGCAGCGCCGCGCCCACCGTCCCGGGCTCCATGAGCACGGAGAACTCGTCGGCGGGCAGCTCCCAGAACGCGCGCCCGGCCGCCCGGTCGACCAGCGCGCCCACCAGCGGCCAGACGTCGTCGAGCGCCGTGCGCACCCGGCGCCACCCGGCCGGGTCGAGCCGGCCGTGCAAGCCCTCCGCGACGAGGACGTCGCGGTCGGTGGGGGAGTCGGCGGTCTCGGGCGGCTGCCCGTCGAAGCGGTCGTGGGCGTAGGCGAGCACCTGCACCCACCGGCCGTGCGGGTGGCTGGGGGAGCGGAAGAACAGCGGACGGCGGCCCCGCGCGTACCCGAGGACGGCGGCCAGCGCGGTCGGCAGCGGGATCGGATCGGGGCCGGTGCTGGGGAGGACGAGGGCGGCACCGCCCCCTCGTCCCCCTGTCACGTCTGTCATTGGTACCCCGTCCGCGGCGCCGATGAGTCCAGGCGTGCCGGGTCCAAGGGCACTGGGCGAGCTGCCGGAGCGGGAGGAGGCTCTCCTCCCGGGCCCGAGCCCGCGACCCGCCTGTGCCGGAGGTCCCCATGGCCCGCCTGCGTCGTCTCGTCCTGGTCCCGGCCGTGGCCGCCGGCCTCGTCGCGGCGGTGGCCGCTCCCGCCGCGGCCGCACCGCTGACCCCCAGCCGGCCGACGACGCTCGTCATCGAGGACCTGACCTTCCCCTACGGGCCCTGCCCGGACGTGACCGTCAGCGACTTCGACATCCGCCTCAGGATCCAGACGTTCAGCGACGGCGACCGCGTCGTGCAGGAGGTGCGCAACGTCTCCTACAGCGGGACGCTCACCGGTCCGACGGGGACGCAGACGACCTACGAGGGCCACTTCCGGGTCGTCGACTTCTACGACGAGGGCGTCTCCGTCCGGCAGGGACTGGTCGGCAAGGCGACCCTGCCCGACGGCGGCGAGCTCGTGCTGACCGCGGGTCGCCAGGTGCTCGACCTCGGGACGCAGGACGTCGAGGTGGCCGCGGGGAACAACACCTTCGAGGAGTTCAACGCCGCGCTGTGCGGAGCCCTCGGCGCCGAGCCGGCCTGACGGCGGCAGCCCGGCCCCGATGAGTCCGGGCGGGCCGGGCGGTCTGAGGAACGTGCAGACGATCGACCTGGGCCCTGCGACCGCCGAGGTGGCACGCGTCGTGGCCGGCATCCGCGACGAGCAGCTGACCGCGCCGACCCCGTGCGAGGGCACGTCCGTCGCCGGGCTCCTCGACCACCTCACCGGGCTCACCCACGCGTTCCGGATGGCCGCGGAGAAGACGCCGGTCGAGGGCACCGGCTCCGCCGACCCCGCCCACCTGCCCGCCGACTGGCGCACCCGCATCCCCGCGCAGCTCGACGCGCTGGCCGCCGCCTGGCGCGACCCGGCGGCGCACGAGGGCACCGCACGCGCCGGAGGCGTGGACATGCCCGCCGGCGTCGCGGCCGTCGTCGCCCTCGACGAGGTGGTCGTGCACGGCTGGGACCTGGCCGTCGCCACTGGCCAGCCCTACGACGTCGACGACGCCGCGGCCGAGGCGTGCCGCGCGTTCGCCGAGTCCTTCGGCGACGACCGCCCGCCCGGCCTGTACGGACCGGTCGTGCCGGTGCCGGCCGACGCCCCGGCGCTGCACCGGCTGCTCGGCGCCACCGGCCGCGACCCGTCCTGGCGGCCTCCAGGCTGAGCCCTTCGACCCTGGCCGGTTCCGCAGCACGGTGCTGAGGTGCGTGCACACCGCGGGACAGGGGGACACCGTGCGCAGGCAGCTGATGGTCGGGATCGCGGCGCTGCTGCCGCTCGTGACGGTCGCACCGGCGGCCGCCCAGGACGACGCCCCGCTCGGGACGCCGGTGTACCTCGCCCTGGGTGACTCCGTCGCTGCCGGCATCGGCGCGGTGCCCACCGCCCCCGGCTACCCGCAGTTGCTCGAGGAGCTGCTCGACGCCGACTACAACCCGGCGGCGGACAAGGCGACGGGGCGGTCGCTCGCCGACTTCCAGCTCGTCGACCTGGCGGTGCCCGGCGCGACGACGTCGACCCTGCTCGAGCTCCAGCTCCCCGCGGCGCTGGAGCTCATCGCGGCCCGCGACGCCGACCGCGACCCGAAGAACGACGTCGAGGTCGTCACGGTGACCGTCGGCGGCAACGACGTCTTCGCCCCGATCGCGCAGGCCTGCATCACCACCGCGACGCCGGCGGGCTGCCAGGCCACGGTGGACACCGTGCTGGCCGGCGTCGAGGACCGGCTCACCACGATCCTCGGATCGCTGGTCGCCGCCGCGGGCCGCGACGCCGAGGTCGTGGTGACGACGTACTACAACCCGATCGGCTCCTGCTTCCTGACCGGGATCAACCCGGCCGCGCCGACGATCGCGGACGTCGTCCTGGAGGGCGGGACCGTCCCGGGGGTGCTGTCGGTGCAGAGCGGCCTGAACGACGTCATCCGCCAGGTCGCCGCGGCCACCGGCGCCCAGGTGACCGACCTGTACGGCGCCCTCGGGCCGGAGGACCACGTCGGCGGACGGGACTGCCTGCACCCGAACGCGGAGGGGCACGAGGTGATCGCCGGGGAGCTCTACGCCACCCTGGCCAGGTGAGCGGTGGGGTGACGGCGCCGCCGCCACCCCACCGCCGTCCTCAGGCCTGTCCCGCCTTCTCCTTCTCGTAGCGCTCGGTCATGGTCGCCACGGCCTGCAGCTGCGCGGCGGCGTAGTCTTCGCGCTTGCCCATGGCGTACTCCTTGGCGCCCAGGGTCTGCTGCGCGTGGCTGACCTCGCCGCCCTGGAAGTGCGGCATCACGTGCTGCGCGATGAGCTCCCACGACCGCTTGGTGGCCTGCGGGTTGGCCCACTCGTGGCCGAGCAGCAGCATGGCGCCGAAACCGCCGGACTGGTCCCACAGCCGCTGCACCTGCGCGCGGGCGTCGTCGACGGTGCCGATCGCGCCGATGCCCGCCTCGTTGATGAAGTCGATCATCTCCTTGGCGTCACCGCCCTCGACCGCCATCTGCGGGAACGCCGCCGTCTTCTGGAAGTACCGGAACCACGTCTCGATGCCGAACTGGACGTCGGCGTAGGCCTGCTCCCGCGTCTCGGCGATGTGCATGAGCCCGACCAGCCGCCAGTCGCGCCGCGAGACGGTCTGCCCGTAGTGCGCCGCCCGCTCCTCGACGACGTTCCAGTGGTGGGCGAGCGCGTCGAAGCCGTCCTTGGTCAGGGTGGCGCCGATCGACAGCAGCCCGACGCCGTGCCGGCCGGCCATGCGCGGCCCGGTGGGGGAGGCGACGGCGGCGACGGCGATCTCGAAGCAGGGCTGCGTGTAGGGCCGCAGGTGCAGCCGGGCGTTGACCAGGTCGTGCGTGCGTGTCTTCTGCGTGACCGTCTCGCCGCGCAGCAGCCGCATGATGATGTCGAGGTCGACCTCGAGCAGCTCGCGGGTGTCGGTGGGGGTCAGGCCCAGCATCATCGAGTCGGTGGGCAGCGAGCCGGGCCCGCAGCCGAGCATCGCGCGCCCGCGGGTCAGGTGGTCGAGCAGCACCATGCGCTCGGCCACCCAGAGCGGGTTGTGGTAGGCGATCGAGGTGACGCCGGTGCCCAGCTTGATGTGCCGGGTGCGCTCGGCGGCCGCGGCGATGAAGATCTCGGGCGAGGCGATGATCTCGGTGCCGGCCGAGTGGTGCTCACCGATCCAGGCCTCGTCGTAGCTGAGCCGGTCGAGGTGCTCGACGAGCTCGAGGTCGCGCTGCAACGCCAGCGTCGGGTTCTCCCCCGGCGGGTGGAACGGGGCCAGGAAGGTGCCGAAACGCAGCCGGTCCATGAGGGTCCTCCTCGGGTCGGGGATGGGCCCATAGTGGTGCACGTCACACCCCGGAGGCCATGCCCTCAGGCCACGACGAAAGCAGTGGACGACGACGGCGCCGCGGTGATGCAGGACCCGATCACGGTGAGCCGGTCTCCGCTCAGCGCCACGCGGCCGAAGCTGGCCTGGCCCTCGCACACCCGCACCGCGCCGAGCTGCTCACCGCTGGCGAGGTCGAGGGTGACGACGCCGGACTCCACCTCGAACCCGGCCACCGGCAGGTAGGCGACGCGGGCATCGGGGGAGACGGCGAGGTCGGCCAGCGGGCTGTCGGTGCCGGGGATGCGGTGGGACGCCGTCACCTCCCCGTCGGAGACGGTGACGACCCGGAAGGGGTCCTCGCCCGAGCCCGCGGTCAGGGTGACCACGGCGGTGCCGTCGTCGGCGATCCGCAGCGCGTTCGGGATGCTGGCCGGGCGGTCGGGCGCCAGCTCGACGAGGTCGCCCGGCGCCAGGTCCGCCGACCAGGTGCCCAGCACGGCGACGTCGGCGAGGTCGACGGCGCGGGCGTCGCTGAGCAGCGCGGTGGGCCCGCCGCCGGGGCTCACGGCGAGGGCGCGGACGGTGAGGCCGGCGTCGACGTCGGCGGTGGCCCGCACGTCGCCGGTCGCGGGGTCGACCGCCGCGAGCCGGCTCTGCGTGGCCAGGTAGAGGCTGCGCCCGTCGGGGGAGAGCGCGGTGGTGTCCCCGGCGACGTCGAGGTCGGTGACGGCCGGCTCCCCGCCGGGCGGGACGGTCGTCAGTCGGCCGGGTGCCGTGACCACGGCGGTGCCGTCGTCGGTGACGAACAGCTGGTCGGCGGGGCCGTCGAGCCGCCGGAGCTCACCGACGCCGTCCTCGTCGACCGGGGCGAGGTAGGTGACGGCCGGGTCGGCGGTGTCGGCGAGCAGGGCGACCGCCCCCTCGGGCCCGGCCGCCAGGTCGAGGACGTCGACGCCGGCCGGTGCGACGGCGTCGAGGTCGACGATGGCCCGCAGCTCCTCGAACGTCCGCGGCGCCGGGACGGGGTCGCCCCGCACCTCCGTGCACCCGGTAGCAGCCATCAGCGCGACGACGGCACAGGCGGCGGCGCGGCGGGTGGTCGGCATGCGGGCTCCGGGGTCGGGAGCCGAGTGTCCGGCCGCCCGGACCGGCGCGGCAACCGCGTGGTCTGATGCTCGGCAGCGGAGCCGGCGCCGGGGCCGGCCCGGAGTCCGGAGGTGCGCTGGTGGCTGACGCCGAGGTCCTGCTCGAGGTCGACGGCGGCGTGGCGGTGGTGACGCTCAACGCGCCCGACCGCCGCAACGCGCTGACGCCGCAGATGGCCGGCGAGCTCATCGACGTCTTCGAGCAGGTCGACGCCCGGCCGGAGGTCGGCGCGCTCGTGGTGCGGGCGGTGGGGCGGTCGTTCTGCGCCGGCGGCGACGTCGGCACGCTGACCTGGGCCGGCAAGGACCCCGCGGCGCCGGACGCCTACGAGGGCATGGGCCGGATCTACGACTCCTTCTACCGGCTCGGGCAGGTCCGCGTCCCCACGATCGCCGCCGTGCGCGGGTCGGCCGTGGGCGCCGGCATGAACATGCTGCTGGCCACCGACCTGCGGATCGTCGCGCACGACGCCCGGCTGCTGGCCGGCTTCCTCAAGCGCGGCATGCACCCCGGGGGCGGGCACTTCGTCATCCTGTCGCGGCTGATCGGGCGGGAGGCGGCCGCGGCGATGGCGCTGTTCGGCGAGGAGGTCGACGGGCGCCGCGCGGTCGAGCTCGGGCTGGCGTGGGAGTCCCTCGACGACGCCGCCGTGGAGGACCGCGCCCTCGAGCTGGCCCGCCGGGTGGCCGCCGACCCCGAGCTGGCGCGGGTGGCCGTGGGCAACTTCCGCAAGGAGGTCGTCAACGGCGCGGTGAGCTGGGAGGTCGCCACCCAGTTCGAGCGTCCGGCGCAGATGTGGTCGATGCGCCGCCAGGCCCGGCAGGACTGACGCCGGTTTCGGGACCCGCGCCGCTTCGTGTTCCGACGGTGACGGTCGGCAATTAGAGTCACTACACGTGAGCGCCGCCGTCCCGACGCCCCGCCCGTCCACGTCGGTGCTGCCCGACCCGCGTCCCGCCGTCGCCGACGCCGGACGGCTCGCCGCCCTCGCCAGCTACCGGATGCCGGGGCACGCCGGGATCGCTGACCTCGACGCGGTGGTGTCCTACGCGGCGCGGACGGTGGACGCGCCGATCGCGCTGATCAACCTGGTCGGCACCGACGAGCAGTGCTACCCGGCCGAGCGCGGCGTCGACGTGCCGTACTCGCACGTGCGCGACGAGGAGTCGTTCTGCGCGTACGTGGTGGCGCTGCGGGCGCCGCTGCAGGTGCCCGACGCGCTGGCCCACCCGGTGTTCCGGCACACCCCGGCGGTGGCCGCAGGCGTGATCCGCTCCTACCTCGGGGTGCCGCTGGTCGACGAGGACGGCTTCGTGCTCGGCGCGCTGGCCGTCGTCGACGACGTCCCGCGCGAGTACACGCCGGCCGAGCAGGAGGTGCTCGAGATCCAGGTCCGGCTGGTGCGCGGCGTGCTGTCGCTGCGGCGGCAGGTGGCCGCGCACCGGTGGGACGGCGAGCTGCTGGGTGTGCAGGGCCGCGTGCTGGAGGCGGTGGCGGCCGGGCTGCCGCTGGCGGAGGTGCTGGAGGTGCTGGCCGACGCGGTGGCGGCAGCGGCTGCCGACGCCGACGCCGCCCAGCGGGTGCGGCTGCAGGAGGCCGTCGACCGGCTGACCGCGGTGGCCAGCCGGGCCGACGGGTGGCGGCAGGCGCTGCTGCGCTCGGCCCGGCAGGACCCGCTGACCGGGCTGGCCAACCGCAGCCACCTGCTCGACACCGGCCGGGTGGCGCTGGCGCCCGGCGGTGCTGTGCTGTTCGTCGACGTCGACCGGTTCAAGGAGGTCAACGACCGCGGCGGACACGCGGTGGGCGACGCGCTGCTGGTCCGGCTGGCCGAGCGGCTGCGCCGGCACGTGGAGCGGGAGCTGCCGGGTGCCGTGGTCGGCCGCCTCGGCGGGGACGAGTTCGTCGCTGTCCTGCCCGGGGTCGACGCGGCCACCGCCGAGGCGCTCGGGCACGGGCTGGCCGCCGCGCTGGTCGACGAGGTCGACGTCGGACGGCGCACCGTGCGGGTGTCGGCCAGCATCGGGCTGGCGATGGCCGCGCCGGGGGCGAGGCTCGACGAGGTCCTCTCCCTGGCCGACCGCGCGATGTACGGCGCGAAGGAGCGCGGCCGCGGCGTGCTGCACGTCGTCGAGCCCGAGGGCCTGGCGAGCTAGCACCCGCGGGAGCCACCGCCGTCGTCCACGACGAGCAGGTCCACGTGGTGGGTGTCGCCGTCGCGGCCGATCTCGACGTCGACGGCCCAGGTCTGCGACGAGGTCCGGCGGACCTCCCCGACCGAGACGGTGTAGCCGGCGTCGTACTGCTCGACCAGGGCCTCGACGGCGTCCTCGATGCGGACGGGCCGGTCGGCTGCCTCCGGTTGCCGCTGGGTGGCGGCGCACAGCTGCCGCCACGAGAGCAGCCAGTCGGGGCGCTGGACGGCCGGGTGCTCCTCGACCGCCTGCAGTGGCGGGTCCGGGTCCGGGTCGGGGGCGAGGGCGCGGTGGGTGAGGACGCCGGCCGCGGCGAGCAGCAGCGCGAGCAGCACCGCGCCGGCGACCGCGAGGGCGGGGGAGCGCCCGGTGCGGGCGTGCGGGTCGACGATCCAGTCGCCCGGGCCGGGGGACCAGCCGTCCGGCGCCGTCACCGCCGGCTGTCCCCGGCCCGCAGCAGGAAGGAGGACGGCACGTCGACCAGCGGCTCGACCCGGCCTCCGGCGGCCAGGTGCAGGCTCCAGGTGCCGTCGAGCGCGCCGTCGAGGACCTCGTGCAGGGCGCCCACCCACTCGCCGTCGTCGTCGGTCTCGACCGGCTCGCCGGGACGGCACAGCGCCAGGGCCAGGTGGGCGCCGTCACCGGTGAGGTGGGTGCCCACCTCGGCGTGGACGTCGAGCACCCTGCTCAGCAGTCCCCGGTCGGGCTCGACCGGGACGTCGTCCACGGGGAGCACGACCGGGGACTGCCGGCCGTCGGCGCCCAGCCAGGTCAACCAGAGGCTGCGGCGGACGGAGGTCAGCGGGGTGAGCAGGGAGACCCAGCGGCGGGTCAGCGCCTGGGAGGAACGGACGGGGACGTCGGCGAGCGCAGGTGTGGTCACGCGGCCCACCGTGGCAGCCCCGGAGGACGCGCCCCCGGGTTTTCCACAGGCCGCCGACGGTCAGGTCAGGTGTCGGCGGAACCAGTCCAGCTGCGCGGGCGCCGAGCGCGCGAACGCCTCGCCGGTGTAGGCCTCGAAGTGGCCGACCGGCAGCACGAGCAGCTCCTTCGGGTGCCGGGCCCGCTCGTAGTACTCGAGGGTGAGGTCGGCGACGGTGAGGTGGTCCTGCGCGGCCACCACCACCATGAGCGGGGTCGGCGCGATGTCGGCGATGTAGGCGCCGGGCTCGTACTCGACGAACATCTCCACCGAGCGCAGCGTGACCTCGTTGCGCCAGGTGCTCGCCCGCTCCTGGATCGGGCCGAAGAAGAACTCCGAGGTGTCGGCGGTGGGCAGCGCGCACACCTCGGCCGGGTCCTTCTCCCAGGTCACCTGCATCATCTCCGGCGGCTTGCCCGCGTAGCGGGCGGCGCGGTCGGCGTCGAACACCGCCCGCAGGTCGGCGAACTGGTCGGCGCGGATCAGCCGCCGCGCGTTGGCCAGCCCGCTCACCAGGGGCACCTGGGAGACGACGCACTTCACGCGGCGGTCGATCGCCCCGACGACGAGCACGTGGCCACCGGAGTACGAGGACCCCCAGATCCCGATGCGGTCGGGGTCGCACCACGGCTGGGTCTGCGCCCAGGTGATCGCCGTCCGGTAGTTGCGGACCTGCTGCCACGGGTCGATCTCCCCGCGCGGCTCGCCGTCGGACCCGCCCAGGTTGCGGTTGTCGTAGACCAGCACGCCGAGCCCACCGGCGGCGAAGTGCTCGGCGAAGTCGTCCAGGACGTCCGCCGAACTTGACCTCTCAATAGTGGAGAGTAGTATCCATCATTGTGAGAACTGCCCCGCCGCTGGTCGCGCCACTGTTCCGCTCGGACGGACAGGCGCGACTGCTGGCGGAGCTGTTCCTGTCGACGGAGGACGAGCTCAACCTCAACGAGCTGGCCACGAGGGCCGGGCTGGCGTACGGCACGGTCCACCGCGAGGTGCGCCGGCTGCTCGAGGCCGGGCTGCTCTCCGAGCGGCGGGTCGGTCAGGCCAGGTTCGTCCGGCCCAACCCCGGATCCCCGCTGACCCGGCCGGTCCGGGACCTGCTGCTGGTCTCTGCAGGCCCGGTCCCGCTCCTGGCCGCCGAGCTGGGCGCCGTCGCCGGCGTGCACGCGGCGTTCCTCTACGGCTCGTTCGCCGCCCGGATGCGCGGCGAACCCGGTGAGGCGCCGAACGACATCGACCTCATGGTGGTCGGCACTCCCGACCCCATGGCCGTCTACGAGGTGTGTCAGCGCGTCGGCGACCAGGTCGGCCGCGAGGTGAACGCGACGATCATGACTCCGGACGAGCTCGAGCGGCACAGCGGCTTCCTCGCCCAGGTCCGGCGCAGCCCGGTCGTGCCGGTCCTCGGGGACCTGCCGTGGCGGTGACACCCCTCACATCGGCCCAGCAGCGCGCCGTCGAGGACCTCGTGGCACAGCACCGGCTCGAGCGGGTCCCCGTCGACGAGCAGCGGTGTGCGGCGTTCCTGGACCAGGCGGAGACGGCGCTGAGCGATCTGCCGAACGTCGTGCACGCACAGAACCGCTACAACCTCGCCTACGACGCCGCCCACGACGTCGGCGAGGCCATGCTCGCGGCGTACGGCTTCCGCACCAGGCACGGCCCTGGCCAGCACGACGCCCTCGGCCGGTTCCTGGCGGCGATCTTCGACACCCCACCGGAGAACGCCGTGTCCCAGCACTACGACCGCATGCGTCGGGACCGCAACCGGCAGCGCTACAACGCCCAGCCGATCACGGCGGCGGCGGCGACCGCGGCCGCAGCCACGGCCACGACCCTGTTCCGCGCCGGCCGGACTCGTGTTCGCGGGGACGCCTGACCCGGGGACCGGTCAGACGGTCTCGGGGACCCGCAGGTGGGCGAGGACGAGGTCCATCTCGGCGACGTCGACGATCTTGGCGCCCATGGCCTGGGCGAACTGCTCGCGCAGGGAGCGGGCGTGCCGGCGCACCAGCCCCGCGGCGTCGCGGTTCTCGAAGCTCGTGACGCTGACGGTCCGGGCGGCGCGCCGGTCGACCAGCATGCTGACGCTGCAGAAACCGGGGAGCTCGCGGAGCTTGGGCAGCAGGTTGTCCCGGTAGGCGTCGAGCAGGTCGTCGAGGTGGTTGGGCGCGATGCGGGCCCAGGTGACCTGCGCGCCGGCGCCGTCCCCGGCCGGGCGGTCCCGGTGCAGGACGGCGATCTCCCACTCCTGGACGTCGGCGTGCTCGCCGCCGAGGGTGTGCAGCAGGCGGTGCTGGACGGTGCGGTCCTCCGCGGCGGTCGCCCGCATGGCCCGCTCGTCCTGCCAGGCGGTGGCGACGATGCAGCGGCCGGCTCCGCGGTCGGCGAGCAGCGAGAGGCCGACGCAGCCCTCCGCCCGCTCGGACGCCGGGAGCACTTCGTCGCGCACGTAGCCGATGGCGGCGTCGAGGTGGGCGGGGTTGCCCCGGATGCTGGTCGACCGTGCGTGCATGCCGCCGCTCCTCGCGATGAGACGGGACGCCCCTGCGGCGCCGCCGCGCGGCCCACTCTGCCGGTCCCGTCCGGGCGGGGCCAGGGGAACGGAGCGGGGGCGCGCCGGGGCGCTCGTGCCACGGCCGGACGGGCGTCGTGGCCTAGCGTGAGCCGGTCGTCCTCGCCGCGCGCCCGTGCCGGATCGAGGACCCCGCGACCGTCGTCTCGTCCAGGGAGCCCGCAGCGTTGTCCGGCACGTCCTCCGGTAGGCCTCTCCGCGCGCCGTCCACAGGGAACCTGCTGGCCGACTGCGAGCGGTGGTGCCGCGACAACCTGCCGCCCCGTCCGAGGCGGCCGCACACGGCGCCGTTGCGGGTCGTCGCGGGTGGGGGAGCCGACCGGGCGTCGTCGCGGCGCGGCAGCTTGCCCGGCCCCGGCTGGCCGGGATCGGCGGCCGCGCGCACCGGCACCTGAGGACGCCGGCCGAGCAGGCGCGTCAGTGGACGGCGCGCTCCTGCCCGGCCCAGTACGGCTCGCGCAGTGTCCGCTTGAGCACCTTCCCGGCGGCCGACAGCGGCAGCGCGTCGACCAGCTCCATCGACCGCGGCACCTTGTAGCCGGCGATGCGCTGCTCGCAGAAGTCGTGCAGCTCCTCCAGCGTCACCGTGGCACCGGACGCCGGGACGACGACGGCGTGCACGCGCTCGCCCCAGGTCTCGTCGGGGACGCCGATGACGGCGCACGTGGCCACCGCCGGGTGCTGGGCGACGACGCTCTCCACCTCGACGGAGTACACGTTCTCCCCACCGGAGATGATCATGTCCTTGATGCGGTCGGTGAGGTACACGTAGCCCTCGTCGTCCATCCGCCCGGCGTCGCCGGTGTGCATCCAGCCGCCGCGCAGCGCCTCGGCGGTCTCCTCCGGCCGGTTCCAGTAGCCGAGCATCAGGTGGCCGCCGCGGACGACGATCTCGCCGACCTCGCCGCGCGGCAGCTCGGCGTCGTCCGGGCCGACCACGCGCACCTCGGCGTGCGGGGCGGCGCGGCCGACGGAGCGCCGGTGCCGCGGGTCCTCGTGCTCCTCGGCCGTCAGCAGGGTCGCGACGGGCGCGAGTTCGGTCATGCCGTAGGCCTGCATGAAGCGGGCGTTGGGCAGCGTCTTCACCGCCCGGCCGAGCAGCGCGTCGGACATGGGTGAGGCGCCGTACATCACCCGGCGGACGCTGGTCAGGTCGAACTCGTCGACCCGCGGGTGGTCGGCCACCAGCTGGATCATCGTGGGCACCAGGAGCAGGTCGGTGATGGCGTGCTCCTGCACGGCGGTGAGCACCGCGACCGGGTCGAACACCGGGATCATCACCTGCGTGCCGCCGAGCACGCCGCCGCTGACCCAGGTGGAGAAGGCCGCGAGGTGGAACATCGGCGCGGCGTGCAGCAGGACGCCGTCGCGGGTGAAGTGCTCGGTGGCCAGCCCACCCATGGACGACGTCAGCAGGTTCTCGTGGCTGAGCATCACGCCCTTGGACCGGCCGGTGGTGCCGCCGGTGTAGAAGACGCCGGCGAGCTCGTCCCCGCCGCGGCGGGCGTCCTCGACCGGCTCGGTGTCGGCGACCAGCTGCTCGAAGGACAGCATGCCGTCGGGCGTGGGGCCGTCGCCGGTGTGGACGACCTCCCGCAGCGCCGGGTGGGCCGCCCGGATGCCCTCGACGTGCCCGGCGAACAGGTCGTCGACGACGAGGACCTGCGCGTCCACTTCGTCCAGGGACTCCGCGATCTCCGGCACGCTCCACCGGATGTTGACCGGCACGACGACGCCGCCGGCCCACAGCGTCGCGGCGAGGAACTCGTGGAAGCGGTCGGAGTTCAGCGACAGGATCGCCGCGCGCTCGCCGTCGCGGATGCCGAGCCGCTGGAGGGCCCCGGCGAACCGCGCGATCCGGTCGACCGACTCCGCGTGGGTGCGGGTGCGGCCGGCGCAGACGGTGGCGACGTCGTCCGGTCGCTGTTGGACGTGGCGGTGCAGACCCTGGGTGAGGTACACGGCGCTGGCCTCCGTTCGGGTGGGTCCGGATCCTGGCGCCGACGGCGACGGCGCCGACAGAGGCGGACGGCCCGGTCAGCCCAGGACGAAGGCGGTGGTCGTCGGCCCGTCGGTGTCGAGGCAGGAGCCGACGACGGTCAGCGTGGCGCCGTCCGCCGCGAGGGCCCCGAAGGCGCCGGCGCCGTCGCACAGCCCGACGACGCCGGTGCGCTCGCCGGTGCCGACGTCGACCGCCGTCAGCTCGGCCGGGTGGTACGACGCCGACAGCACCAGGTAGGCGGTCCGGCCGACGACGGCGACGTCGAGGGCGGTGGCGTCGGTGCCCTCCAGCTCGGCGACGGTCCGCACCCGGCCGCCGGCGACGGTGACCAGCCGCCCGGCGTCCCGCGCCACGTTGACGTGGGCGGCGACGACGACGGTGCCGTCGTCCGTCACCTGCAGCGCGGTGGGCGTGCCCACTAGCTCCGGGACGACCGTGACGGGGTCGCCGTCCGGCTGCAGGTCGGGGGTGAGGCGCAGCAGCAGGACGCCGTCGTCCGGGTCGTCGGCCAGCGCGAGCAGGCCGCCGCCGGGGGCGCGGGCCAGGTGGGTGACCGGGGCGGGCGCCTCCGCGGTGGCCAGGGCGGCGCCGGTTGCGGGGTCGACGGCGGCCAGCCGGGTGCCGCGGGCGAGGACGAGCGCGTCGCCGTCGAGGAGGGCGGCGGTGGGCGGTCCGTCGATCGGCAGCGGGAGGGCGGCGCCGCCGACCGGCGTCAGCGCGGTGCCGACGACGAGCGGTGGCCCGTCGCCGGTGACGACCAGCTCGCCGCCCGGGTCGACGGCGGTCGGGGCGCCGCCGTCGAGGGGGACCAGCCAGCGCCGGTCGTCGTCGCCGACGAGCACGAGGGGGCCGGCGAGGTCGTGGACGACGACGTCGGTGCCGACGGCGGCGTCGAGGTCGACGGTGTCCAGGACCCGGGGAACGTGCGGGTCGACGCCGCCCGTGCAGCCGGCCGCGAGCAGCACGGCGAGCGCGACGGCGGCGCGCCGGTCAGTGTGCGGCGGGGACCCGGTCGGCCGACGCGATGAACTCCCGGACGACGGGGGCGATCTCGGCCTCCCAGCGGGAGCCGCTGAAGACGCCGTAGTGCCCCACGCCGTGCTGCAGGTGGTGGCGCTTGCGCTCGGCCGGGATGCCGGTGCACAGCCGGTGGGCGGCCTCGGTCTGGCCGGGGGAGCAGATGTCGTCGTTGGCGCCCTCGACGGTGAGCAGCGCGGTGCGCCGGATGGCGCCGGGGTCGACGCGCCGGCCCTGCCAGGTGAGCCGGCCGCGGGGCAGCTCGTGCCGCATGAAGATCCGGTCGACCGTCTCCAGGTAGAACTCGGCCGGGACGTCCATGACCGCGCCGTACTCGTCGTAGAAGGCCTGGGTGGCCGCGGCCGCGGCGGTGTCGCCGCGCACCAGGTCGCGGTACATCTGCGCGTGCGCGCCCCAGTGCCGCCGCGGGTTCATCGACATGAACGCCGTCAGCTGCACGACGCCGGGGTAGACCCGCCGCCCGGCGCCGGCGTACCGGCGGGGGACGGTGTCGATGAGCCGCCGCTCGAACCACTCGAGCGGCTTGGTGGCGGCTGCGGTGTTGACGCGGTTGGGGTTGATGCGGGTGTCGATGGGCCCGGCCATGAGGGTGAGGCTGGCCGGCTGGGCGGGGTCGTCGTCGGCGGCGAGCAGCGCGACGGCGGCCAGCACGGGGACGGCGGGCTGGCAGACGGCGACGACGTGGCTGCCGGGGCCGAGGTGCCGCAGCGCGTCCATGACGTGCGCGATGTACTCGTCAAGGCCGAAGCGCCCGTGGGCGGTGGGGATGTCGCGGGCGTTGTGCCAGTCCATGACGTAGACGTCGTGGTCGCTCAGCAGCGTGCGGATGGTCGGCCGGATGAGCGTGGTGAAGTGGCCGGACATCGGGCCGACGACGAGCACGCGGGGCTGGCCGGGCACGTCCGGCTTGGCGAAGTTCAGCAGGGTGCCGAACGGCGTGGTCATGGCGTTGCGCTCGACGACGTCGGCGTCGCGGCCGTCGACCCGCACGGTGTCGATGCCGTAGGCGGGGCGGTCGTGGGTGGGGCGCGCCTTGGCGAGGATCTCGCAGGCGGCGCGGGCGTGCCGGACGGCGGGGTTCGTGGCGAGCGGGCCCGGCAGGGCGTGCAGCGCCCGGGCGGTGAGCGCCGTCGCGGCGACCGCGGGGGCGCCCGCGCGGCGGTTGAGCTCGTAGGCGGTGTAGAGCATCGGCCTGCCTGTCCCTGTGGGCGGTGGAGTGACGTGTGTCACCCTGCGGAAACGTAACCGCAACCGGGGACGGTGGCGCGGTGATCAGAGTGTCGGCGGCGCGTCGCTGGCACGGCGGACGGTGCCCGTCCTGCTGCGGCGTGTCCGGGCGCGCTCGGCCGACCCGGGGGCCGCGGTCCGCGTCGGTCTGCCGCGGGGGGACCGCTGGTGCAATCGGCGGCCCGACAACCCGGGACGAGGTGGACGCCGTGCCGAAGTTCGTCATCTTCTTCGCCTACCTGCCGGACACGTGGGACCGGCTGGTGCAGCAGCCCGGTGACCGCACCGCCGCGGTGCGGGCGTCGGCCGAGGCCGTGGGGGCGCGGTTGGAGGCCCTGTACTGGATGCTCGGCGAGGCCGACGGCATGGTGGTCCTCGAGGCGCCGGACGCCGAGACCGCGGAGGCGGTGACGCTCACCTCGGCCAGCACCGGCACGGTGCGCACGCTGGGCACCCACCAGCTGTTCGACCAGGACCAGCTGCAGTCGATCCTGGGGAAGGTGCGCACCGGCCGCGCCGTCTTCCGTGCACCCGGCACCTGAGCGGCCGGGTCCGCCCGCGCCCGCCGCTACGCCTGTAGGCCATCCGGAGCGGCATCGGCGCCGTCGTGCCGTTCGAGGTGCGCGACCAGCTCGGCCACGACGTCGGCGGCCGGCTTGACCTCGGTGACTGCGCCGACGCCGGCGCCGGCGTACATGGCCATGGCGTCGACGTGGCCCTCGGCGCCGGCCATCGGCGGGATCCCGGAGCCGCACCACACGGGCATGCGGCCGCGGCCCACCCGGGCGACGACGTCGTCGTCGATCTCGGCGAGCCGCTCGACCGCGCGGCGCAGCACCCGCGCCCGGGCGCTGGTGGCGCACAGCGGGCAGTCGGTGGCGAAGGCGCCGGTGATCTCGGTGCAGTCGCCGGTGGCGTCGACAACGGCCTGCCTGTACGCCGGGTGGGCGCCGGACTCCGTCGTCGCGATGAACCCCGTGCCGATGCGGGCGCCGTCGGCCCCGGCTTTCAGGACGGCGGCGAGCGCCCGCCCGTCGCTGATGCCGCCGGCCGCGAGGACGGGGACGTCGACGGCGTCGAGCACCTTCCTGAGCAGTGGGAGCAGCGGCTCGCGGCCGCGGACGTGGCCACCGGCCTCGATGCCCTGCACGGTGACGAGGTCGCAGCCGGCGTCCACGGCGGCGCGCGCCTCGGTGAGCGACCCGACCTGCCAGTTCACGAGCGCGCCGGCCTCGTGGGCGATCCCAATCTGACGGGGGGACGGGTCGAGCCAGAAGAAGTCGACCAGCCGCACTCTCCGGGCGAGGTCGGCGAGCAGGCCGTCGTCGACGTCCGTGGTGAGGACGTTGACCGCCAGCGCCCCCTGGGTCCGCTCGCGCATGCTGTCGACCCGGCGCAGCAGCGCCTCCGGCGGGGTGCCGAGCGCGGTGACGGTGCCGACGCCGCCGGCGTCGGCGACCGCCACGGCGAGGTCCGGCGGGGACACCGGTCCCATCGGCGCCTGCTGGACCGGCACCGTGCAGCCGACCAGCTCGGTGAAGCGCGTCCGCACGGCGGGACGGTCCCGCCGCCAGCCGGCGCCGTCAAGGCGTCCATCGGACTCTTCATCAGGATTGGACCCACGGGAGGGCTGCACCTCCCGTCGACGCGTGCGGACGCTGCCCTCCGACGCCTGTCGTACTCGTCCACCGTCGGCAACCAGTTCGCTCGGCCGGGATTGCGAGGTACCGGCTGCCGGGGGGCACGCAGAGGCGTCCGACCTCTACGCCGTCGCGGGAGACGCTGGACCGGCTGACCGCGGTGGCGATCCGGGCCGACGGCTGGCAGCAGGCGCTGCTGCGCTCGGTGCGGCAGGACCCGCTGACCGGGCTGGCCAACCGCAGCCCCCTGTTCGGCACCGGCCGGGCGGCGCGGGCCGTCGGGGAGCGGTGTAGTTCGTCGACGTCGACCGGTTCAAGGAGGTCAACGACCGCTGCGGGCACGCGGTAAGGGACCAGCTGCTCGTTCGGCTCGCCGTCCGGCTGCGCCGGCACGTGAAGCGGGAGCTGCCGGGGGCCGTGGTCGGCCGACTGGGCGGGGACGAGTTCGTGGCGGTCCTACCCGGGGTGGACGCGGCGACGGCAGAGGCCATCGGTCACGGGTTGGCTGCAGTCCGGGTGGACGAGGTCGAGGTGGGACGGCGGATAGTTCGGGTGTCGGCCTCCATCGGGCTGGCGATGGCCTCACCTGGAACGATGCTTGACGAGGTTCTCTCGCTGGCGGACCGGGCGATGTACGGCGCCAGGGAGCGCGGCCGCGGCGTCCTGCATGGTCGACTCCGGGAGCAGCCGAGATTGCGCTGAGGCCGCAACTTGGCGTTCGAGCCGACCCGCCTTGTGGTTGCCAATCCGGAGCCATCCCGGTGGCGAGAGGCGACGTCCGCGACGAAGTCATGAGGGTGCCGTGGGCTTGGACGGCTGTCACCCAGCCTGCAGCGGCGCAGACGCGGCCGTAGCTTTGCCTGGCGCACTCAGCCGGCTGGCTCGGTCGCCGCCGGCTCCGTCGGTTCGCCGCCACCTCCTCCACGTCCTTGAGTGTTTGGCCGTTGAGCGGGATCCCCGGCGTGACCACCTAGCATCGCCTCGTGTCAGGCGAGCTCTCCTTGTTCGGCGGCGACGCATCCCCGGAGGAGCCGGTTCAGGCGGTTCCGACCGAGGCTCCTATCGCCGACTGGCTGGTCAATGACATCAGGACAGCGCTCACCACCCTTGGCCTGACGACGATGGCCGAGCGCCAACAGGCGATCGAAGCCATCGTCGACCGACCCGTCGAGTCGTTGCGGTCGCTGACGCGTGCGGAGGCGCTGCGGGTCCTGTCGTCGCTCGCTTCCGTGGCAACGCCGCAGAGGAGCGGCGGATCGGCTTGGGACGACCGCGCTGAAGCGACCTGGATCGACCGACTGTGACTGGCGTCCCTTTCCAGCAACTTCCGGGCAGCCTCGGAAGGCGCGCCTCCATCCTCCTGACATTCGTAGTTGGCCGTATTGCACTGTTGGGCGATGCTTGACCGGTCGGCGTCGTCATGGGCCAGGTTGCATCGGAGTGCGGTACGGGCAGCTGACGACGCGCGGAGGACGTTGAATTGGTCAACCACGGCTACCCACTCTGCACCGGCCGCGCGATGTGGGAAGTTGGGGAAGTGGTACCGGGTGTAGGTGGCTGCTGCGGGAGTAGTGAACACCGATCGACCGTTGTGTTGGTGGAGGGGAAACGGCAGTCCGTGCTGGTTCCGGCGCGAACAGCGTCCGGCAATGGCTTGCATTGGAAGGGTGCTAGACGAGCCGCCCCCGAGGGCGGACAGTGAAATGTACGGCGGCGGAAGCTCGACACGAGCGTCCTACAAATATCGAGATTTCGAAACCCGCCCGCAGGAGTTGCCTCGGTTTAGTCGCGGGTCAAGTCACTGCAAGACCCGAGCCTGAGGGTTGACGTCGCGCAGTCATGGTGCAACTGCGCGACGTCAAGCCACCCGCCGTCAAGCCAAGGACAAGCTTCGTTAGCTTGAGCTGCGCTTGATGATTGCACCAGCGCCGGACTTGCGCGTCTTGAACCCGATCCTGCCGACGGGGGCGGAGAGGTAAGGGAGCGCGTATGAGAAGAGGGTTGCGACGTCCCCCGCGGCAATGGGTCCCGGAGGAAGGCCTACAGGTGAGGCGTTCGGAACACCGCTGTCCAACGCGAAGCTGAGCAACAGGGCACCGCGCGTCGGCGTGTGGAGGCTGACCGCCAAGGGACCCCCTTCTTCGTCGAGGTCCTGGCGATTCTTGGTCGACCGCTTTCCGGCTATCGTCTGCACGGCAGCTCGCTGTCGGAACGAGCTTCCGGAGAAACCGCCACGCTCACGCCTTGCGCGCTTGAGAATCGGCAGATCCTCAGGACGGCTTCCTACCGGTCGCGTGACGGTGTTCGCCAGCGACGGGAGCAGGACGACGAAGTCCGTAAGAGTGCCTTCGCTGATGGCGTCGTCGATGAACCGGAGGTGCGGGCCGAAGTTGTAGTTCGGTGTCCACTGAAAGCCGGCCAGGATGTCCCTGAGTACCTTCGCCGTCACGACTCCGTAGCGCGACTCGTAGGTGCGCACCTGATCGTTGGTGTCGCGGTAGGAGAAGGTCCCGTCTTCCTCCATCTCGTTGAGCAGCGGCTGGACCAGATCGAAGTGCAGCTTGTTGTGCTGCCCGCTGCCGCGCTCCGGCTGCCGGGAGAAGTCCTGAAGCTTGCCGCCGGCCCCTTGCGTCGTCAGCTCGGCGTTGTACATCTTGTTCGTTGCCGTCGGCTTCAGCCAGGGCAACTGCTGGAAGACCATGGGCGGGACGTCCTCGGGACGCACCTGGGGATGGCCCGTGACCTCGTTGATCGCGGCGTAACGAGCGAGCTCCTCGCGGAAGTCCTCCTCGTCGCGCACGACAGCCTCGAAAGCCTCGTAGAGGTCGATGGTCGTGTTCCTGGGCCCGGGCACGCTTCGGCCGATGTAGAGCCGAACCAGGTCGCGGTACCCGCGGCGGAAGCCGAACCAGCGCCCCATCTGCATAAGGGTGTCCGCCTGCTGCGTGCGGCGCGTGTAGTACGAGATCGTCAGGCCTTCGACGGTGAACCCTCGGCTCAGCTTCGTGCCGCCCACGAGGATCTTCCACACGTCGCTGCCTTGGAAGTCGAGGGCGTCCTGCGCGTAGTCCTTCTCCGCCGCCCCGTTCACGACGATGACCGGGGATGTGCCGGTATCGATCAGATCTAGCACCTTACCGATCCAATCACCGGCGACGAGATCATCGAACGAAGGCGGTAAGGGCAGCTCGGCGGGGACAGCCTTCCCGTCTCGCTCGGCCTCCGAAGCTGCTCGCTGGTGTAGTGCCTTCGAGACCGGAGAGAAATCGGCAACGAACATCCTCCGCAGACGGGCAACCCCGTCCGGGGTGTCGTAGCCGGCTCGCTTCCACAGTTCGCGGATCTTGTCCGCGAGGATCGCGTGGTCGTCCATTTTGACGGACTCGTGGACGAGCATCGTGTGATGCCGAAACTTCTCGCCGAGCGGCCCTCGCCGGTAGAGCTTGATGGCTCCGGTCAACACGAAGGCATCGAGCGCTGCCTGAAGCTCCTCGAGTCGCGCATCGTTGGTGTCGGCCACGAGATCGCGGACGAACGCCTTCTCGTTCGAGTTGTGAATGGTTTTGGGCTCGCCGGCGAAGTCGACGTCGAGGTCGTGGAAGTCCGAAGCGCCCATGTACCCGTCCGGCCGCTCGAGACTGACGATGAAGTCCTTGGGGAAGATGTCCTCGGAGTCGTCGGGGTCGACGAAGACGTTGGCGAACGGTGTGGCGGTGTAGCCCACGTACTGAGCCCTGGTCAGGAGCTTGAGCAGATCCGAGATGCGCTGGTTGACCGCCGTGCGTTCTTTCTGCTCGGCCGTGGGGTTCTTCTGCTTCTTGGTGTTGACGGAGGCCTGGTCGGCCTCGTCGTCGATGATCAGCGTCGGGATCTCGCCCAGGTCGGCGTGAATCTTGCCGAGGTCGTCGACGAGCTTCTGCAGTACCGTGCTGTTCTTCTTGACGACGGCCAACCGGACAGCGCTGCGGAACAGGTTGACCGGTTCGTACAGAGGCCGTCCCTTCTCCGCCAACTCGTGCCCTGCGCGGAAGTCCAGTGTCGACAGTCCCTGCTGGAGGCTCTTGTAGTCGCCATCAAAGGTGCTGAGTCGGCGGATCGTTGGAACGTCGTCCAGAGTGTGGATCGCGACGTTGTGACGTAGGAAGTGGTCGTCGAGCCAGTCCTGATCCGCGTGGTAGTCAGTCTCTGCGACCTGCGCGGCGTTGTTCTCGTCGATGCCGCCGAGGATGTTCTCGACCCCCACCAATTCCATGTCGAGGCGGCGCTGGGTCTGCTTCCGCAGGATCTCGACCGTACCGGTGAGCACGATGATCAGTCGGTAGCCGGCATCGATGGCCTTGGCGACGACGCCGGTGAAGTTGGCCGTCTTTCCGCTCTGGACGTAGCCGACGACGAGGCCTTTCGACTGGTATCGCTCAGTCCAGGTGGGATCGGCCAGCCTGCGAACGACTGCCGTCGTCGCGGTGTCGAGGCGAGCGAGAGGTTGCGCTTCCCATCCGTTGCGCTCGAGGAGGCCCGAGTACGCGGACCAGTAGAAGTTGCGCTCGGTCTGCCGCTCAGCCCCGTACCAGGGCTCCCAGTCACCCTCGCCGCCCTCGATCACGACGGCGCTCGGATCCCTCGGGTACACGCCGTCGAGACGCTCGCGCACCGAGTCGCTCAACTCCAGGCGTTCGTAGACCAGCTTCCTACGCTCCGTGCCGTGCGGGCGGGTCTCACCCACCCAGTCGCCGCCGTCGGCGGCGTCCCAGCGGCTGATGAGGAGCTGGAATCGCACGCGCGCTGGGTCGTTTACGTCCGGCGTCGCAAGCCCGTCCACCAGGGCGGGCTCGTCGAGGGGCGACGAGCCCGCCTTCTTGAGGAAGAAGTTGACCGTCTCGAGAAGCGCCGACGGGGCCTCGCCGTCCATGCTTTTCAGGGCGGGTACCAGCCCCGAGGCGTCACTCATCGTCGTTTCCTCCTACGAATGGGGCGAGGGCGGCCGGCGTGGTACCGGGGAGCATGCTCGAGACGTCGACACGGTACGAAACCGCACTGACAAGTTCTGGCTGAGGAACCGCGGCGTCGATCCGCTGTCGGGTCAATGCCGGGAATCGGTCGTCTACCAGGTACGCGGCGGGTGCGGTTCGGAGCAGGTACCGCTCCGGGTAGAGGTCCGCATCGGCGTCGTTCCAGCCGAGCGTCCGGAGGTGCCCGGCGAAGGCATCCGTCCCGCCGTTCAGGCTCGAACGCACACGGCCGATGACGGCCGGTAGGCCAAATCCCTGCACGGCGTCGCCGGCCCGGGTGAGCTGAACGGAGACCAGCCACAGCGGTCGATGGGGGCTGGGCTGGAGCTGCGTCTCCGTGCCGATCACGTGAGAACGCCGCTCGCTGAGCGTCGTCTTCACCTCGGCGTCGAGATCCGACAGGACGAAGTCGTGCTCTTCGGAGTCCGGTCCGAGCCAGCCGAGGAGCGCGGAGTCCTGGCCGATCTGGTCGATCAGCGACTCCAGTAGTAGGAGCTCACCGATGAGACCGACGGTCTTCTCTTCGCTGAGCCGACCGCGGTTGGCGAGGAGCTCGAGGAACGTATCCACAGAGCGTGCCATTGCGATGTGTAGGGGGCGCCCGGCGGCCAGATCGTCCACGACCGCGGCGAGCAGGGAGTAAGCCTCGTAGTGCGCGCCGGTGGCATCGACGTCGAGGACGTACCACTGGCCGTCGTCCATGTCCTCGGTGAGGACGGACACGCGATCCATCGCGGTGACGTCCGGCTCGGGTCCCGTGGCCGGCGTCCACAGCTGGAGACTCTGGGCCGGGGGGTCGATCCGCAGGCGGCAGACAGGAGAGTCGGCCAGGAGCACGGGGACGACGACGTGGGAGCTGAAATACGTCTCCAGGGTTTCCGGCGTGAGGTGGTGACGTCCCTCGTCGGGCATAGGTTGACTACTCCAGTCCTGCCTGGGCGCGCACGGCGGCGAGCAGGATGGCCTGCCAGGCATCGAGTTCGCGCTTCTCCTTAGCTCCGAGATAGGAGCTGTCGAAGTATCGATTAGCCAAGAGGTGCAAGAGCGTCTTGAGCACCGGAGCGTCGTCCGTGTCGAGGCTCGGGTGGCCCACGAGGACCGTGCGGTAGCGCAGGTTGAGCGCGAGGACGGCATTGTCCAAGTCGATCTCGAACACCTGGTCCGGGGGCAGTGTGCGCCACACCAGATCGATCGGGGCGGCGTCCGGGTCGAACTCGACGGCATCTTGGTAGGAGTCCAGAACGCTGGCATGCAGGCCTCCTCTGGGCTCGACGACGGTGATCGGCCGGCGTTGCCGCTGGCGGCTGCGCTTGTCCTCGCCGGCCGCGCGCTGCAGGTACTCCGTGAAGGTGAGACCTGTGCCGGCACAGGTCGCTTTTTCCAATGCGCGACGCAGGTCGCTGGAGAACGTGATCCCGGATTTCTCCGGATTGATCGTGACGTGCGCGTCTGCGGTCGACCCCAGATCCAGCTCGACACGGGCGAGGCCCCACTCAGGCCGGGGACCCCACAGGTCGCACCAGCCTCCTCCTTGGAGGAGACGGTTGCGCCGGTACACGAAGAAGCCCTGCGCGTCCTCCCCTGGACGCCCCCCGAGCTTGAAGCCGGGGTCCTGGGAGCGCGGTGGCCAGACGTAAGCACGCGCGGACACCGGCGCCGAACCGTCGGGCATCTCCAGGCGGAGGTCGGCGGGGAAGTCGGGATCGCCCGAGTGTCGGTATCCGAACGGATCTATCGGCGTGACGGCTCTGGCGGCACTGAGCTCCCCGTTACGGATGTTCTGCGAGTCGACGAGGACCCGCGGCCCTTCGCCATCCAGCAGCCTGTGGAGGACCAGCCCCAGGTGGTTCCGAACGTCGCGCACGGCTCCTTCCAGCCAGCGCATCTGCTCGCCCTTGTCCGTGGTGGCGGGGAAGGTCCGGACGTCCCGCCACTCGACGATCGTTCCGCTGCCGCCGGCGAAGTCGAAGCGGGCCTCGGCGAGGCTCTGCTCGGCGTCGCCGGCTGACAGTTCGCCGACGCGAGGGGAGGACATGTCGCCCTCTCGCACGAGCATCCGGCCGACTGCGCTGGCTCCATAGGCGCGGGAGTAGACGAGCACCGTGTTGGCTTGGCTCAGCGATGCCGCCTTGAGGCCTACGCCGAAGTGCCCGAGGTCGGTGTCGTGGTAATCCCGGCGTCCCGCATAGGTCATGGCCTTGTCGATGGTCAGGCTGTCCATGCCGTACCCGTCGTCGATGACTTGCAGTGCGACCGGCGCCACGCCGTCGAGCAGGAACCGAACCCGGATCGCCCCGGCCGTGGCGTCCAAGGAGTTGTCCACCAGGTCGGCAACCGCAGTGGCGAGCGAGTGGTGCAGACCGATGGTGTTGACCAGCGCGAGGTCCATCTCCACCGGCCGGAGGCTGCTCGCACGCGGAGCCGACAGTGCGGACATCACCCGTCCTCGAAGCGATTGCCGACGAACCCGAGCTGGGCCCCGTTCTCCGTAACCGTCCGGACCGTCTTCTGGTCGAACCCCTCGATGCGTTCGGCCCGGACCGACAGGGTGATGTCGAGGGCATCGGGGCCAGCAGCTACGAGGTGCGCGAGTAGTTCCTCGGCCACCTCACGCAGCTTCCCGGCGAGGTCCCCGTCCGGTTTGACGGCGAGCCGCGCCTGGTAGCGCACGTTCGGAGTGGTTACCGGCGGCTTCTTCCCGGGTGTCGGAGGAAACGGCCCGCCCCCGCCCGGCGGCGGGCCATCCCCTCCGCCCGGCAGTTCGGGCCCAGGCTCTCTCGACTGGCGCTCGTGCTGGGCTATTGCCAGGTGCGGCGCTACCAGGAGAGTGGTGTCGGTGATAGTGGCGAGGTGGGCGTCGGGGCCCGGCAGGATCAGCCCGCCGAAGTCACCGGTCCCCTTGTCGTAGCTCTCGGCGAGGGCGAAGGCCGCACCTTCCCAGTCCAGCTCGTCGAGCGCGGAACGGATACCGTCCTCTAGCACGCGACGATTCCGGAGCCGGTCCAGATACGGGTGGCGCTGGTAGAACTCCCAGAGCTCGTGGACGGAGATGCGACCGTCGTTCCAGGTGCGGCGCAGCGGGTTGTCCAGCGCGAGGCGGATGTTCTGCGCGCCGATCGCGGTCAGGAGCAGCTGCTCCTTGATCAGCCGCGCGGAGGTCCGAACGGCGAGACGGTGCTCCGTTCCCTCGACCTTCAGTGCTCGGACGGCCAGCGGTTTCGCCCCGTCGGGCTGCTCCGGATACATCACCCAGATGTAGGTCGTCGGGACCCGCTGGTCGACGACGCGGTTCGTCTCCTCCGAGCGCCGCCGGACCACCAACGCCTGCTGCTGGGTGAGATCCAGCTCGCTGATGCGACCGACGAGGTGGCGCCACGCCAGGTGGTTCCGGACGGCGGACTCGAGCTCGGCGTAGCGCTGCGTGTCGGCGGCCAGGGCCACGATCAGGTTCCGGCGTTCCCGTGGTGCCGCGCCTCGGGAGGCGATGAGTTCGTCGACGAACCGGTACGCGGCAGAGTCCGTGCCCTTGCCGGAGTGCGTGAAGCGGGGGTGGAGGACGACGAGGCGGACGCCCTCCGGCTCGGCCACTTCCGCGGAACTCTCGGGAGCGACCTCCACGGCGGTGAACTGACCCGGCTGGGTCTTCTCGGTCCGCGCGATACGCGTCACGACCTCCGCCCAGACGTCTTCCGGGGTGAGCCCGGCCGCGTACTCGGCGGCCTTCCTGTTCAGGGACGGCTGGACGTCGTACCAGTACCGCTCGCTGTCGCTGTAGAGGTATGTGGCGTTGTCGGTCAGCAGCTGGAGTGCGGACCCGAAGTTGCCGACCGTGTCGCCGGGCTGCGCTACGCCCAGGAAGAGGCGCTGGCGCTCGATCCCCTTGTGCGCACTGCGCAGGGTGGCCGCGGACCCGAGGAAGAGAGCTCGCGCGATCCGGCGCGTGAGCGCACGCTTGCCGAACAGGGGACGGTCGGCGTCGATGCGTACGGGGGTGGACATCTCCCCGTCGACGTCGGCGTCCAGAATTGGCGCCCAGTTGTCCTCGAGGTACTTGGAGACCTCGTTCCGGACACCGCCCGAGTCGAGCGGAACGGTTCCCGGCATGATCAGCGCTGACGGGTCGTCGCTGCTGCTCAGGGTGTGCACGACAGCGCTCATCAGCCGAAGGACACCGCGCGTGCGCTGGAAGCGCTCCAGGCTGGACCAGTCCTCGTAGAGGCGGTCGAACAGCTCGGGGTGAATGGGATACGCGGACTTGATGCGTCCGACGTAGTCGTTGTCCGTCGTCTCCTTCGGGAACTCTCCGTGGTGGGACCGGTAGAACTCGACGAACCGCTGCGCCGTGACGGCGATCTTCGTCCTGCTGTCGCCGTCCGGGTCGACGAACAGCCGGCGGCGGACGATCTCGAAGGACTCCTGCGCGGACGCTGGCCGCCACTCGTACGAGGTGCGTCCGATCACGTTCTGCAGGCGCTCGAGTGCCTCGCGTCCGTGGGCTCCACCGATCTCGAGGTCGGAGGCGTCGCGGCCGTCGTGATCGGCCCGGGCATCGGATGCCGGGATCGACACCAGGAGAAGCGCGCCCGGGGTGGCGGCGACAGCACCCGTCAAGGTCTGCGCGAAGGTGAACTGGGTGTCGAACGTGCCACCGCGCAGGTCGTCGCGGGTGTACAGGCCGCGCGCGTAGGCGACCCACTCGTCGACGAGGATGACGCAGGGGGAGTGGGCGGCGAGCAACTTCTTCAGCGCCGCGCCGGGGTTCGTACCGGTCCGGTCGGCGTCGGCCAGCATGTCATAGGCATCGCGACCGCCGAGCTGCCAGGCCAGCTCGCCCCACAGCGTGTTGACCTCGACGCCGTCTTCCGTACGGATGGGCAGGTTCGGGGCAATCTCGTTGCCGGCCAGTGCCACCCGGCCGACCCTCCGCCCGCCGGCGACGGCGGCCCCGGCGAGCAGCTCCTGGACGTCCTGCGGGTAGTCAGCCATCGGATGGCCGGACACCAGATGCCAGACGGCGAGCATCGAGTGCGTCTTGCCGCCGCCGAAATTGGTCTGCAGGTTGATGACCGGATCCGCGTCCATGTCACCCGACAGACGGGCGGCCGCACGCCGAAGCAGGTCCTTCAGGCCATCGGTCAGATACGTCCGACGGAAGAACTCGACGGGATCCCGGTACTCCTCACCGGCATCGTTCGTTCCGTCGCCGTTGCCGAACGCGACCTGATGCAGGTCCGCGGCGAACTCCGACGTTGCGTAGCGGCCAGCGGCGACATCGGGGTGAGGCGTGAGTACGTCGCGCCACGGCGGCAGCCCTTGGGATTCGAAACCCGCGACGGCGGTGTGCGTACGGGCCGCGCGGGCGATCTCGGTGTCGTACTCCCTCCTCTGGAGGTCCACCCGGAGCGAGCGGGTTTGGTCCGCATGGGGGACCGCGCCGGCGGCTCGGAGCAGGCGCTCCGCGGTGTCCAGCGCTCGGTAGGTGTCGTCGGCGGAGAACGGCTTCTGGTGCGCCCATTTGTCGCGGACGTCGCGCAGCTCGCTGGCGAGCGACTTCTCCGCTCGGGAGAGGTGGGCATCGAACGGGAACCAGCCCGGGACCACCGTCTCCGTGAGGATGCGGAGCTGGTTCTGGGCGTCGGCTCGCGCGTAGGTCTTGCCGCCGATCCCCTTTCCGGAGTCCTTGACAGCCAGCAGCGCCGTCCAGTCCTCGCCCGCGGGGACCCGTTCGGCGACCGCGCGAGCGATGAACGGGTCCAACCCGGCGGACAACAGTTCCAGGGCATGCCCGACTCGATCGCGATTACTTGTTGCCATCGTGCTTCGCTGCTCCCTGTCAGTACGCCGTGTCAAGCACGAGTTGCTCGCTGGCGGTGTCGGCCTTCCGTCGCGCAGCGTCCAGGACGTCCGCCCAGGACGCCGCGAGCATGTTGAACAGCTGAGCGACGCTGGACCAGCGCTTCCTTTCGGCAATCGAGAAGAGCAGATAAGCCAATTCCTTGGCCGCGTCGAGGTCAATGCGCGTGGCAGCCCTAGCCATAACTAGGCCAGCGGATTCGAGCCCCTCCTCATCAAGTGTCTTGGCGAGGTGGATGACGACCTCCCACAGCGTGATGTGATCGTCTGTGCGCGGGTCATAGTGCGAGGGAAGCGCGGCTGGATCGAAGAGTTGCACCTTGCCTCCACGAGAAGACAGCGCTCCCGAGCGATCGAGGCCGCCGACGGAGGTGTTGAATGCCGAGGCCAGGGTCTCTGCCTCTCCGTACGGGCCCGGGTCGAAGCCGTAGGACTCGAACCACTTGACGCACCAGCGAGTGCCGGAGTCGAAGTCCCCCTCCTGCGACGAGAGAACCTCACTCAGAATTTGATTAATCACCTGCAGCGCCGCTCGAACGGACATAGCGTCGCCGTTGGCCTCGATCACTTTGGAGTACCTAGAAAAGACCGCCATACCGGGGCCGATCGCGGCCTGTGGCAAGTCCACGGGAGCGATTGACCCCTGCTGAAGCTCGCGAAGTCTGGCTGGCAGCTCGTTCCGCAGCTCGGCGGTCAATCCGCGGCGATCGATTGCGGGTGCATCAGCGGGACGGGGGCGCAGTGCGAGCACGATTGACGAAGCAAGTGCGTTGCTTTCCCGGTTTCTAAGGCGGTTGCCAAGCTCCGACCGCATGGGCCAAGTTCCCGTGATTGTCCAGCCGTTGCCGACCATCCCGTCCAACAGGGTTTCCCAGCCGGTGGAAGATACCTCCACCCCATCCGTGTCAGCCTGCTTGAAGGCGTAAAACACCGCGGTGGGGAGATCGGTCCGGGCCGAGGAGCGAGCTCGCGCGAAGACTCTCTTGAACCCGTCCTCGAAGAACTCCTGAGCGCCCTGCTTACCGCCCTGTCGGTATGGGTTAGCTACAAGCTCCTCAGCCTTCGGGACCATCAGCGTGCTCAAGAGATCCGGAAAGGCCGGTTGGAGTGGGCGGCGCAACCACACATAAAAGAAGTCCGACAGATCCGCGTAGCCGATGTTGTCGTAGTAGGGCGGGTCTGTCGTAACAAGTGCCTCTCCGTAGTCCCGGCTTGCTGCGTCGGCTTGCATGACCTCTGCGGGCTGCGTGCCTCGCAGATTGGCGATTACTTTGGTAACCCAATCGAGGTCAAGCAAATAGTCACCTGCGGCGCCGCCGAAAGGATTGGCTTCAGCGAAGTCCCATACCATAGAGATTGCTTGCCGAGCGAAAACACTACGGACCCCTTCCACCTTTGTGCTCGAGTCCCAACCGCAAATCGATGATGACTTGTTGAGAACGCGACTGAAGGCAAAGGTGAGGTACGTTGCGATTGCGTTCGAGTAGTCGCGCGCGTCGGCTTGGCGTTCGCCCTCGGGCATGTCGCCCGGCGACGCGCTCAGTGCATCTTCGTACGCCCTGTCGCGCGCCTCAGAGATTAGGTCGCTGAAGGTCGATAGCGTGTGCAGTTGCCTGTTGGTGAACAGGTCCGCAAACTCGGTCATTCCGTAGTTCGGCGCCGTTATCGCGCGGGGGTCGTTGCCCAGTCTGCCCGCCGGTAGTGCGGAAGGTCGGTCGACCCGTGCCGCTGCTGCGTGCTGCTCGTTCGGGGCAAGGTAGTGGCGCCGCCGCTGACCCTCCGCAACCGTGGCCATGAGCTGCGAATCCATCAATCCAGCCTTGCCCTGGCCCCGGATGTAGGCCAGATCGACGGCGGTTCCGCATCCTACGCAGACCGCCCCCGTGCGTCCTACGGTTCCGTCGTCTGCCTTGGAAGGGCCGCGCTTGGCGTCCGTACTTATCCGATAGTGAACGACACCTTCGAGGACCTCCGGTACTACGAATGCCTCCTTGCCCTTCTTTTTGCCCAGCCACCATGAGCGCGTTAGTGGCATGCGAATCCCGCATGCCGGATTGGGGCACTGAACGGTGCGTGCCCAAACCCACGCGATGACAGACGCGCTAACACCGTTCGGGAGTGTAGTGGGGGGATAAAGGTGCCCAACCCGCTGTATTGCTTGTTCGCGGATCCAAGAACCGTACCTTCTGACGTCGTCGGCGAGACCGGTCATCGAAGGCCACGTTGCAAGAGTGTCGGTCACTGCGCCGGGGAAGACCGGAGCGCGGCCAGTGAAGCGCGGGGGGAAGTCCAGCAACGCCCTATTAATGAGTACGGCAACGGGGTTTAGGTCGGATGCGCGGACCTGCAATCCCAGCCTTTGGGCTTCAAGAGGAATGGTCCCACCACCCGCGAACGGGTCTAGAATGATAGGAGGGTTGCCGTCGGTGGACTTTACTATCTCGGTCCTCGCTTGGGCGAGAACGTGCTCGTTGGTCGAGTTCTCCCAAGTTACCAATTGTTCAATCAGTCGGAAGAGTCGAGTTCGCTCGGTGCTGATCCATGCAGCGCGCTCGTCATCGTCGCTGATAGCGTCAGCTTCCGGCCTCGATGCCGGGTCGTCGACAAGTTGTGCGAATAGGACGGCTCGTGCGGCAGCTAAGGGACGACGGGCCCACCAGAGGTGAAGGGTCGAGGGGTGGCCGTGTCGGATCGACTTCTCTCGGGCCGCTTCCCGATTGATTGCTTCGAGGGGCAGAGCGACCTCGATGAGCTTCCGGCGCTGCGTCACGGTGCTGAATCCTGTCCGTTGCTGTTTCGCTACTGCTGGTCACTTCGTATCAGGCGTCGGGCTGTGATCGCACGCGACTGGCTCATCTGGGGGAGCGGGCCCCAGCGGTGCCCGCACAGCAGCCTCAACCGCATCAGCTGCACGGGCGACCTCCGCGTGCTCCCAGAAGCGGAGGACGGTCCATCCCGAGGTCCTGAGGCGCTCGTCGGTGTCACGATCCCTGCGGACGTTGGTCTCGAGTTTCGCGGCCCACCAGCTGGCGTTGGTGGCTGGCGCGGTTCGGTGCTCGGGACAGGCGTGCCAGAAGCAGCCGTCGACGAAGACGGCGACGTGCTTGCGCGTGAAGGCGATGTCGGCTCGTCGTCTCGGCATCCCCGGCAGTGGCCAGTCGACCCGGAACCGGAGACCCCGGCGGTGGAGCTCTCGACGCAGGGCGACTTCCGGCATGGTGTCCCGCCTGGCCTGGCGAGACATCCGGGACGTTACCGACGGATCCGAGGGCGCAGGTCGGCCGCTGTGACTAGGACGTTCGGCCATGTCCCGGTCTGTCGGTTCGGGATTGTGGGTGCGGCCGGCTAGCCTCCGCGCGTGCCACCGCTTTTCGCCCCGTCCTGCCCATCGGGCGTCGAACCATCGAACTCGGGAGCGACGGTACTGGACCTGTTCAGCGGCGCTGGGGGGATGACAGAGGGGTTCCACGCGAGCGGGACGTTCCGGACCGTGCGGGCGGTCGAGATGGATGTCGCTGCCGCCGCGAGCTATGCCGCGACGTTCGGTGACCTCGTGCACGTGGGGTCGATCGGTGACTGGCTCGCGGATCACGAGGTGCCGTCCGTCGACGTCGTGATCGGTGGCCCGCCGTGCCAGGGCTTCTCAACGTTGGGTAAGCAGGACGCGGAGGACGTGCGGAACGCGCTCTGGCGGGATTACGCGGAGACCATCGTCAGGGCGGCGCCGAGGTACTTCGTCCTCGAGAACGTGGGCGCCTTCCTCACGTCGAGACAGTTTGGCGATCTTCGAGAGGCTACGCAGCCGGGCGGGCTGCTGGCCGACTATGCGTTTGAGGCCGGTGTGCTGAACGCGGCCGACTTCGGCGCTGCGCAGGCCCGCCGGCGAACGATCCTCATAGGGCACCACCGTGACCTACCTGCACCCGGGCTCCCACCCAAGACGCATGCCGGTCGGCACGTGCCGTTGTCGAAAGTCCTGAAGGGCGTTCGACGTCGAGTGTCGTCGACCGAGCTTCCCCCGCGGAGCATGCTGGTGGACGGTCGGCTCCGTCCGGGCCCCTTCTCGACGGTGGAGTTGCATGTGGGCCGCACCTATACGGCCACGTCGATGGCTCGCATTCGCTCCATCCCTCCGGAGGGCAACCGATTCGACATCCCGGAGAACCTGCTTCCCCCGTGCTGGCAGAAGCACACGACAGGCTCCGCGGACGTGATGGGACGCCTCCGGTGGGACAGGCCAGCGGTCACCATCCGGACGGAATTCTTCAAGCCGGAGAAGGGTCGGTACCTGCACCCGACGGAAGACCGTGCCCTCACGCACTACGAGGCGGCATTGATTCAGGGCTTTCCGAAGACCCACCGCTGGGTGGGCTCCAAGACCGCGATCGCCCGCCAGATCGGGAACGCCGTCCCCATCCCTCTGGGGCGAGCGATCGCGAACCACCTGGCTGACGCCATGGGGCTGCGCCGATCCGACGCCGTAGAGGACAAGTCTGTATGGGTCGCCTGAGACGCGTGCCGCGTCGCTGTGCCTACGACGCTCTGTCATCGCCGGGTGTCTCGTGGTGAGATGCAATCTGACGGGGACTCGGAGTCGGCATGTGTTACGGCCGGGGCGGTGTTCCTGCCCGATCCCCTTGCGGAGGAGTTGACGTGCAGGCGCAGACGCACACACCTGCGGCGATCTTCGGCAGCCACATCCGTTACGTCGTCCCGCTCTTCCAAAGGCCCTACGTCTGGGACGAGAAGGAACAGTGGGCTCCACTCTGGGACGACGTCCGCACGCTCGCGGAGAAGGTGCTCGAGACTCCGTCCGGGTACGGAGCGACTCCCGTGTCTCCCCACTTCCTCGGCGCCATCGTGGTGGATCAGCAGAAGAATCTTTCGGGCTTCATCCAAGTGCGTCACGTCATCGACGGACAACAGCGGCTGACGACCCTGCAGCTGCTGCTCGATGCGGCACAGGAGGTGACCGAGAAGCACGGCACTCCTCTCGACGCCGAGACACTCAAGGTCCTGGTGCTCAACCAACCCCAGGTCACCCAGCACCCTGACGAGGTCTACAAGGTCTGGCCGACGGACCGAGACCAGGACGCCTTCCGTGCGGCGATGGACAACGACGCTGTGGTCTCGCCGGAGCTGGCCACGTCACGGATCGCGCGAGCGCATGCCTTCTTCGTTCGGAAGATCACGGAGTGGTGCGAGCCGGCCGGTGACCCCGACAAGGCTGCGGCGCGGCTCAAGGCGCTGGCCCAGGCGTTGCACGCGCATCTGAAGCTCGTAGTCATCGACCTCGAGCCAGGCGACAACGCACAGGTCATCTTCGAGACGCTCAATCACCGAGGCTCCCGGCTCCTGGCCACAGACCTGGTGAAGAACCTGCTCTTCCAGATGGCTCAGACCCAGCAGCTCGACGTGGCCGGCCTGTACAAGCAGTATTGGAAGCCGCTCGATGAGGACTACTGGCGTGAATTGACGGCTCAGGGCCGTCTCTACCGACCTCGCATCGACGTCTTCTTGAACTACTGGCTCGTCATGAAGCTACTGCGGGAGGTGCCGGCCGACCGCATCTTCATCGACTTCCGGGACCAGGTCGCCACATCGCGGGCGAATGAGCTGCCCGGGCTGCTCGCGGAGTTGGCGGCCGACGCAGCCGTCTTCTCCAGCCTGGACTCGTTGCCTGCCGCGTCGACTCCCGCCCGCTTCTACTACCGGGTAATCCGTGCACTCGACACCCGGGCCGTCATGCCCGTGTTCCTCTGGCTGATGAGGTGGTCGGCCCAGGAGTTGCCGGCCGAGCAACGCGACAAGGCGCTCAATGCCATCGAGTCCTGGCTGGTTGGTCGAACTCTGGCGCGATTGACCGGCAAGAACGTCAACCTGGTGGTGCTCGAGCTGCTGCGGGCTCTCGATGAAGCTGGCCCGGCCGGTGCCGGGGACCGGACGGAGAGCTTCTTGGTCGAGCAGACAGCGGATTCACGTCTTTGGCCTAGCGACCAGCTGGTGAGGCAATCCCTGTCGACGGCTCCGATCTACACGTCACTTGTGCGTGCGCGAGTTCGGATGCTCCTGGAGGCGCTCGAGGACGATCTGCGGACGGCGTACGGAGAAGGACAGCCGGCGCCCCGAGAACTCACCGTTGAGCACATTCTTCCGCAGGCGTGGCGGGAGAACTGGCCACTGGACCCGGACGATCTGGCGGGCGCGATCGAGCGGGACCGGCTGCTGCACGTGCTTGGCAATCTCACTCTCGTGAGCGGGGGACTGAACCCGGCTCTGTCCAACAGACCGTGGACCGGCGCGGACGGGAAGGGCAAGCGGGACTACCTGCTCGAGCACAGTGCCCTGAAGCTCAACGCGAAGCTCGTGACGCAGCACCCCGAGGCTTGGACCGAGGAGGACATCCGTGTCCGAACGAGCGCGCTCACCGATCGGATCCTGGCCCTGTGGCCGCGCCCTGCAACGCCGTCGCCGGCCGTCGTCACTGATGCGGCTCCTGGGGAGGACGAGTCCGCAGGCGCCGTCAACGAGGCAGCGGAGGATCCAAGCGTGCCGTCGCACACCGGCAAGTACCGGAAGCTGTGGGCGTGGCTGCGGGCGCAGGACGGCGACGAGATTCCTCTGACTTTCGAGGAGGTCGAAGAAGTCCTTGGTATCCCGCTGCCGCCCTCCGCACGGCTCCACATGCCTCACTGGTACGGCTACGAGGGCACTGCACTTGGTCGAGCCATTCGCGACGCAGGGTGGAAAGCGTCGAACGTGGACCTGCAAGAGCAGCGGGTGACCTTCGTTCCAAGCGCCTAAGCCGAGCCAATGCCCCTAGGAGCAGCGACAAGCACCGGTCACGCTCGGCCGCACCCCACACGAAGGGCACAGGTCTGTTGCGGGCGCAATGCGGCTCCGCTGCGCACCTGCGGAAACGCGGAACACGACCCCGGGCTTGCGAGGTGGCGGAACGGGCGCCGTCTTGCGCCTCCAGAACGAATTCGGATGCGCCAACACCTGAGCCACCTGGGCCCTCGATACGTTGATGCCGTGATCCCTCAGGTGTCGCGCGATTCGCTTGTAGCCGACGCCCGGGTTCGCCTTGGCCACTCGGCGAATCGTGGCTTCAAGCTCCTTCGCGGCATCTCGTGGCTTTGATGCCTCACGGTGGACAGCCTTCCCGACCTTCTTGGCCTTCTTGGCCGCGCTCCGGGTCCCGGGGGCGCCGCCGGCCCGCCTCGCCGCGGACCCACCACTACCTCGGCCAATGCTTCCTCGCCAGCCACCGGCATCAGCTCGGCCGCGCTCGGAACGGGGCGTCGCCATGCCGGCCGCTTTCAGGTCCCAAGGCGCTGGCCGCTGCACGACCTCGTCGTCCAGGTGGTCTCCGAGCGATGAATCTGAGTGATCCTGGAACCAGTCGTTGATGGACCGGGCCATCTTCCCTTCCTCTCGGGTAGCCGACGACCCACACATCATCATGCCGGTACGACAAATGTCGAGCCCGACCGACCGTCGCACCGGATCGAGGTATGCCGATCGCTCGCCCTCCATCGCTTACATTCTTCCGACCGTCCAGAGGTTGGACCCCGGCTTCTGGCAGCAGCGGCCGGTGCTCCCGGCGGCGCAGCAGCGTTGGGACGACGACGCGCGCTGACGCTCGTCGGCTCCCGGCCCCTACCCTCTGCGACGTCGCGGAAAGGGGGCCGGGCTATCGCTTGGTGAACGAGAAGAGGACGTCGCCTCGACCGTCGAGACATATGCCGCAGCGGACGCAGGCGGAGCCCTTGTCAGTGATCAGGGGGATGCGCCCGGCGTTCTCCGGGCAGGGATAGCGCCTCCTCGGCACGCCTGCCAAATCGGCCGCCCCGCGAGCGAACGTGTCGGCCAGATAGGCCAGATTCGCCCACGGGTGACGTTCGAGGGCGGCCGTTGCAGCGGACAGGTTGTCGGGGTCGGCGGACAGGTACAGGGTGAGGTTCGGCAGGCCGGCAAGTGCAGGGAGCACGTCCAGCCTGATTGGATCGAAGCTGCGCGTGTAGACCCAAAACCGGATGTCCGGGTTCTCTCGTATCGTGTCGGCCCAAGCCTCGGCGTAGGCATAGGAGAAGAAGTCGCCGTCCCAGTGGATACGGAAGTCCAAGGGCACCACGGCCTCGGCGCGACGGGCTCGTGCGCAGTCACCGCGGAAGCCGTCGATCATGTCGGCCAGCAATTCGGCCATTCCCGCCCGGTCGCGGTCGATGAGCGCGCGCAGGTTCTTGAAGAGCATTTCCCGAACGGTGGTGTACCGCTCCGCCTGGGCCGAGTAGCACACGCGTTCGCAGGTCGCGGTCGCTCCGGGACATGAGTGCTCCGGGCCGGCCGGAAGACCGAAGCTGTTCGCGATCCGCGGGCTCTTGCCGTTCGACGACGGCAGGTTTGTGATCTTGCGGACCGCTGACCGCCGCAGTGAAACAGCGCTGTCAGCGCCCATCACGGTGCCTCCTCACCTGCCGGTGACACAGTCGATTCACCGACGTGTGTACCCGGGGGGGGGGGGGGGGGGGGGCAAAAACAAAAACGGCTGGTACACCCCCCCCATTTGAACCACCCCCCCATTACAAAAAATCGGGTAAAACCCCCCCCCCCTCGGGGTTTGGCGCACCCCCCGGTCGCCG
>NZ_JBJGYI010000026.1:0-72212 GCF_054049915.1 Geodermatophilus sp. SYSU D00766
GGCGGCCGGCTCTAGCTCCGTGCACGGAACGCGCCTGGAGACGACGGCGGTCAGGCCGCGCCGTCGAGCACCCGGCGCAGCGCCGCCGCGAACGCCTCGGGCTCGCCGGTCTGCCCGTACTCACCGCCCAGGAAGCCGTCGTGGCCACCCGGGAGGACCACCGGCGCCGTCCCCAGCCGCTGCGCCACGCCCTCCCCGGCCCGGTGGGCGAGCTCGCCGTCGGACGTGGCGCCGACGGCGATGACCACCCGGGTCGGCGCGGCCCGCAGCGCGGCGACGTCGTGCTCGTGGTGGGTGCAGGTGAGCAGGTTCTGCCCGAGCAGCACGTCGTCGCGGGAGCCGTCGTCGCCGGCCGGCAGGCCGAAGGTCGCGGGGTCGGGGACCGGCCCCAGGTCGGCGGGGACGAGGCCGCGGTGGGCCACCAGCCGGATGAACCCCGCCATGCCCGCCGCCCAGCCGTCGCGCCGGTAGGCCTCGGCGACCGCGCGGGTGGCCGAGGAGGCCTCCGCCCGGTCCGGCAGCACCGCGAGCGACGGCGGCTCGTGCGCCACCAGGGTGCCCACCAGCTCCGGGCGGGCGACGACGAGCTCGAGGGCGTTGACCGCCCCGCCGCTGCTGGCGAACACGTCGGCCGGCCCGCCGCCGACCGCCTCGAGCACGCGGGCGAGGTCGTCGGCGTGCTCCTCCGGCGTGCTCTGCGCCGCGCCGTCGGTGCGCCGGCTGCGCTCCACGCCGCGCGGGTCGTAGGTGACCACCGTGCGGTCGGGGAAGTACTCGGCCAGCGTGGTGAACCCGGCCGCGCCCATCGGCGAGCCGACCAGCAGCAGGACCGGCGCATCGGGGCTGCCCGGCGCGGCGGGCCGGACGTCGTAGGTGAGCTCCGCACCGGGGACGTCGAGGAGCTGGGTGCGGATCTCGCGGGTGGGGGTGGTCATGGCGGCCTCCGGGGCGGTCGGTCCTCGCGTGCGGGTCTGGGAGGGAGACCGCCGCCGGCGCCGGTTCTCATCGCTGCGCGACGCGGGCGGTCGTGCCACGCTCCGGCATGGCCTTCGACCTGCACCGGACCGACGGCGAGGTGCTCCGCTACGACGACGCCGCCCGGTTCAGCTTCACCGCCACCGGCCACCTCGTCGTCTACGACGCCCGCGGCAACAAGACCGTCTACAGCCACCACAGCTGGGACCGGATCGAGGAGCCGGTGCCACCGCCCCGCCCCATGCGGTGAGCGGGCACCCGCCGCGCGGCCCTGGCACGGTGAGCGAGGCACGGTGACCGGGTCGGGGCGGCGGCGGGAGGACGGGCGTGGGCGCACTGGGCAGGCTGGGCGGGTTGCTGGCCGACGCGGCGCTGGGCCTGCCGCTGCGGGCGACGGCGTACACCGTGGAGCGCGACGTCGCCGTCCCGATGCCCGACGGGGTGACGCTGCTGGGTGACCACTACCGCCCCGCGGCCGCGGCCGGCCCGCTGCCGGTCGTGCTGGTCCGGCTGCCCTACGGCCGGGCGGGGGTGTTCGCGCACGCCTTCGCCGCGCCCTACGCCCGGCGCGGGTTCCAGGTGTTCGTGCAGTCCACCCGCGGCACCTTCGGCTCCGGCGGGCACTTCCGGCCGTTCACCACCGAGCACGACGACGGCCTGGCCACCCTCGCCTGGCTGCGGGCGCAGCCGTGGTGCGACGGCCGGGTGGCGATGACCGGCGCGAGCTACTTCGGCCACACCCAGTGGGCGGTGGCGCCCTACGCCGACCCGCCGCTGGTGGCCGTCTCCCCGCACGTCACCGCCGCGCGGATCACGGCGGCCTTCTACGACCACGGCGCCCCCGGCCTGGAGAACGCGCTGCGGTGGTCGGTGGCCATCGGCCGGCAGGAGACCGGCGGGCTGCCCGCACCGCTGCTGCGGCCCCTGCTGCGGGCCCGCGTCGAGCGGGCGCTGCGGCTCCTGCCGCTGCAGGCCGCCGACACCGCCGCGGTCGGCGCGCCGGTCCCCTTCTGGCGCGACTTCACCGCGCACGCCGCCCCCGGCGACCCGTTCTGGGACGTCGCCGACCACGACCGCGCCGACCTCACCCGCATGCCCCCGGTCAGCATGGTCACCGGCTGGTGGGACCTCTTCGCCGCCGCGCAACTCGCCGACGTCACCCGGCTGCACGCCGCCGGCGTCCCGGCGCGGGTCGTCGTCGGCCCGTGGAGCCACGGCGAGCCCGGCGAGCTGCGGGCGGCGCTGCGCAGCGACGTGACCTGGCTCGACCACCACCTCCACGGCGGCCCGGCACCGCGGGGGGCGCCGGTGCGGCTGTACCTGCAGCAGGCCGGGACCTGGCTGGAGTCGCCGACCTGGCCGCCGCCGGGCAGCCGGCCGGTGCACCACCACCTGCGCGCCGGCGGCGGGCTGACCGCCGACACCGGCGACGAGACGGGCGACGAGACGGGCGACGAGACGGGCGACGAGACGGGTGACGGGCCGCCCAGCCGGTTCACCCACGACCCCGCCGACCCCACGCCGAGCGCCGGCGGCCCGCTGCTCGAGCGGCCGGGCAAGCAGGCCGACCAGCACGCCGTCGAGGCCCGCGACGACGTGCTGGTCTTCACCGGCCCGGTGCTCGACGGCGACGTCGACGTCGTCGGGCACGTGCGCGCCCGCGTCCACGTGCGCCCCGAGCTGCCGCACGCCGACCTGGTCGTCCGGCTGTGCGACGTCGACCCGGCGGGGGTCTCGCGCAACGTCGTCGACGGCATCCGCCGGCTGGACCCGGGCAGCGTCCCGGCCGCCGACGTCTCCGTCGGGGCCGACGGGGTGCTCGCCGTCGACGTCGAGCTGTTCCCCACCGCCTACCGCTTCCGCGCCGGGCACCGGCTGCGGGTGCAGGTCGCCGGGGGCGCGTTCCCCCGGTTCGCGCGCAACCCCGGCACCGGAGAGCCGTTCGCCACGGCGACCACCGGCCGGCCGTGCGGGTTCACGGTGTTCCACGACGCGGCGCACCCGTCCCGGCTGGAGCTGCCCGTCCTGCGCTGACGGGTCCCGGACACGCCACCGGCGCCCCTCCCCGGAGAGAGGGGCGCCGGTGGTGAGCTGCTGGAACGGCCCGCCTGCAGGGACCCGCCGCGGGCCTGCGAGCGGCGGGGGGCAGGGGGTCCTCTCGCTACTCGCCGCCGGCGAGGTCGGCGGCCAGCTCGCCCTCGAAGGCCTCCTGGACGACCTCGGCGCCGCCGGGTGCGTCGGCCGGGCGCAGGATGAAGCTCTCCGTGCTCGGCGACACCCCCGTCTCGAACGCGTTGATCGGCACCAGCAGGCCACCGGTGTCGACGTCGGAGAGCTCCGAGAAGGCGGCGGTGACGCCCTCGCGGGTGAGGTCGCCGCTCTCGCAGGCCGAGTCGAGCACCTGGTTCATGACGTCGCCCATCGCGTACCCGAAGATCGCGCCCAGGCTGGGCGTGGTGTTGGGGTAGGCGGCCTCGTACTGCTCGAGCAGCTCGGGCTGGGCCTGCCAGGCGGTGATCGGCGAGGCCACGTACAGGTGGTCCTTGAGCCACTGCGCCGAGGGGCCCTGCAGCAGACCCGGCGCGAACACCGGGTTGCTGCCCAGGATCGGCACGTCGAGGCCGGCCGCCTGCGCCACCGCGGCCGCCGAGGCGGTCTGGGCGGGCGCGACGGTCAGCACGATGGCGTCGACGCCCTCGGCGGCGAACTGGGTGACCTGCGCGGACATGTCCTGGTCGGTGGACTTGATCTGCGCCTCGATCACGTTGAGCCCGCGGGCCTCCGCGACCGCGCGGGTGCCGGCCAGGCCGTTCTCCCCGTACTCGCCCTCGAAGTAGATGTGCCCGACGGTGGCGCCGTCCTGCAGCAGCCCCTGGTCGAAGAGGTACTGGTAGCCGTTGGCGATCTCGACGTCGTAGGTGGCCCCCAGCACGCCGGTGCCGGGGATCTCGGTGAGCGTGCGCGCCCACGCCGACGGGAAGTTGACGATCTGGTCGGCCTCGTACTCCGGCGCGAGCGCGGTGTTGATCGGCGACCCGATGGTCTGCTGCATCGCCAGGACGTTGGGCTCCATGGCGCTGTAGAGCTGCACGCCGTTCTGCGGCACGTAGTTCGTGTCCTGGACGTCGAGCTCGACGTCGTAGGTGTCGCAGACCTGGTTGTCCTGCCAGTACAGCGTGTTGCCGTTGGTGATGTCCGTGCCCAGCGCGGCGAAGACGCCGGTCAGGTCGGTCAGCACGCCGAGCCGGATGGTGGTGCCCTCGACGCCGACGTCGGTGGCGACGTCCTCGCCGCCTCCGCCCCCGCCGCCGCCACCGCCGCCGCCGCTGTCCTCGGCCCGGGTGCTGCAGCCGCTGACCGCGACCACGGCGACGGCGGCCAGGACGGTGGCCCCCCGCAGACGCTTACCTGCTCTCATCTGGTGCTGCTCCCTTGCGCTGGTGGATCGGACGGGACGGTGGTGCCGGGGCCGGCGCCCGGGGAGGGGCCGCCGGACGAGCGCGGGGAGGCGCCCGGTGATCCGCGGCCGGGTCTGCGACCCCGGTGGCGGAAGCGGTTGGCGAACCCGGCCAGGCCGCCGGGCTCGAAGAGGATGACCAGGACGATCGCCAGGCCGAACAGGTAGCGCGCGGCGATGCCGGCGGAGATGCCGCCCTCGCCGGGGGCGCTGACCAGCGGCAGGACGTCGGCGAACTGCTGGAACACCAGCGGCAGGGCGGTCACGAACGCCGCGCCCAGGGCCGCGCCGGCCACCGAGCCGAGCCCGCCGAGGACGATCATCGCCAGGTAGAGGATCGAGACGGTCAGCCCGAAGGACTCCGGCGCGATGCTGCCGATCGACAGCGCGTACATGACGCCCGACAGCCCGGCGTACATGGAGCTGACGAGGAACACCCGCGCCTTGTAGGCCTGCACGTTGACGCCCATGACGGAGGCGGCGACCTCGCTGTCGCGCAGGGTCTGCAGCGCCCGGCCCGGGCGGCTGCGCAGCAGGTTGCGGGCGAACAGGTAGGCGGCCAGCGCCAGGACGATGCCCAGGTACCAGAGCCGCTCGGCCTCCCGGTAGGGGACGCCGAGGACGAACAGCTGCGGGTCGCTGTTGCCGAAGGTGAACCCGAACAGCGAGAACTCCGGCACCGAGCGGCCGTTGAACCCGCCGGTGACCGGGGTCCAGGTGTTGAGCACGTGCACGCCGATGAACACCAGGCCGAGCGAGGCGACGCCGAGGTAGATGCCGCGCAGCCGCGCCGCGATCGGGCTGAACAGCAGCCCGGCGACGCCGGCGAGCAGCACGCCGACGACCATGCCGACGATCGGCGGCAGCTCCAGCCCGCGCAGCGACGCCCGGGTGCCCAGACCGCCGGACTCCCCGGAGATGTAGGTGTAGCTGACCGCGCCGACGGCGAGGAAGAACGCGTGCGCCAAGGACAGCTGGCCGGTGGTGCCGACCAGCAGGTTCAGCCCGATCGCGCCCACGATGGCCCCCGCGACGGCGAACCCGGTGCGCAGCCAGAACTCCTCGACGTACAGCGGGAGCACCAGCAGGACGACGAGGGCGGCCACGAGCAGCAGCGGCTTGAGGAAGCGCATCGGCGAGCGGGCCTGGCCGGACGCGTCCGCCGAGGGTGTCCTGCGGGTGGCGCCGGCCGGGGCGGAGAGGGTGTCAGACACGTGTCAGCTCCTTGGTCCCGAACAGGCCGGAGGGGCGGACCAGCAGCACGATGATCATGACGACGTAGGGGGCGACCTCGCCGAACCCGCGGCCGAGGAAGGACAGCTGGTCCTGGTAGCCGGCCGCCATCGCCTCGGTGATGCCGATGAGCAGGCCGCCCACCAGGGCGCCGCCGGTGGAGTCCAGGCCGCCGAGGATCGCCGCGGGGAAGGCGCGCAGCGCGACGGTGTAGGCCGCCGCGCTCACCCCGGGGGTGGGGGCGCCGACGAGGAACAGCGCGGCCACGGCGGCGAGGACGCCGGCGACGATCCAGGCCAGCGCGGAGACCCGGCCCTGCCGGATGCCCATGAGCGCGGCGGCCTCGCCGTCCTCGGCCGAGGCGCGCATCGCCACGCCCCAGCTGGAGTACTTGAAGGCGACGAAGAACGCGATGATCAGGACCCCGGCGACGCCCATCGCGATCAGCCGGTTCTCGCTGATGCCGACGCCGCCGATGCGCACCGAGTCCCCGCCCCACGGGTGCGGGACGTTGAGGATGTCCGGGCCGATCCGCCGGATGAGCTCGGTGAGCAGGATGATGTCGACGCCGATGGTGACGATGGCCAGGCTGATCACCGGGGCGCCGCGCAGCCGGTTGATGACCAGCCGCTCGATGAGGAACGCCGCGAGCGCGGTGACGAGGATCCCGACGAGCACGGCGGGGAAGAAGCCGATCGGGTCGGCGAGCCGGGCCATCGTGTAGGCGGCGAGCAGCAGCAACGAGCCGTGGGTGAAGCTGACGACCTCGCTGGCCTTGAAGATGATCACGAAGCCCAGGGCGATGAGCGCGTAGATCGCGCCCAGCGAGATGCCGTTGAGCAGCAGGGACAGGAACTGGGTCACGGCTGGCGCTCCGTCGGCTCGGGGGTGTGGGCTGCGGCGACCGCGTCGGCCGGGTTGTCCTCGGTGCCCGAGCCGAGGTAGGCGCGGATGACCTCGGGGTCGGACTGCACCTGCGCGGGGGTGCCGTCGGCGATGCGCCGGCCGAAGTCGAGGACGGTCACCCGGTCGGCCAGCGACATCACCATCCCCATGTCGTGCTCGACGAGGATCACCGAGATGCCCAGGGCCGCGCGGATCTCGCGGATGGAGTCGGCCATCCGGTCGGTCTCCTGGGCGTTCATGCCGGCGACCGGCTCGTCGAGCAGCAGCAGCCGCGGCTCGATGCACAGCGCGCGGGCCACCTCGACCCGCTTCTGGTCGCCGTAGGACAGCACGCCGACCGGGGTGTGCAGCTTGTCCCCGAGGTCGAGGAACTCGGCGATCTCGCGGATCCGCTCGCCGTGCACCCTCCCCTCGCGGGTGGCGCGGGGCAGCCGCAGGCCGGAGGAGAGGAAGCCGGCCTTCGTCAGGTGGTGGCGGCCGAGCATGAGGTTCTCGGCGACGGTCTGCGCGCCGGACAGCGCGATGTTCTGGAACGCGCGGGCCACGCCGACGCCGGCGATCTGGAACGGCCGCATCGCGCTCAGCCGCGCGTCCCCGAACCGGACCTCCCCCGCGGTGGCCCGGTAGACACCGGAGAGCACGTTGAACAGCGTCGACTTGCCCGCGCCGTTGGGGCCGATGACGGCGTGGATGGTGCCGGGGGCGACGGTGAAGGAGACGTCGTTGAGGGCCTTGATGGCGCCGAAGGCGACGCTGACGCCGTCGACCTCGACCGGCGGGACGTCGGACCGGGTCGCGGTGTCGCGGGCCTGCGCGCCGGCCGGGTGCGCGCCGCTCACGCCGTCCACCGCGACAGGGTGCGCCGGGGCGCCTGCTCGGCGCGGTGCACCGGCCCGTCCTCGCCGGTGTGGCCGAGGTAGAGCCGCTGCACCTCGTCGGTCTGGGCCAGCTCGCGCGCGTCCCCGGACAGCGACACCCGGCCGACGTCGAGGACGTAGGCGTGGTGGGCGACGCCGAGGGCCATGGTCGCGTTCTGCTCCACCAGCAGCACCGCCGTCCCCTGGCGGTTGATCTCGGCGACCACCTCGCCGATCTGGCCGATGACGCGGGGCGCCAGGCCCAGGGAGGGCTCGTCGAGCAGCAGCAGCCGGGGGCTGGCCATGAGGGCCCGGCCGATGGCCAGCATCTGCTGCTCGCCGCCCGAGAGCAGCCCGGCGCGCTGCCCGGCCCGCTCGCGCAGCACCGGGAAGAGGTCGTGCACGCGGGTGACCGCCTTGGCCTTGGCGGCGCGGTCGCGGTTGCCCATCCCCCCGGCGCGCAGGTTCTCCTCGACGGTGAGCCGCCCGAAGATCCGCCGTCCCTCGGGGACCTGCACCACGCCCCGGCGGACGATCTGGCCCGCGTCGCGGCGGGTGAGGTCGGTGTCCTCGAAGCGCACCGTGCCCTCGTCGACGCGCCCCCTGTGCAGCCGCAGCGTGCCGGAGATCGTGCGCAGCAGCGTGCTCTTGCCGGCCCCGTTGCTCCCCAGGACGGCGACGACCGAGCCGTCGCGGACCTCCATCGACACGCCGCGGACCGCCTCCACCGCGCCGCCGTAGGTGACGCGCAGTGAGTCGATGCTCAGCACGGGGCTACCGGGAGTGATGTGTCCCACATGCGGCGGAACGATAGGCGGCAGGTCAAGGCGGGGCCGCCCGGACGGGCGCGACCGTGACCACTCGGTGATACGGGTCGGCGCGGTTCTGCTCGATCGGGTGGTCCGGCGCCACTCCCGCGGGGGGCTCCGGGACCTCTCGACGCCGGGTGCCGGCGGCTGCTACACCCGGCACCCCGGACCGACCCGGACCGACCCCGGACCGACCCCGGACCGACCCCGGACACCACCCGGACACCACCCGGACACCACCCGGACACCACCCGGACACCACCCGGACACCACCCGGACACCACCCGGACACAAGGAGCTCCCGTGTTCGACGACGACCTCACCGGCACGATCGCGCGGGCCCGCCGGCACGCCCTGGGCGACCTGCTGCACCGCTCGGCCGCGCGCACCCCGGGGAAGACGGCGCTGCGCTTCCGCGACCGCAGCCACACCTACGCCGAGCTCGACACCGTCGTCGACCGCACCGCCAACGCCCTGACCGCGCGCGGGATCGGCCGGGGCGACCGGGTGGCGCTGCTGTCGCACAACGACGACGGCTACGTCGTGCTGACCTTCGCCCTGGCCCGCCTCGGCGCCGTCGCCGTCCCGGTGAACTTCATGCTGCAGGCCGCCGAGGTGGCCTACATCCTCGGGCACGCCGAGGCCGTCGGCGTGGTCGCCGAGGCCGCGCTGCTGCCGGTCGCGCGGGAGGCGATCGACCTTGCCGGGCGGGCCGACGGGGTGCGGGTCCGCGGCGTCCTGGGCGGCGGGCAGCCGCCCGAGGGCTGGGAGGCGTACGAGACCTGGGCGGCGCACCCCGACGACACTCCCCCGCAGGTGCCGGTGGCCGACGACGACGTCCTGCAGCTGATGTACACCAGCGGCACCGAGTCCCGCCCCAAGGGCGTGGCGATGACCAGCCGCAGCCTGATCACCCAGTACGTCAGCTGCATCGTGGGCGGCCGGTACGCGGCCGACGACGTCGCCCTGCACGCGCTGCCGCTGTTCCACGTCGCCGCCCAGCACTGCTTCCTCAACCCCAACCTGTACCTGGGCGGCACCAACGTCGTCCTCGAGGGCCCCGACCCCGCCGCCGTCCTGGCCGCGATCGAGCGGGAGCGGATCACCAGCCTGTTCTGCCCGCCGACGGTGTGGATCGGGCTGCTGCGCTCCCCCGACCTCGACCGCCGCGACCTGTCCTCGCTGGCCAAGGGCTACTACGGCGCGTCGATCATGCCGGTGGCCGTGGTGGAGGAGCTGCGCCGCCGGCTGCCGGGCATGGCGCTGTTCAACTTCTACGGGCAGACGGAGATGTCGGCGCTGGCGCTGGTGCTGTCCCCGGAGGACCAGCTGCGCAAGCCCGGCTCGGCCGGCACCGCGGTGATCAACAGCGAGACGCGGATCGTCGACGACCTCGGCGAGCCGGTGGGCCCCGGCGTCGAGGGCGAGATCGTGCACCGCAGCCCGCACGCCACCGCCGGCTACTGGAACGACCCGGACAAGACCGCCGAGGCCTTCCGCGACGGCTGGTTCCACAGCGGCGACCTCGGCGTCATGGACGCCGACGGCTACACCACGATCGTCGACCGCAAGAAGGACGTCATCAAGACCGGCGGGGAGAACGTCGCCAGCCGGGAGGTCGAGGAGGTGCTCTACCAGCACCCCGCGGTCGCGGAGGTCGCCGTCTTCGGCATCCCGCACCCGCGGTGGATCGAGGCCGTGGCCGCCGCCGTCGTCGTGCGGGAGGGGCAGCGGGCCGACCCCGACGAGCTCGTCGCCTTCTGCCGGGAGCGGCTGGCGGGCTTCAAGACGCCGCGGCACGTGACCGTCGTCGACGCCCTGCCCAAGAACGCCAGCGGGAAGATCCTCAAGCGCGAGCTGCGGACCACCTTCGCCGGCCTGGCCGCCGAGCGGGCGGGCTGACCCGGGACCGTCGGTGCCGGCGGGCAGGATCGCCGGCGTGACCACCTTCTTCCTCCCCCGCGCCACCGACGACGACCAGGCCGAGCGGCTGTACGAGGCGCTGGCCGAGTTCGCCGGCTGCGAGCCCGCGCCCCCGGGTGCGCGGGTGCGGTCGATCGGGTTCACCCAGGACGGCGCCCGGTGGGTGGCGCGGGTCGGCGAGGAGCTGCGCGGGGAGCGCACGACGTCGTCACTGCGGCGCGGCGAGCTCGTCGAGCGCACCGAGACGCTCACCGACCCCGCCCGGGTGCTCGCCATCTACCCCGGCCCGCCGCACGTGGTGGTCACCGACGCCCAGCCGATCACCGGCACGGCCTCGGCGTGGGCCAACCCGTTCACGACCCGGCCCGACGAGGTGGTCCTGTTCGAGCCCCGCTGACCCGGCTCCGCTGACCCGGCTCCCGGGGCGGCGGCGCCTGCCGGACGGCCGTCCCCGGGGCTAGCATCCGGCACCACGCCGAAGCCGACGGCCACCGGCGCCGGCGGGGCCCCGGCGGTCCCCCGCGCACCGGGTCCCGCCGCGTCCCGGCCCGGCCGGGACGCCTCCGCGACCACCCGGAGGGCGCGGCCATGACCGACACTCCCCAGGGCCGTCCCGCCCCCGCCCTCGTGTCGCCGGGCGGCCCCCTGCGGCTGACCCGCCGGCGCGCCCTGCAGCTCGGCGGCCTCGGCCTGCTCGGCGCCTCGCTGGGCGGCACCGCCTGGGCGCGCCCCACCAACCCCGGCGGCCCGGCGCCCGCGGGCGGGGACCCGCTGGCCGAGCCGCCGACGCTGGCCAGCGAGAACGGGGTGCTGCGCACCCGGCTGGAGGTCGCCGAGACCACGGTGACCGTGGCCGGCCGGCGGGCGCGGCTGCTCACCTACGACGGCACCGTGCCCGGGCCGACCCTGCGGCTGCGCCCCGGCGACCGGCTGCAGGTCCAGCTGGTCAACCGCCTCGCCGTGCCGACCAACCTGCACACCCACGGCCTGCACGTCTCGCCCTCGGGCGACGCCGACAACACCCTCACCGTGCACCTGCTGCCCGGGGAGACCTTCGACTACGACATCGCGGTGCCCGCCGACCACCCGCCGGGCACCTACTGGTACCACCCGCACGAGCACCACCTGGTCACCGACCAGCTGTGGGGCGGCCTCTTCGGCGCGGTCGTCGTCGAGGACCCCGAGGAGGTGCCGGTCACCCGCGACCGGGTGCTCGTCGTGTCCGACACCACCCTCGACGGGTCCGGGCGCCCGGTGGCCGTCTCGACGGCGGAGCGCTTCCGCGGCCGGGAGGGCGAGCTGGTGCTGGTCGACGGGCAGCTGCGGCCGGTGCTGAGCGCGCCGCCCGGGGCGCGGGAGCGGTGGCGGGTCGTCAACGCGTGCGCGTCGCGCTTCCTGCGGCTGCGGCTCGACGGGCAGCAGCTGGCCCTGCTGGCCGTCGACGGCGGCCGCCTGCCCGAGCCGCGGCCGGTCGAGCAGGTCGACGTCCTCCCTGGCGGCCGGGCCGACCTGCTGGTCACCACCACCGCGGGCACCAGCCAGCTCACCGGGCTGCCCTTCCCCCGGGTGCGGCGCGGCGACGGGCCGTCGGCGGCCCCCGGCGTGCTGGCCACCCTGCAGGTCGGCGGTGCCGCCGTCCCCGCCCTCCCCCCGGTGCCGCCCGCCGCGCCGCCGGCGGACCTGCGCGCGGTCGAGCCGGTGGCGCGCCGCCGGCTGGTGCTCGCGATGGGTGCACCGGGCGGCCGGGCCGGCGACGGGCACGAGGGACACGACGGCGCCGGCGGCGGTGCCGGCGACACCGGTCACGCCATCGCCTCGATCGACGGCCGCTCCTTCGACCCGGCCCGCACCGACCACGTCGTCCGGCTCGGCACGGTCGAGGAGTGGACCTGGGTGAACCGTTCGGGCATGGACCACCCGATGCACCTGCACGTGTGGCCGGTGCAGGTGGTCGCCGAGGACGGCCGCCCGGTGACGGCGGTCGAGCGGCAGGACGTCGTGCTCGTCCGCGCGGGCGGTGAGCTGACCGTCCGCATCCCCTTCACCGACTTCCCGGGCCGCACGCTGGCCCACTGCCACATCAGCGACCACGAGGACGGCGGCATGATGGCCGTCGTCGAGGCCGTGCCGGGCTGAGCCGACGGCGGCGGCCACCCCGCGGCGGCGCCGGTGTCACATCCGCCGGCCCGGCGGTGCTGTAGGGGTGTGGACGTCGTGAGGCAGGCACCGGTGGCCGCGCTCGGGACCGCGGTGACGCGCGGGACGGCACGCGGGCGCCCGGGCCGGGGGGACGGTGCCGTGGCAGGCCAGCGGGGCGCCGTCCGGGCCGACCTCGAGCAGGTCTTCCGCAGCGGCTACCCGGCGGTGGTCGCCGTCGCCGCCCGCGTGCTCGGCTCCCGGGACGAGGCCGAGGACGTCGCCCAGGAGGTGTTCCTCTCCTTCGCCCGCTCGGCGGTGCCGGTCGCGGAGGCACCGGGCTGGCTCGCCGTCGCCGCGGCGCACACCGCGCTCAACCACCTCCGCTCGGGCCGCCGCCGCGCCGCCCGGGAGGAGGCCGCCGCCGACGGCCACCGGCCCGTCCCCGACGTCGCCGACGACGTCCTGGTCCGCGAGGAGCGCAGCCGGGTGCGGGCCGCGCTCGCCCGGCTCCCCCGCCGGCAGGCCGTCGCCCTCGTCCTGCGCCACAGCGGCCTGTCCTACGCCGACGTGGCCGCCGCCCTCGACCTCTCCCCCGGCAGCGTCGGCACCACCGTGCGGCGCGCCGAGTCCGCCCTTCGCGAGGAGTTGACCCGCCGTGCCCCTGTTCGCTGACCGCCACCCCACCGCCGGCACCCTGCGCCGGCTCGTCGACGAGCCCGCCGGGGTCCCCGACGCCGACCGCGCGCACGTCGCAGGCTGCGCGGTGTGCCTCGACGGCCTGGCCGGGGCCCGCGCCGACGCCGCCACCGCCGGTGCCGCCCTCACCCCGGCGGCCGCCCCCGACGTCGACGGTGCCTGGCGGCGGCTGTCGGCCGCCGTCGACGCCGACACCCGCGGCCGCACACCCGCGCCCGCCCCCGCCCGGCCCGGCCGGTGGCGCGCCGCGCTGCGCAGCCCCGTCGTCGCCGCGTTCGGCGTGGTCGTCGTCCTCGGCGGCGCCGGTGCGGCCGCGGCCGCCGACTGGCTGCAGGTGTTCCGCACCGAGGAGGTCGCCGCCGTCCCGGTGACCAGCACCGACCTGGTCGCGCTGCCGGACCTGTCGGCCTACGGCGAGCTGGTGGTCGTCTCCGACCCCGACGTCCGCGAGGTCCCCGACGCCGACGCCGCGGAGCAGGCCACCGGCCTCGACGTGCCGCAGGTCGACGCGCTCCCCGCCGGCGTGACCGGCGAGCCGCGCTACACCGTCGGCGGCCAGGCCGTCGCGGAGTTCACCTTCTCCACCGACCGGGCCGCGCAGGCCGCCGCCGCGGCCGGCGAGACGCTCCCGCCCCCGCCGCCCGGTCTCGACGGCGCCACGTTCCGGCTGCAGGCCGGTCCCGGGGTGGCGGCGGTCTGGGCCGAGGCCCGCGGGGTGCCCGCGCTCGTCGTCGGCCGGGCCACCGCGCCCACCGCCTACGCCTCCGGCGTCCCGTTCGACACCGCCCGCGACTACCTGCTGTCCCTGCCCGGCTTCCCCGCCGACCTCGCCGCACAGCTGCAGGGCTTCAGCGGCGACGGCACGACCCTGCCCCTGCCCGTGCCCGCCGAGCTGGCCACGACGTCGACCGCCGACGTCGACGGCTCCGAGGCCACGGTGCTGGCCAGCCGCGACGGCGCCCTGACCGGCGTCGTGTGGGTCGAGGACGGCGTCGTCACCGCGGTCGCCGGCTCGCTGGGCGAGGACGAGGTCCTCGCCGTCGCGCGGGGGCTGAGCTGAGCACCGGGAGCGCCAGGAGCACCAGGAGCACCGGGAGCGCCACGGACGTCGCCGGGGCCGGCCGGGAGCTGCTCGCGCAGCTGCCGCCGTCCCCGGCGGTGTGGTGCTCGGGACTGCGCAAGCGGTACGGCCGGCGCACCGCCGTCGACGGCGTCTCGTTCACCGTGGGCCGCGGCGAGGTCGTGGGCCTGCTCGGGCCCAACGGCGCCGGCAAGACCAGCGTCATCAAGATGCTGCTCGGGCTGGTGCGGCCCGACGCCGGCGAGGTGCTGCTGCTGGGCCGGCCCGGCCGCGACCCGCGGGCCCGCGAGCGGGTCGGCTACCTGCCCGAGCTGTTCCGCTACCAGCCGTGGCTGAGCGCGGCGGAGGTGCTGGCGCTGCACGTGCGGCTGGCCGGCGCGGCCGTCCCCGTCGCCGAGCAGCGCGAGGTGCTGGCCCGCGTCGGGCTCGCCGAGCGCGCCGGTGACCGGGTGGGCGGCTTCTCCAAGGGCATGCAGCAGCGGCTGGGGCTCGCCGTGGCGCTGGTGGCCCGGCCCGAGCTGGTCGTGCTCGACGAGCCGACCAGCGCGCTGGACCCGCTGGGGCGGGTCGACGTCCGCGACACCGTCCTGTCGCTGCGCGAGCGCGGCGTCGCGGTGCTGCTCAACTCGCACCTGATCGGCGAGGTCGAGCGGGTCTGCGACCGGGTGGTCATCCTCGACCGCGGCCGGGTCGCCGCCGCCGGCACGCTGGCCGAGCTGCTCGGCCAGCGGGAGCTCAAGCTGCGCCTGACCGGGCTCACCCCCGCCGCCGAGGCCCGGCTGGCCGCCACCGGCGCCACCAGCCGCACCGGCGCGGAGGTCACCGTGGCCCTCCCCGCCGACGACGACGGCGCCACCGTGCCCCGGCTGGTCGCCGACCTGGTGGGCCTGGGCGTGCAGGTGCACGCGGTCGAGCCGGTGCGGATCAGCCTCGAGGAGCGGCTGCTGGGCATCCTGAGGGAGGAGCACGCGTGACGGTCCTGACGCTCGCCGGGCTGACCCTGCGGGAGGCCGCCCGCCGCAAGGTGCTGCGCGCCCTCGGGGCGCTCACCGTCGCGCTGCTGGCGCTCTCGGCGTGGGGCTTCTCCCGGCTGGCCACCGTCGACCCGGAGTTCGGCGCGCTGACCAGCGGCGAGGCCCGGCTGTTCGCCTCCCAGCTGCTGAACCTGGTGATGTTCGGCTACAGCCTCATCGCCGCCCTCGGCACCGCCTTCCTGGCCGGGCCGACGCTGTCCGGGGAGGTCGAGTCCGGCCAGGCGCTGTCGATCCTCGCCCGCCCGGTGCGCCGCAGCACGGTCCTGGTCGGCAAGTGGCTGGGGCTGGTGGCCTTCGGCACCGGCTACGTGCTCGTCGCCGGGTTCGCGCAGTTCCTCGTCGTCCGGTGGGCCGTCGACTACTGGCCGCCGGACCCGGTCACCGGGCTGCTGCTGCTCGCCGCGCAGACGACGGTGCTGATGACGCTGGCGCTGCTGCTGGCCACCGCGATCTCGCCGATGGCGTCGGGCATCGTCGCCGTCGGGCTGTTCGGCGCCACGTGGGTGGCCGGGGTGGTGGGCAGCGTCGGGGAGGTCATCGGCAACGACGGCGTCGCCCGGGTCGGGGTGGTGTCGCGGGTGCTGCTGCCCACCGACGGGCTGTGGCGCGGCGCGATGCACGCCTTCCAGGACTCCACGGCCCTCGGCGCGTTCGGCTTCGAGGGCTCGCCGTTCCTGTCCATCGCCCCGCTGAGCCCGGCCTACCTGGGCTGGGTGGTGGTGTGGCTGCTGCTCATCGGCGGGCTGGCCGCGCTGTCGTTCACCCGCCGCGACATCTGAGCCGCGACACCTGAGCACGACCGGTCAGGGGCCGAAGAACAGCCGCACGGCGGTGCCGGCCGGGCCGGTGCGGACGGCGGCGTCGTCGGCCAGGCTCCACGCCAGCCACATCCCCCGCGGCCCCTCCTCGGGGTCGGGCGGCACGTAGCCCTGCGTCTCGTCGGTCAGGCCCGGCCCGTCGTCGGACACCTCGACGACGAGCACGTCGCCCTCGGTCCAGGTCGCCACCCCCGCGGCGGGCGCCACCCGCAGCGCGTTGACCACCAGCTCGTGGCCGGCCGCCACGACGTCCTCGCGCCGGGCGCTGTGGCCGGCCGGGACCGCCGCGGCCAGCCGGCGGCGGGCGGCCACCGCCGCCGTCACCGGGGTGACGGCGGCCCCGCCGGGACGCTCGGTCCACGGCGGCTGCAGCGCGCGGACGACGGCGGCCGGGTCCTGGTAGGCCGGCTGGGGCGCGGGCGCGGTCCCGTCCCAGGTGAGCGGGTGCGAGCGGGCCACGTCGGCCAGGACGTCGGCGGGCACCTGCCGGGCGTCGTGCAGGCACAGGCTGTAGTACGGCACGTCGTGCAGGCAGTCGTTGGCGACCGCCTCGAACCGGCTCCACTCCCGCCCCTCCTCCCGGGCGAGCCAGACCGGCTCGGCGGCCAGCCGCCAGCTCGGCGCGCGGGCGCGCAGCGCGCGCAGGTCGCGGGCGTAGGCGTGCAGCGTGCCGTGGCCGCCGCGCCAGAAGGTCTCCGCGGCGTCGAAGGCCGCCAGGCGGCCGAGGTCGGCGCCCAGGTGCGCGGCGAGCAGCGAGCGGACCCGGGTGCCGGCCACCACCAGCACCGGCTCCTCGCGGCGGAAGCCCTCCAGGACGAAGGGCACCACCCGCTCGACGAGCGAGGCGTCGTCGGAGAAGACGAAGCCCTCGTGGGCGAGGTGGGTCCCGTCCCAGCCGCCGGTGGGACGCATCAGGGTCACCGTCCGGACACCGCCAGGTCGAACAGCTCCAGGGGCCGGCGGAGGTGCCGCCGCGCGCCGGTCAGCCGCAGGGCGATGCCCCGGCCGGCGAGGTCGCGCCCGGCGAGGGTCAGCGCCCGCGCGCCGGCGACGTCGAGGAAGGCGAGGTCGGAGAGGTCGAGCTCCAGCACGCCGGGGACGTCGCCGGCGACGTCGACCAGCACGGTGCGCACGGCGGCGGCCTCGGTGAGGTCCACCTCCCCGGACAGCGCCAGCCGCGGTCCCCGGCCGGAGAGGTGGGCCAGCGGCTCCCGGTCGCCCAGGTGCTGCACCGGGTGCAGCAGGGCGACCGGCCCGAGGGCCTCGACGCCCAGCGCGGCGTCGTAGAGGCACAGCGCGGTCATCGGCTCGGTCGCCATGAGCCCGTCGGCCAGCCGCTCGTAGGCGTGCAGCAACCGCCGCCCGCCCGGTCCGGCCCGCAGCAGGGGCGTGACGTCGGCGGCCACCCGGAGCCCCGTGCGCCCGCGGTCGAGCGCCGCGCGCACCGCGCTGCGGTAGCGCTCCACCTGGTCCTCGGGCACCAGCCCGCCCCCGGCCGCGTAGGTGTCCCCGGTGCCCAGCACCTCGAGCCGGCCCGCGGCGATCAGTTCGTCGCGGTGCGGCAGGCCGGCGACGGCGGCCAGGGCGGCGGACCGGGAGGAGCCCACCACCAGCAGCTGCTCGTCGCGCCGGCGACCCTCGTCGAGGTAGGGCACGACCGCGCGGGCGAGGTCGGCGTCGTCGGCGAAGCTCCGGCACACGTGGTCACCCGGCCGGAGGCCGGTCAGGGAGGGCAGTCCCCGAGGAACCGTCACCGATGCGACGCTACGCGGGCGGGCACCCGCTGTCAGGCCCCTGCGACCCGGGGACCGGGCGCCGGTCCCCCGCCTGCTGCGGACGACCGGGTACCGTTCTGGATCGCGCTCGTGCCGGGCACCCGAGGGGGCGGGGACCGCGTCGGCGACGGCCGGGCGCGTGCTCTCCAGAGGTCGACCGTTCGGGAGTCTCCAGGTGTCTGCGGTGTGCACGGGCGGAGGACCGGGATCCGCCGTCGGCTACGTGCACGACGCGCTGCTCTACGACGACCCGGGCCGGCTCGTCGACGTCGTCGTGCCCTTCCTGCGCGAGGGGCTGGCCGCCGGTGAGGCCGCGGTCCTGGCCACCGGCCCCCGCACCGCCGGCGTCGTCCGGGACGCCCTCGACGACGACCCGCGGCTGCTGGTCGTCGACCGGTCCGAGGCCTACCGGGGGCGGACCCCGGCCGCCATCACCGGTTTCCGCCGCCTGGCCGACCGGCACGCAGCCGCGGGCGTCCCCCGGGTGCGGGTCGTCGGCGAGACCGACTTCGGCACCACCGAGCAGGAGCGCTACGAGTGGCAGCGCTACGAGGCGGTGGTCAACGTCGCGCTCGCCGACCGGCCGCTGTGGGGCCTGTGCGTCTTCGACACCCGGCGGCTGCCCGAGCCGGTGCTCGAGTCGGCCCGCCGCACCCACCCGCACCTGGTGACCCCGGGGCGCCGGGTGGCCAACCCCGGCTACGTCGACCCGGCGGTCTTCCTGCGCGACCTGCCCGCGCCGCCCGAACCGCTCGAGCGGGGCACGCCGCGGCTGACCGCCCGGGACGTCACCGACTTCATCGGGCTGCGGCACGCCGTCGCCGCGGTGCTGGCCGCCCTGCCGGGCTCGCGCGACGCCGTCGAGGACCTCCTGCTCGCCGTCGACGAGATGACCTCCAACGCGGTCCGGCACGGCCGGCCGCCCGTCGACCTGGAGCTGTGGGCCGGCGCCGGGCGGGTGGCCTGCCGCATCACCGACCGCGGTCCCGGTCCCGCGGACCCCTTCGCCGGGTACGGGCCCGCCCACGGCGAGGACCTCTCCCGCGGCGGCATGGGGCTGTGGCTGGCCCGGCAGCTGTGCGACCACGTGCACGTCGACCGCACCGCCGAGGGCACGTCGGTGCGGCTGGTGACCCGGCTGGAGTGACCACCGGGGGCCCGACCCGCCCGGCGGGCGGGTCGCCGGTTCGGCAGGGCCACGGCGGGGAACTGGAAGCAGAACAGCCCCGACCGGAACGAGCACATGCAGCCGGACTCCTGGCCGCGACGGCCCCCTCCCGAGACCACGGGACCTCCCTACGAGTACGAGATCACCCGTGCGGCGCAGCTGCGGGCGGTGCGCGCCGGGCTGCGGTCCTGGCTGCCGCAGGTCCTCGACGGGGCCGACGAGGACGGCGTCCTCGAGTCGCTGCTGCTCGCCGTCGACGAGCTGGCGTCCAACGGGCTGCGGCACGGCGCCGGCTCGGTGTGCGTCCGCGCCGCGCCGACCTCGGCCGGCCTGCTGCTCGACGTGAGCGACGACGACCCCGACCACGGCCCGCAGCCGGCGATCGACCGCGACCCCGCGCTCGGGGGGATGGGGCTGCACGTGGTCGCCCGGCTCACCGGCGAGCGGGGCTGGACCGTCGCGGGCCGCCGCAAGCACGTGTGGGCCTGCCTGCACACCCGCTGAGCCCCGTCCCCGCCGGGGCACCCGCCGCACGACGAGGCCCCCGGCGGGACCGCTGCGGGTCGCGCCGGGGGCCTGCGCCGTGCGTAGCGGTGGACCGGCGGAGGGACGCCGTCAGGCGGCGGCGTCGGCCCCGTGGTCGTGCCGGCCGGCGTCCGCGCTGTTGCCCGCACCGTGCGAGCGACCGGGCGCCCGCGGCACGTCGTTCACCGTCGAGGTGTCGTAGGCGAAGGTGATGATCGCCGTCGCGAGGGCGTCGGAGTTCTGGTCGAGGGCGTCGACGTTGACGTTGCCCACCAGCGTGTAGTCCTCGGCCAGGGCCGCGTACAGGGCGGCGTCCTGTCCCTCACCGGTCAGGTTGTCGCACTCCGAGTGGTAGCACGGGTCCAGCGACGCGCCGGCCACGCCGCCGAAGACGGCGGCCTCCGCGGCGGTCTTGGGGACCTCCGCGCCGGTGAACAGGCCGCCCGAGGGGATGCCCACGGCGATGAACGGCCCGTAGTCCGACCGGCCGGAGAACTCCGAGTCGACGTAGGGCAGGCCGCGCGAGGCGTAGAAGCCCTCGAAGACGTCCTCGATCTCCGCCGAGCCCTCGGGGATGAAGCCGGGAGCCGCGGTGCCGCCGGAGTTGTCGCCGTCGTAGATGCCGGTCGTGTAGTTCGGCGAGGCGATCATGTCGAAGTTCAGGTACAGCCCGATGTCGGCGATCTCGTCGTCGCTGAGCTGCCCGACGTAGTGCTCCGACCCGAGCAGGCCCTCCTCCTCGGCGCCCCACCAGGCGAACCGGACGGCGTTGTTGGGCTTGACCTTCTGCATCTGGATCGCGGTCTCCAGCAGCGCCGCGCTGCCCGAGCCGTTGTCGTTGATGCCCGCGCCCTCCTGCACCGAGTCCAGGTGCGCGCCGGCCATCACGACGTTGTCGGTGTTGCCGGTGCGGGTCTGGGCGATGACGTTGTAGGTGGTGCGCTCCTCGGCCGCGTAGTCGACGGTGACGGTCACGGTGGCGCCGGGGGTGGCCGCGAGGTCGGTGCCGGCCTCGATGGTGGCGAAGACCGCGGGGATGGTGAGGCCGGGGGCGGCGCCGATCATGTTGATCAGGCCGGTGGTGTTGTTCCAGATGACCACGCCGCCGGCCCCGGCGGCCTGGGCGTTGAGCGCCTTGGTGGCGAACGGGCACCCGCCGCGCTGGATGAGCGCGATGGAGCCCGCGGCGAAGCCGGCGAAGTCGGTCGCCTCGCAGCCGGGGGTCGCCCCGCCGGGCTCGACGGGGACCAGGGTGCCGGTCGCGGTGCCCTCGGGGCTGCCGGTGTCGAAGGTGTTGCGCAGGAAGTCGGTGCCCTCGACGAAGGTGCGCGGCGACGGCGAGGTCCGCACCAGCTGCGAGTTCTCCTCGGCGTAGGTGAACGTGAAGGGCTGGACCTCGGGGGTGTACCCGGCCGCGCGCAGCTGGTCGACGACGTAGGCGACGCTGTCGTCGTAGCCGGCCCGGCCCGCGGCGCGGTCGCCGCCGTTGGCGTCCGCGATGGCCTGCAGGGCCTCGAGGTGGTCGAGCACCCCCTCGGCGGTGACGGCCTTGGTCAGCTTGGCGGCTGTGTTGTTGTTCGGGACGGCGGCTGCCGAGGACATGCCGAGCACCGTGGTCACGCCGAGCGCGGTCACGGTGGCGAGTCCTCCGGCCACCATGCGGGAACGGGTCATCCGGGAGGTTCCTCCTTCGTCGTCGAAGCCGGCCGCGGTCAGCGCCGCGGCGCGGTGAGGCAGGCGGAACCTAGAGGTGCAGGTCACAGTGGGGGAAGCCCCCGGCGGCGAGTCCGGCCGGGGCGCCCGGCGTGTCGCCGGGTCCGGGGTCAGCCGGCCGGAGCCAGGTGGACCGCGCCGACGGCGGCGAGCGCACCGAGTTCGTCGGCGACCATGAACACCTCGCCGATGCGGCCCCCGCGCAGGGTGAGCACGTCGATCACCCGCAGCTCCAGGTGCCCGCCGGTCGCCGCGACCGGCCCCGCCGCGGTGTGGAGCGTGCCCACGTGCCGCCCGCGCATCCGGAAGGCCACCGCGACCCGGTCGCCGTCCTCGACGACGGACACGACCTCCCGCTCGGCGTCGGCGAAGGTCGCCTGCACCGCCCGGGCCCGGGCGGCGAGGTCGGCGGCGGTCAGCGTGGCCCCGTTGACGGTGACCGGGTCGGTGTAGACGGCGCGGAAGGCCTCCTCCGCGGCCGGCCCGTCGGGGAACGGGTCGGTCCACAGGCGCAGCAGCCGGTCGACGTCGAACGCCATCCCGCCATGGTGGTCCGCGGTCGCGGCCGGCACCAGGGGGGAGCCGGTCAGGCCGGCGCGTCGAGGCGGACGACCTGCCAGCGGCCGTCGAGGGCGCCGGGGTCGTGCGTCACGAGCAGCACGGTGCGCCGGTCGCGGGCGAGGAGGTCGAGGACCCGCCCGGTGAGCGCGGGGTCGAGGTGGGCGGTGGGCTCGTCGAGGAACAGCACGTCGGCGCGGGAGAGCAGCGCCCGCGCCAGCCCGACCCGGGCCCGCTCGCCGGCCGAGAGGCGCTCGCCGCCCTCCCCCACCCAGCCGTCGAGGCCCGGGGTCGCCGCCACGCCGTCGAGGCCGACGCCGGCGAGCACGGCGCGCAGCTCGTCGTCGGTCGCGTCGTGCCGGCCCAGGCGCAGGTTGGCGGCCAGGGTGGCGCCGAGCACCTGCGGGGCCTGCGCGCTCCAGGCCAGGCGGGACCGGACGGCGTCGAGCGGCAGCCGGCGCAGGTCGGTGCCGCCGAGGGTGACCCGGCCGGCGTCGGGGTCGCGGGCGCGCAGGGCGAGGGCGAGCACGGTGCTCTTGCCGGCTCCGCTGCCGCCGGTGAGGGCCACCTTGGCGCCGTCGGGGACGGCGAGGTCGAGCCCGCGCAGCGCGGGGCGCACCGCGCCGGGGTGGGTGAGCGTGACGCCCTCGAACCGCAGCGCGGAGCCCGCGGGCAGCGGCAGCGGCTCGGCGGGGTCGGTGACCGCCGGGCGCGCGGTGGCCAGGTCGTGCACCCGCCCGGCGGCCGCGCGGATCCCGCCGGCGGCGCTCCAGGCCGCGCCCACGCCGCCGACGGCCTCGAAGGCCCCGAGGACGCCGAGGGCGCAGCCGGCCAGCAGCAGCGGACCGGTCCGGCCCGCGGCGACGTCGGTGCCGACCAGCCACAGCGCCGCGACCAGGCCCAGGCCCGGCACGCCCTCCCGGCAGAGCGTGGTGACCGCGGTCAGCCGGGCCGCGGCCCGCTGCGCCTCCTCCTGCCGGTCGAGGTGCGCCCCGAGCGCGCGCAGCGCCGTGGCGCCGCCGTCACCGCTGAGGTGGTCGGGCAGGCCGCGCACCAGGTCGAGGGTGTCGGCGGCGACGTCGGCGTCGGCGCGGGCGGCGGCCACCGCCGCCCGCCGCCCGGCCCGCGCGGCGGCCGCGGGGACGGCGACGCCCAGCACGGCCAGCAGCGCGCCGAGGACGGCGGCCGTGGCCGGGGAGACCAGGGCGGTGAGGCCCACCGCGACCCCGCCGGCGAGGAGCGCGACCCCGGAGGGGGCCACCAGCCGGACGACGACGCCCTGCAGCTCGTCGACGTCGGTGCGCACCCGCGACAGCAGCTGCCCGCCGCGGGCGCCGGTGAGCGCGGCCGGGGCGAGCGGGACCAGCCGCTCCAGCACCCGGGCGCGCACCCGGGTGACCGCCCGCAGCGTGACGTCGTGGGTGAGCAGCCGCTCGGTGTAGCGCAGCGCGGCCCGCGACAGGCCGAACAGGCGGACCCCGGTGATCAGCGGCATGAGGACCAGCAGGGTCGAGGGCCGCTGCGCCGCGCCGGTGATCAGCGCCCCGGAGACGGCCAGCAGCGCCGCGCCGCACAGCACGGTGAGCGCGCCGAGGACGACGGCGAGCGCGGTCCGCGGCCCGTGCAGCAGCGCCAGCGTCTCCCTCACCGCGGCACCGCCGGCGCCCGCAGCCGCCCGTCCTGCAGGCTCACCACCCGCTCGTGCAGCGCCAGCGGCGCCGCCCGGTGGGTGACGGTGAGGACGGTGCGCCCGCGTGCGAGGTCGTCGAGGGCGGCGAGCACCTCCGCCTCGGTGGCGGCGTCGAGCTGGCCGGTCGGCTCGTCGAGCACCAGGAGGGGGGCGTCCTTGACGAACGCGCGGGCCAGCGCCAGCCGCACCCGCTCGCCGCCGGACAGCCGCGCGGCGTCCTCGCCCAGCGGCGTGGCGGTGCCCTGCGGCAGCCGGCGGACCAGGTCGAGCAGGCCGGCGCGGGCCAGCGCCTGCTCGACCTCGGCGTCGGTGGCGCCCGGGCGGCCCAGCCGCACGTTGTCGGCGACGGTGCCCGGCGCGAGGAACGGCCGCTCGGGCACGTAGGCCACCCGCGCCCGCCAGCCGTCGGGGTCCAGGTCGCCCAGCGGGACGCCGTCGACGAGCACGGCGCCGGCGTCGGGGGCGGCGAAGCCCAGCAGCAGCCGGACGGCGGTGGTCTTGCCCGCGCCGCTGGGCCCGACCAGCGCGGTCCGCGACAGCGGCGGCAGGTCGAGGTCGACGCCGTCGAAGGCGGCCCGCTCGCCGTACCGCACGGTGACGCCGCGCAGCTCGACGTGCGGGACGCCGGCGGGCACCGGGCGGCCGCCGCGGGCCGGCTGCGGGGTGTCGAGCAGGGCGAACACCCGCTCGGCGGCCGGGCGGCCCTCCAGGCTCGCGTGCCGGTCGGCGCCCAGGGCGCGCAGCGGCGCGAAGAACTCCGGGGTGAGCAGCAGCACCAGCAGCGCCCGCTCGAGCTCCAGCCCGCCCTGGAACAGCCGCACGCCCACGGTGACGGCCACCAGCGCGGTGCACAGCACGGCGCCGAGCTCGAGGACGAACCCGGAGAGGAAGGCGGTGCGCAGCACCCGCATCGTGGTGCGGCGGTGGGCCTCGCTGACCCCGGTCAGCCAGCGGGCGCTGCCGCGGGCCCGGCCGTAGGCAACCAGGGTGGGCAGCACCCGCAGGGTGTCGACCAGCACCGCGCCGAGCTGGGCGAGGGTCTCCCAGGAGGCGCGGGCCGAGCGCGCGGCGAGCGTGCCGGTCAGCCACAGGAAGACCAGCACCAGCGGCCCGGTCAGCAGCAGCAGGCCGCCGCTGGCCGGGTCGAGGACCAGCACGGTGAGGGCGACCAGCGGGGGGACGACGGCCGCCGTCGCCGCGCCGGGCAGGTAGCGGCCCAGGACGCCGTCGAGCCTCCCGACGCCCTCGGTGACCGTGGTGACCAGCTCGCCGGCGCGCTCCCCGGCCGCGTGCCCGGGACCGAGGGACACCAGCGTCCGGAGCAGGGCCTCCCGCAGCTCGCGGCGCACCCGCGCGGAGGTGCGCGCGGCGGCGCGGTCGCGCAGGCCGAGCAGGCCCGCGCGCAGCGCCCAGGCGGCCAGCACCCCGGCGAGGGCGCCCGACAGCGCCGACGGCGTCGCCGCGCCGGTGACCACCGCGCTGACGACGGCGGCGACCAGCGCCCACTGCACCACCAGCAGCGCCCACACCAGCACGCCGAGCAGGCCGCACAGCACGACCAGCCGGCGCGCGGCGGGCAGCGCCAGCAGGCGGCCCGTCGGTCCCCGGTCCATCAGTAGCCGTGGCTGAGCGCGCCCTCGTCGGGACGCACCCGTTCCCGGAAGACATAGTAGTTCCAGATCTGGTAGCCGATGATCAGCGGCAGGAAGACCGCGCCCACCCAGGTCATGAGCACCAGCGTGTAGTGCTGGGCGGCGGACTCCTGCAGCGTCAGCCCGTACTCCGCGCGCAGGGTGGAGGGCAGCACCTCGCCGCGGGTGAACAGCGCGATGAACACGGTGACGGTGGCGAACAGGACGGTCAGGCCGCTCATCGTGAACGCCAGGGTGTCACGGCGGCGCACCAGCGCCAGCCAGATGCTGGCCAGGGTGAGGAAGGCGGCGATCGGGAACGCCCACGGCACGACGCCGAAGTCCTCGAACAGGTCCTCGGTCACGTACCCCATGACGACGAAGGCCACGATCGCCACGGTGGCCAGCGCCCCCCAGCGCAGCGCCGCCTTCCGGGCACGCCGGTACAGCACGGTGTCGGTGTGCAGCCGCAGCAGCAGGAAGTTCGCGCCGTGCAGCACGAACAGCAGCAGCGTGGTGAGGCCGCCGACGACGGAGAACGGCGTGAACATCACGGCGAAGCCGCCCTCGACGCGGCCGTCGGCATCGACCGGCAGGCCCTCGATGAGCTTGGCCATGATCACGCCCCACAGGAACGACGGCACGACGCTGCCGCCGAAGGACATCCAGTCCCAGAGCGCGCGCCACCGCTCGCTGTCGACCTGGTTGCGGTACTCGAAGGAGACCCCCCGCAGCAGCAGCGCCAGCAGGATGAGCACGAACAGCGGGTACATGCCGCTGAACACCGCGCCGTACCAGACCGGGAAGGTGGAGAACATCAGCCCGGCGGCGGCGATCACCCAGACCTCGTTGCCGTCCCAGAACGGGCCGATGGTGCCGGTGAGCGCGCGCTCCTCGGCCTCGGTGCGAGCCAGCGTCGGGCGCAGCACGTCCACGCCGAAGTCGAAGCCCTCCAGGAAGAAGTAGAGGGTGAACGTCAGCGCGATCAGCCAGAACCACAGCGTGACGAGGTCCACCGTCAGTCCCTCTTCTCGTACCCCTGGAACCCGGCGCCCTCGTAGTCGGGCGCGGGCGCGGCGACCAGCTGGGCCTCGGGCTTGCGGTGGATGCCGGCCCGCGCGGTCACGGTGAGCAGGTAGACGTCGAGGCCGATGAGGGCGAGGTAGACCGCCCACAGGCCGATCAGGCCGGCGAGGACCTCCCCGGCGGTGTTCGCGCTCACCCCCTCGGTCACGGTGAGCTCGCCGTAGACCATGAACGGCTGGCGGCCCATCTCGGTGACGATCCAGCCGGTGAAGTTGGCGATCCAGGGCAGCGGGATGAACAGCACCAGCGCCCGCAGGTACCAGCGGGTGGTGTCCAGCCCGCGCTTGCGCCGCCACCACAGGAACAGCCCGAGGAACGCCGTGGCCAGCAGCAGCGACCCGATGGCGACCATGATCCGGAACGACCAGTACACCCAGGCCACCGGCGGGATGTAGTCGCCCTCGCCGTAGCGCTCCTGGTACTCCTCGTTGAGCGGGTTGAGACCCTCGTAGCGGCCCTCGAGGCTGTTGTAGGCCAGGATCGAGCCGACGTAGGGGATCTCCAGGCTGAAGGTGTTCTCCCGGTTCTCCTGGTCGATGACCGCCACCAGCGACCACGGCGCCGGCGAGTCCGAGGTCTCCCACTGTGCCTCCATCGCCGCGAACTTCATCGGCTGGTCCTCGCGGGACACCTGCGCGGCGGTGTGCCCGCTGACGACGGAGAACAGGGTGCCGATGGCGGCGAAGACCAGCCCGATGCGCAGCGACCGGGAGAACACGTCGGAGTCCTGCCGCTTCAGCAGGTGGTACGCGCTGACGCCGAGGACCAGGAAGCCGGCGACGACCCAGGCGCTGCCCTGCACGTGGGCGAAGTACAGCCAGGCCTTGTAGTTGAGGACGACGGCGGTGAAGTCGGTGAGCCGGGCCTGCCCGTCGACCACCTCGTAGCCGACCGGGTGGTGCATCCAGGCGTTGGCCAGCACGATCCAGAACGCGCTGATCTGTGTGCCGATCGCCACCAGCCAGATGCTGCCCAGCCGCATCCACGGCCGGAGCCGGTCCTTGCCGAACCACCACAGCCCGATGAACGTGCTCTCGAGGAAGAACGCCATGAGCACCTCGAGGGCCAGCGGGACCCCGAAGATGTTGCCGACGAAGGAGGAGAACCGGCTCCAGTTCATCCCGAACTGGAACTCCTGCACGATGCCGGTCACGACGCCGACGGCGAAGTTGATGAGGAACAGGTGACCGAAGAAGTTGGTCATCTTCCCGTACACCTCGCGCCGGTCCGACCGGCGGTAGGCGATCGTCTCCATCACCGCGATGAGGAACGCCAGGCCGACGGTCAGCGACACGAAGAAGAAGTGGAAGATGCTGGTCGAGGCGAACTGGAAACGGGAGAGATCGACCACGTCCACGGGGCACCACCTCGGTCCGGGGCCCGGCCGGAGGAGGGAGCGCGGGGGGTCACGCCAGGGGGAGCCGGCCGTCCGGGCACGACCATTGCACGCAACCGGCTGGGGTGCAGCACGGGTCGCTGACCGGCGCCGACCGGCGCGGGCGGAAAAGCGTTGCCCTCACGTGCACTGCAGGTCGCATGCTGACGGCGTGAACGGCTCCCCCGCGGTCGAGGCGATCGACCTGGCCAAGCACTTCGGCGACCACCGCGCCGTCGACGGCGTCAGCTTCGTCGTCCCCACCGGCACCGTCCTCGGCCTGCTCGGCCCCAACGGCGCGGGCAAGACCACGCTGGTGCGGATGCTGACCACCCTGAGCGTGCCCACCAGCGGCACCGGCCGGGTGGCCGGGTTCGACGTGGTCGCCGAGCCCCAGGCGGTCCGCCGCAGCATCGGCCTGACCGGCCAGGCGGCGACGGTCGACGAGATCCTCACCGGCCGGGAGAACCTGCGGCTGATCGGCAGCCTCTACGGCCTGTCCCGCGGCTACGTGCGGCGGGCGTCGGAGGAGCTGCTGGAGCGCTTCGACCTCGCCGCGGCCGCCGACCGCCCGGCGAAGTCCTACTCGGGGGGCATGCGCCGCCGGCTCGACCTCGCCGTCAGCCTGCTCGCCGCGCCGCCGATCCTGTTCCTCGACGAGCCCACCACCGGCCTGGACCCGCAGAGCCGGTCGGGGCTGTGGGAGGTGCTCCGGGAGCTGGTGCAGGAGGGCACCACGCTGGTGCTCACCACCCAGTACCTGGAGGAGGCCGACCACCTCGCCGACGAGATCGTCGTCGTCGACCGAGGCCGGGTCATCGCCGCCGGCACCCCGACCCAGCTCAAGGACCAGGCGGGGCAGGCCAGCGTCGTGGTCACCCTGACCTCCGCGGCCGACCTGGACGCGGCCGCCGCGCTGCTGCGCGACCACTCCCCCGAGGTGCACGTCGAGGCGGGCAGCCGCCGGCTGACGGCGCAGGCCGGCGGGCTGGGCGACATGACCCGCATCGCCACCGTCTTCGAGCACAGCGGGATCGAGCTCGACGACCTGGGGCTGGCCCGGCCCAGCCTCGACGACGTCTTCCTGCACCTGACCGGGCACCGCGCCGAGTCGGCCGGCGCCGAGCAGACCGCCACCGGGACCCCGACCGAGGGAGCCGCGCCGTGACCGCCACCCAGTCCCCGCCCCGGGCCGCGACCCGGCCGCAGATCGACCCGCCGTCGCTGCTGCGGGCGTCGGCCACGATCGTCTGGCGCAACCTGATCCACATCCGGCGGATGCCGGAGATGCTGCTCGACGTCACCGTGCAGTCGGTGATGTTCGTGCTGCTGTTCGCCTACGTCTTCGGCGGCGCGATCGCGGTGGCGGGCTCGAACTACCGGGAGTTCCTGCTGCCCGGGATCATGGTGCAGACGATGGTCTTCTCCTCCGCCATCGTGGCGATGGGGCTGACCAACGACCTGCAGAAGGGGTTCGTCGACCGCTTCAAGTCGCTGCCGGTGCCGCGGCCGGCGGTGCTCGTCGGGCGGAGCATGTCCAGCCTGATCCACTCCAGCATCGGCGTCGCGGTCATGGCGGTGACCGGGCTGCTCATCGGCTGGCGGATCCGCGACGGCGTCGTCGACGGCGTCCTGGGGTTCGGCCTGCTGCTGCTGTTCGGCTTCGCGATGATCTGGCTCGGCATCTGGGTCGGCTCGCTGATGCGGACCGTGGAGGCCGTGCAGGGGTTCATGTTCACCGTCATGTTCCCGCTGACGTTCGTGGCCAACACCTTCGCCCCGACGGAGAGCATGCCCGCGTGGCTGCGCACCATCGCCGAGTGGAACCCCGTCTCGGCGCTCACCCAGGCCTGCCGGGACCTGTGGGGCAACGGGCTGCCGGCACCGGCCGACGCCGCCTGGCCGCTGCAGCACGCCGTCCCGGTGTCCATCGCCTGGTCGCTGCTGCTCACCGCGGTGTTCGCGCCGCTGGCGGTGTCGGCGTTCCGCCGCCGCTCCCGGGACTGACCGGGGCGCGCCGGCCCGCCGCTCAGCGGGCCGGCGCGGCGGCGACGTCCGGTGGCGGGCCCGGCGCGCGGGGCGCGGGCGGCGCCTCGCCCCGGGCCGCCGCCGCGGTCGTCTCCGGGGTGGTCGCCCGGGGAAGGCCCGCGGCGGCGTAGGCCTCGTCGGCCTCCAGCGTCTCCCGCTCGAGGAGGACGTGCGCGAGCCGGTCGAGGCGCTCGCGGTGGCCGCGCAGGGTGGCCAGCGCCTCGGCGTAGCACTCCTCGACCAGCCGGCGGACCTCGACGTCGACGAGTTCCCGGGTCGCCGGGGCGACGCCGTCGAGGCCGAAGGGCTGCTCGCCGGAGGCCGGCAGCACCGCGACCGGGCCGACCGCGGCGGACATGCCCCACCGGCCGACCATCTGGCGGGCGATGCGGGTGACCTGCTCGAGGTCGTTCTCCGCGCCGGTGGTGACGTCGCCGTAGACGACCTCCTCGGCGGCCCGCCCGCCGAGTGCGCCGACGATCCGGCCGCGCAGGTACTGCGCCGAGTAGCCGTACCGGTCGCCCTCCGGCGTCTGCACGGTCACCCCGAGCGCCTGCCCCCGCGGGATGATCGTCACCCGGCGCACCGGGTCGGCCCCCGGCGTGAGCATGCCGAGCAGCGCGTGCCCGGACTCGTGGTAGGCGGTGCTGAGCTTCTCCTCCGGGGAGAGCACGATGCCGCGCACGGTGCCGAGGACGGTCTTCTCCAGCGCGTCGCCGAGGTCGGCGGCGGTGACCTTGTCGCGGCGGTGCTTGGCGGCCAGCAGCGCGGCCTCGTTGACGAGGTTGGCCAGGTCGGCGCCCACCATGCCCGGCGTCGCGGCGGCCACCGCCGCGAGGTCGACGTCGGGGTCCAGCGGCACCCCGCGGGTGTGCACCCGCAGGATCGCCAGCCGCCCGGCGCGGTCGGGGGCGCCGACGGTCACCCGCCGGTCGAAGCGGCCCGGCCGCAGCAGGGCGGGGTCGAGGATCTCGGGGCGGTTGGTGGCGGCCAGCACGACGACGCCCTCGTTGCCCTGGAAGCCGTCCATCTCGGTGAGGACCTGGTTGAGCGTCTGCTCGCGCTCGTCGACGCCGCCGGTGACGCCCGCGCCGCCGCGCGCCCGGCCGATGGCGTCGAGCTCGTCGATGAACACGATCGCCGGGGCCACCTTCTTGGCCTGGGTGAACAGGTCGCGCACCCGGCTGGCGCCGACCCCCACGATCGCCTCGATGAACTCCGAGGCCGAGATGGAGAAGAACGGCACCCCCGCCTCCCCGGCCACGGCGCGGGCGAGCAGCGTCTTGCCGGTGCCGGGCGGGCCGGACAGCAGCACGCCGCGCGGGATGCGGGCCCCGAGGCGGCTGTAGCGGCCGGGGTCGCGCAGGAAGTCGACGATCTCGCTGACCTCGTGCTCGACCTCGTCGATGCCGGCGACGTCGGCGAACGTCGTCCGCCGGCCGGTGTCGGGCCGGTAGAGGGTCGCCCGGGACCGGCCGAAGCCGCCGAGCGCTCCGGCCGCGCCCGAGGCCGCGCGGCGCCGCAGGAACCACAGCAGCAGCCCGACCAGCAGCAGCGTCGGGCCGAAGCCAACGACCACCTGCACCCACAGCGGCGGCCCGGCGTCGGGGGGACGCGCGTCGACGGTGACGTTCTGCGCCTCCAGCGCCGACAGCAGGTCGTCGGTGGCGAAGGAGGGTCGCTGCGTGGTGAAGCGCTCCGCCGAGTCCTCCGGTCCGGGCGGGTCGACGGCGTCCTCGAAGCGGCCGTCGATGGTCTCGTCGGTCGAGGTCACCGAGGCGACGTTCCCGGCGCTGACCTGGGCGGTGAAGAAGGTGTAGGGGACCTCGGCCCGCGGCGCCGGTCCCATCACCACCGCGGCGACGATCCAGTTGACGACCAGCGCGGCGAGCACCAGCCACCAGAAGCCGCCCCACCGCGGCCGCTGCCCCTCGGTCCTGCCCGGTTGCTCGGGCATGCCCTCGACGCGCCAGGGCGCCGGGCGGTGCGGGGTGGCGTCGTCGCGCCCGCGCAGCCGGGCCCAGGGTCCGCGCCGCCGCCCGCCGTCGTCCTGCGGGGCGACCGGCTCCCCCGGCGTGGTGGCACTGGCCATCGGGGTCCTCCCGGGGTGTCCGGCGCAGCCTCGTCCGCCGCGGCTGCGCACCACCGTCGTGCCCCGGCGGGGCCCGTCGCGCCAGGGAGTGCCCCTGGCCCGTGCCCTGGCGGCGCCGCCCGGCCGGCGAGATGCGGCCCAGCGCGGTCACCGCTGCCTCGTGACCGCACCCACCCGCATCTCGACGGCAGGGGGCGCCGGATGTCGACCTGGCGCTGCCTCGTGCGCTCGGGAGACGACACCGGGTCGACGACGGGACGTGGGGGCCGGCGTCACCCGGCGCTGCACCACTCCCCCGGCGTGTGGACGCCGTGGGCCACCCGCAGGTCGACGCCGTCGTCGCCGGGCACCAGGTGCGGCGAGGGCCGCCAGTCGTGCCGCGGCGCGGTGGGCCGGGCGGCGGCGTGCGCGGCCAGCGCGGCGGGCAGCAGCCGCATCCGCGCGGCCAGCCACTCGCCGTCCCAGGGACCGTCCTCCACCACCGAGGCGGCGGGCCGGAACTCCAGGTAGACGGTGCGCCGCAGCGGCGAGCCGGCGGTGGGCGGCGAGCCGTGCACCACCATGTCGTCGTGGACGAGCACGTCCCCCGGCGCCATCGGCACCTCCACCGCGCCGGGCACGTCCCAGCCGTGCTCGTCGCGCAGCCCGCAGGCGTCGGTGCGCGCCCGCTGGGAGCCGGGCACCACCCGCAGCGCGCCCTGCCCGGGCAGCGCGGCGTCGAGGTAGACGTCGACGTTGAACAGCCGGTGCCGCCGGGCGTGGACGGCGTCCTGGTGCCAGGGCACGGGCGCGCCGGCGCCCTCGGCCTTGACCACCAGCGACTCGTAGGTGGGCACCAGGTCCGGCCCGGCCAGCGACTCGGCGATGCCGAGCACCTCCGGGCTGCCGAGCAGCTCCAGCGAGGCGTCCTCGCCCTTGTCGTGCAGGTAGTCCACCCGCCACAGCACGCCGTTGGAGAACAGGTGGTCACCGGTCGGCGGCATCGCCGTCCACCGGTCGGCGGCGGCGCGCAGCCGGGCGAGCAGGTCGGCGGGGACGCGGTTCCGCAGGACGAGGAACCCCTCGGCGTCGAAGCGGGCGACCTGCTCGGGCGTCAGGGACAGCGGCGTCATGCCCCCGATGCTCGGCCGCACCGGCGCGGGAGACTCCCGGCATGGACGGCGGTGCTTCCCGGATCCTCGCCGGGTCCCCGGCCGAGACCCTGCTCGCCGGCCCGGTGCACGAGGAGCACGGCCTGGCCTGCCGGCTGAGCACCCGGCCGGTGATGCGCCGCGCGCACCGGCACGACGACGTCGAGCTCGCGCTGGCCGTGGGCGGCTGGGTGGAGCACGAGCACGCCGGCCGGCGGGTGCGGGTGGAGGACGGGACGCTGGTCGTGGCCTGGGGCGCGCTGCCGCACCGGGTCAGCGCGGCCGCCGACGGCGCGGCGGTGCGGTGGCTGACCGTGCCGCTGGCCGACGCGCTCGAGTGGGACGTCGAGGGCCGGCTGACCGCGGCGCTGCTGCGCGGCGAGCGGCGGGTGCTGCCCGGCCGCTCAGCGGACGCCGCGCGGTTCGCCGGCTGGGCGGCCGACCTGGCCGGTGGCGTGCCCGCGCGGGCCCGGGCGGCCCGGCTGGAGGCGCGGGCGCTGCTGGAGCGACTCTCGGTCGCCGCCCCGGTCCCGGTCGACGACGACGCCGGGGACGACGACGCGGCGCCCGAGACCGCCGGTGACCGGCACGCCCGGCGGGTGGCGCAGATGGCGGCCTTCGTCGCGGCGCGGTTCCGCGAGCCGGTCGGCGTCGCCGAGGTCGCCGCGGCCGCGCACCTGCACCCGGCCACGGCGACCGCCGCCTTCCGCGCGGTCACCGGCACCACGCCCGGCGCGTTCCTGCTGCGCTGCCGGCTCGCCGAGGCCCAGCGGCTGCTGCTGGTCACCACCGCCGACGTCGACGCCGTCGCCCGCCGGGCCGGCTTCGGGTCGACGAGCAGCTTCTACGCGGCCTTCACCCGGGAGGTGGGCGAGCCGCCCGCGGCCTGGCGGCGGCGCCGGCTGGCGCGTCGCGACCTCGTCTGAGACGCCGCCCGCGGCGGCGGCCCCGGGCGTGTCGGGGCGGGTGCGGCCGGGCAGGACGCGCCGTACCCGCTGGTAGGGACGGCGTCCTCCTCCACCGGACGTGGCCGGACCGGTTGACCGTCCCGACCCGCGCCCCGACCGTCCCCCACCGTGCGGAACCCGTCCCCCGACGTCGCTGGGAGGATCCCCGTGAAGCGTTCGAGCACCGCCGTCGCCGCTGCCGTCCTCGCGCTGGTCGCCGTCCCCGCGGCGCCCGCGCTCGCGGCCCGCCGCAGGTCTTCCCGATCGAGGACGAGTTCGCCGACGACTTCCTCACCGAGGAGTGCGGGGTCCCCGTCACCACCACCGCCACCGGTCAGGCCCGGCTCCGGGAGTTCCAGCGGGCATCGGGGGTGGTGTCGGTGTTCACCATCAACGTCGGCCTGGTGGCGACCTCCGAGTACGGGTCCGTCCGCTTCCGCGACGTCGGGGCCGACCTCGTCCGGATCGAGCCCGACGGCACCGGCTACGTGCAGGTGAGCGGCCAGGTGCCCTTCGACTACAACGGCGTCGTCCGGTACGACCTGGAGACGGGTGAGGTCGTGTTCCAGGGGGGTCGGCCGGAGTCCACCGACCGGGTCTGCGCCCGCCTGGCCCCCTGACCGACCGACCGCGGGCTGCCGGGCGGGCCGACCGCCGCTCCGGCAGCAGCAGGAGCTCGCCCGTGGTCCGTCGCGCCTCGAGGTCCTCGTGGGCGCGGCGGGCCTCACCCAGCGGGTAGCGACCGCCGACGCGCACGTCGAGCCCGCCGGAGGACGTCGACGAGGCCCGCCCCTCCCCCGGCTCGGGGTCGGGGAGGTCGCGGACCTGCCGCACCTCGGGTCCACCGGTGCGTTCGACGACCACGGCCGGCACGCTGCCTCCCGCTCCTCGGTCGGGTCGCGTCCACCGGGACGGTCCTCCCCGGGGCCGCCGGTGTGATCTGCGACGGGAACGATCCTCCGGGCCTCGGCGAGTGGAACAGCCGGCGGGCGGGAACGCTTGTGGTCTGCAACCACAGTTCCGAGACGGGGCGCTGCCGCGCGCCCAGGGGGAAGTCCGTGACCGTCACCCAGGACCGCAGTACCGCCGTGCCCGAGCAGGTCCCGACGCCGCACCGGGCGGTGCTGGCCCTCGTCCTCGGCGCCTTCGTCGCCGTCGGCGCCTTCACCATCGACATGTACCTGCCCGCCCTGCCCGCCATCGCCACCGACCTGCGCACCGGTCCGGCGATGGTGCAGCTGACCCTGACCGGCACGCTGGTCGGGCTGGCGCTCGGGCAGCTGGTGATCGGCCCGCTGGCCGACGCCCTCGGCCGGCGCCGCCCGATGCTGGCGGGGACCGCGCTGCACGTGGTGGCCTCGCTGCTGGTCCTGGTCGCGCCGACCGTGGAGGTGCTCGGCGTGCTGCGCGTCCTGCAGGGCGTGGGCAGCGCCGCCGGCGGCGTGGTCGCCATGGCGATCGTGCGGGACCTCTTCGAGGGACGGGCGGCCGCCGCGATGCTGTCGCGGCTGTTCCTCGTCATGGGCGCCGCCCCGGTGCTCGCCCCGACGATCGGCGGGGAGCTGCTGCGGATCACCTCGTGGCGCGGGGTGTTCCTCGTCCTCGCCGGCTACGGGCTGCTGCTGCTCGTCGTCGGCGCGCTCGTCGTCCCGGAGACCCTGCCGCCGGGCCGCCGCGCGACCGGCGGCGTCGTCGGCGTCCTGCGCACCTACCGGGGGCTGCTGCGCGACCGGGTCTACGTCGGCCTGGTGCTGGTGGCCGGGCTGACCATGGCCGCGCTGTTCAGCTACGTGTCGGGGTCGTCGTTCGTCTACCAGCGCGAGTTCGGCCTCGACGAGCAGCAGTTCGGCATGCTGTTCGGCGCCGGCGCCTTCTTCCTGATCGGCGCCACCCAGCTCAACCCGGTGCTGCTGCGCCGGTGGTCCCCGGCGCAGCTGCTGTCGACCGCCATGCTGGCCGGCGCCGTCGCGGCGCTGGTGCTGCTGGCGCTGTCGGCCACCGGCACCGGCGGGCTCGCCGGCGTGGTCGTCCCGCTGTGGGCGGTGCTCGCCGCCGTCGGGCTGGCCCTGCCCAACGCCCCGGCGCTGGCGCTGGCCGCGCACGGCGAGACCGCCGGCTCCGCGGCCGCCCTCCTCGGCGCGGTGCAGTTCGGCATCGGTGCCGCAGTCTCCCCGCTCGTCGGCGTGCTCGGCAACGACGCCACCGCGATGGCGCTCACCATGGTGGCCGGCCTGGTGCTGGCCATCGGGGTGCTCGGCAGCGTCGTCCGGCCGTGGCAGCTCACCGAGGCCGGCGGGGCGCCGGCGGTCGCCGTCGCCCACTGAGCGGCGGCTCGGCCGGCGGCCCGGCGGCCCGTCAGGCGTCGAGGCCGGCGAACGTGGGCGTGGCCTCCTCGCCGTCCCAGGTCACGCGGAAGGTGAACGCCTCCTCGAGTGCCGCGCGGTACTGCCCGGCCTCGTCCTCGGTGATCTCCCCCGACGCCAGGACGGCGTCGATCGCGGGGCCGTACTCCGCGACGAGGGCGTCGACGAGGTCCTGCGGGTCGACGCCGAGGTCCTCCGCGACGGCGGCCAGGTTCTGCCCGGCGTCCATGCGGACGTGCAGCTCGTCGTGGCTGATGGTCAGCACCTCGTCGAGCACGTCCTCGACGGGCTGGTGGCCGCGGTGCAGGCCGAGACCGGCGTCGCCGTAGGCCTCCTGGACCAGCGCGACGAGCTGCTCCTCGGTGCTGACGGAGGCGACGTCGACACCGCCCGGTCCCCCGCCGCCGGGGCCGGCGTCGGTGCTGCCGCCGGGGCCGGCGTCGGTGCTGCTGTCGGTGGACACCGTGCTGCTGGTGGTGGTGGAGGCCGCCTCGGCCGTCGTGCCGCACGCCGCGGCGATCGGGACCACGGCGGTCAGGAGGAGGGTGGCGAGGGTCCTGCGGAGCGTCACGGGAACTTCTCTCGTGCTCGGGGGAGTCGGTCGGGCTCCACGGTGCGGAGCGCGTCTCCGGTCCGGCTGAACGACCACTGCGAGAACGCTGGGAGACGAGTCCGTGGCGCTGGGTGACGAGTTCCCAGCCGGCTCCCGGCGGGCCCCCAGGAACGGTCGGCACGGTCGGGCGCCATGCCCTCCCGCCTCCCCCGCCGGCTCGCCGCCGGTGCCGCCCTGGCCCCCGGCCTGGTCCTGCTCACCCCGACCGCCGCGAGCGCGCACAGCCTGGACAGCAGCACCCTGTCGGTGCGGGTCGGGGAGGACGCCGTGGACGTCACCGTCAGCGTCGCGACGGCGACCCTCGACCGGGCGCTGGGCACCGACGCCGGCTCCTCCGCCGACGCCGTCGTCGCCTACCTCGACGAGCACCTGACCGTCACCGGCGCCGACGGGACGGCGTGGGCCGAGACCTGGACCGACGTCGTCCGGGAGTCCGTCGAGGGCATCGACACGCTGAGCGTGGCGGTGACGCTGGACCCCGGGGGCGCCGACCCGTCGGCGTTCACCCTCGCCTACGACGGGGTCGTCGAGGCCGACCCCACCCACGAGGCCGTCGTCGTCCTCACCGACGCCGCCGGGGACGTCTCCACCGCCGGCGTGCTCACCGCCTCCGACGACAGCCTGCGGGTCGGCGACGTCGCCGCCACCGGGATCGCCGACATGGTGGGGTACGGCCTGCACCACGTGCTCGCCGGCGCCGACCACCTGCTGTTCCTGCTGACCCTGCTGCTGGCGGCACCGCTGGTCGCGGTGGCCGGGCGCTGGCGGCGGCGCGAGGGGCTGGTCCCGACGCTGCGCCGGGTCCTCGGCGTCGTCACGGCGTTCACCGCGGGCCACTCGCTGACGCTGGTGGCCTCCGCGCTCGGCTGGGTGTCGGTGCCGGCCGCGCCGGTCGAGGTGCTCGTCGCCGCTTCGGTGGGGGCGGCCGCGGTGCACGCCGCGCGCCCGCTCGCCCGCGGCGGCGAGGTGCTGCTCGCCGGCGGGTTCGGCCTCGTGCACGGGCTGGCGTTCGCCGGGATCCTCACCGGCCTCGGCCTCGACGGGTCGGCCTCGGTGCCCGCGCTGCTCGCGTTCAACGTCGGCGTGGAGCTGGCCCAGCTGCTCACCGTCGCGGTGGTGTTCCCGTCGCTGTACCTGGTGTCGCGGACCCGCTGGTACCCGGCGCTGCGCCTGGCCGGCGCGGCGCTCGCCCTGGCCGCGGCCCTCGGCTGGGCGCTCGACCGCCTCGGCGTGCTCACCGACCCGCTCACCGGGGCGGAGGAGGCGGTGATCGCGCACCCCTGGACCGTCGTCGCCGGCCTGGCCCTGGTGGCGGTCTGCGCCTGGGCGGCCGACCGCAGGCCCCCGTCCCCGCGGGCGGGCCGGGACGTGCCGGCCGGACCCCCCGTCCCCGCCGCCGGGTGACGCCGGGGCGGGGACGCCGGACGACTGGCAGCATCGGCCGCGTGTGCACCGTGGTCGTGCGCTGGTCCGCGGGCCGTCCGGTCCGCGTCCTGGCGCTGCGCGACGAGCTGACGACGCGGGAGTTCGACGACCCGGGCCGCTGGTGGCCGGAGCTGCCCGACGTCGTCGGCGGGCGCGACCGGGCCGCCGGCGGCACCTGGTGCGCCACCGACGTCGGCACCGGGGTCACCGCCCTGGTGCTCAACCGCCCGCAGAAGCGGACCGCCGAGCCGGGTGCGGCCAGCCGCGGCGTCCTGCCGCTGCTCGGGGTGGCCCGGGGCGCGGACTGGCCCACCGGGACGCGGCTGGAGGGGATGGCGAGCTTCCTGCTCGTGCTGGCCGGCCCGGACCGGCTCACCACCTGGGACTTCGACGGCGACACCCTCACCAGCACCGCGCACGCCGAGGGGACGACGATGATCACCTCCGGCGGCCCCGAGGACCGCAAGGCCGACCGGTACCTGGCCGCCTTCACCACCGCCGAGCCCCCCGACGGCTGGCGCGCGCTGGTGCAGGAGGCGCCGCCCCAGGACGACCCGGGCGCGCTCGTGGTCCGCCACGAGGAGGACGGGGCGGTGTTCGCCACGGTGTGCGGTCAGCTGCTCGAGACCCGCCCGGGCACGCTGCAGGTGGAGTTCAGCCGCCGGCCCTGGACCGCCGGGACGTGGGCGGTCACCGACCACACGGCGGCGCGGCCCCGGTGAGGGCCGCGGCTCAGCCCTGCGGCGGGAACGTCGACAGCCGGACGGTCTCCGGCAGCGCCCGCAGCGCGGCCAGCAGGGGCCCGGTCAGCTCGCCGTTGACGTCGGTGACCACGTAGCCGAGCTCGCCGCGGGTGGCCAGCACCTGCCCGTCGACGTTGAGCCCGTGCTCGCCGACCAGGGCGTCGACACCGGCGAGCACGCCGGGCACGTTGCGGTGCAGCAGCGCGAACCGGGCCGCCGAGGACCCGTGCAGGGCGACCGCGGGCAGGTTGACGCTCAGCGTCGTCGTCCCGGTGCGCGCGTAGTCGACGAGCTTGCCGGCGACGAACCGCCCGATGTCGTACTGCGCCTCCTGCGTCGACCCGCCCACGTGCGGGGTGAGGATGACGTTGGGCAGCCCGCGCAGCACCGAGTCGAACGCGTCGCCCTGCTCGCGGGGCTCGTCGGGGAACACGTCGACGGCGGCGCCGGCGATGTGCCCGCTCAGGACGTGCTCGCGCAGCGCCTCGTGGTCGACCACGAAGCCGCGCGAGAGGTTGAGGAACAGGCTGCGCCGGCGCATCCGGGCGAACTGCTCGGCGCCGAACATCCCGGCGTTGCCGGCCCGGCCGTCGACGTGCAGCGTGACGGTCTCCGCCCGCTCGAGCAGCTCCTCGAGGCTGCCGCACGCCTCGGCGTTGCCCAGCGCCAGCTTGTCCTCGAGGTCGTAGAACAGCACCCGCATGCCCAGCGCCTCGGCCAGCACCGACAGCTGGCTGCCGATGTTGCCGTAGCCGACGATCCCCAGGGTCCGCCCGCGGATCTCGTGGCTGCCGGCCGCCGACTTGTCCCAGATCCCGTCATGAAGCGCGCGGTCCCGGTCGGTCAGCCGCCGCGCCAGGCTGATGATCTCCGCGATGGCCAGCTCGACGACGCTGCGGGTGTTGGAGTACGGCGCGTTGAACACCGCCACACCGGCCGCGGCCGCCGCGGGGAGGTCGATCTGGTTGGTGCCGATGCAGAAGGCGCCCACCGCCGCCAGCCCCGGGCGGCTCTCGAGCACCTTCGCGGTCACCTGCGTCTTGGACCGGATCCCCAGCAGGTCCACGCCGTCGAGCGCGGCGGCCAGGTCCGCCTCGTCCAGCGCCCCGCGCAGCGCCTCCACCTCGTAGCCGGCCGACGACAGCAGCTCCACCGCCACCGGGTCGATGTTCTCCAGCAGCAGCGCTCTCGGCATGTCGGACCCGTCCCTCTCGTCGTGCACGTCGACGACGAGTCTCCCAGCGGCCGGCGACGTCCCGGGAACCGCCACCCCGGGCCTGCCCCTCAGGGGTGCCCCGGGCCTCCCTGGCACGGGCCGGGGCCCGGGCCGGTCGGCGGACCAGTCGCCTGTACCGGGGCGGCGGACCGCCCGGGGTCACGACGCTTCTCCCGCCCGACGTCCTCAGGGAGGGAGACCCCCGTGACCGCCACCACGACCCGGCCCCAGACCGCGGCCACCGACGACGCCGTCCGCCCGTTCCGGGCCGACGTGCCGCAGGCCGACGTCGACGACCTGCGCCGGCGGCTCGCCGCGACGCGCTGGCCGGACGCCGAGACCGTCGACGACCGCTCGCAGGGCGCGCCCCTGGCGGAGATGCAACGGCTGGTCCGGTACTGGGCCAGCGACTACGACTGGCGCCGCGGCGAGGCGCTGCTGAACGCCTGGCCGCAGTTCACCACGACCATCGACGGGGTCGACGTCCACTTCTTCCACGTGCGCTCGCGGCACGAGAACGCACTGCCGCTGGTCATCGTGCACGGGTGGCCGGGCTCGGTGTTCGAGCAGATCAAGGTGCTCGGGCCGCTCACCGACCCGACGGCCCACGGCGGACGGCCGGAGGACGCCTTCGACGTCGTCATCCCGTCCCTGCCGGGCTACGGCTTCTCCTCGCGCCCCACCGAGACCGGCTGGGACGTGGAACGCATCGGGCACCTGTGCGGGGTGCTGATGCGGCGGCTGGGCTACGACCGCTACGTCGCGCAGGGCGGCGACTGGGGCGCCGGTGTCGTCGAGGCGATGGCGCGACAGGCGCCCGAGGGGCTGGCGGCGATCCACACCAACCTGCCGGCGGTGTTCCCGCCCGACGCGGCCGCGGCGATCTCCAGCGGCGGGCCGGCACCGGACGGCCTGTCGGAGGAGGAGCAGGCGGCGTTCGACGACGTGCGGTCGTTCCTGGCCGGCGGCGGCTGGGGCTACTACCAGATGATGACCGCGCGGCCCCAGGCCGTCGGCTACGGCCTGACCGACTCCCCCGCCGGCCTCGCCGGCTGGATGCTCGTGCACGGCGGGTTCGGCCACTGGAGCTACGGCGAGGACCCCGCCCAGACCCCGACCGTCGACGAGGTGCTGGACAACTTCTCCCTGCACTGGCTGACCAACACGGTGGTCTCCGGGGCACGGCTCTACTGGGAGAACCGCGCGCAGAGCCTGATCAGCGCGGCCGGGCAGCGGACCGACACGATCGGCATCCCGGTGGCCGTCACGGTCTGCCCCGACGACGACCTGTTCCGGGCGCCGGAGACGTGGGCCCGCCGCGCCTTCCCGACCCTGGTCTACTTCCACCGGGCCGCGGCCGGCGGGCACTTCCCGGCCTGGGAGCAGCCGCAGGTCTTCGCCGAGGAGATGCGCGCGGGGTTCCGGTCACTGCGCTGACCGCGTGACGCGCCCTCCGGTGCGTCCGTCACGCCCGCCGCGCGGGCGTCACGCCGCGGCGGCGCCGTCGACGGCGGCGGCGGTGCCCGCCCAGGCGTCGAGCTCGTCGAGCTGGCCGCGCAGCGCGGCGCGGATCTCCTGCACCGCGTAGCTGCCGGTCACCAGCCGGCGCGGGGGGCGGTCGGCGTCGACGGCGGTCAGGATGGCCGCGGCGACCCGGTCGGCCCCGTTGAAGGCCTCCGGCGGCAGCGCGGCGATCGCCCGCTGCACCTCGCGGACCGTCGGGTCGTAGTCACCGATGGTCCCCGCGACCTCCAGCTTGGCGCCGAACGCCGTCGCGGTCGGGCCGGGTTCGACCAGGGTCACCCGGATCCCCAGCGGCTCGACCTCCCCGACGAGGGCCTCGGTCAGCCCCTCCACCGCGTACTTGGTGGCGGCCAGCAGCCCGACGCCGGCGTGCGCCACCCGCCCGTAGTAGGACGAGCCCTGCAGCACGTGCCCGCCGCGCTGGGCGCGCAGCACCGGCAGGGTCGCCCGCAGCACGTGCAGCACGCCGAACACGTTGGTGTCGAAGACGGCGCGCGCCTGCTCGTCGGTCGACTCCTCCACCGCGCCGAACAGCCCGTAGCCGGCGTTGTTGGCCACCACGTCGAGGCGGCCGAAGGACGCCACGGCGCGGGTGACGGCGTCGTCGACCTCGGCCGGCCGGCGGACGTCGGCGGCGAGGGCGAGGACCCGGTCCCCGTGCTGGTCGGCGAGCGGGGCGAGCGCCGACACGTCGCGCGCCAGGGCGGCGACCCGGTCGCCGCGGCCGGCTGCGGCCCGGGCGAGCGCCAGCCCGATCCCGGAGGAGGCGCCGGTGATGAACCAGGTGGAGGGGCTGCGGTCTGTCATGGCGGGGAGCGTCCCGGGACGCGGCGGCCGTCGCGCCGGTGTCGACCCCGGGCCCGCGCACCCGGGGGCGGGGCCCGTGCACCGGACCCGGTGGAGGGCGCTGCCCTCAGAGCACGATCCGGGCGGTGAAGCCGTCGGCCGCCCGGGCGAAGTCGATCTGCCAGGTGAGCTGGCGGGCGACCCACAGGCCGGTGCCGACCCCCGGCCGGGGCGCCAGGTAGCCCGCCAGCGGGTCGTCGAAGCCCGGGCCTGCGTCGACGACCTCGCACACGAACCGGCCGCCGGCGCGTCCGGCGCGCACGGCGCGCACCCCGCCCCCGTGCCGCACGGCGTTGGCGTGGACCTCCGTCGCGGCGAGGAGGGCGTCGAGGGCGCGGGCGGGGGGCACCCCCTCGGCGGCCAGCTCCCGGGCCAGGTGCTCGCGGAACTCCTCGGCGTCGCGGCCGGCGGGCACCGGCCGCAGCCGCGCCGGCGGGTCGGGGGCACCGGCGAGGGCGCGCACCAGGGCGTCGACGTCGTCGAACCGGTCGCTGGCCTGCCAGGTGCCCCCGGCGACGACCTGCGGGTGCGTCCGCCACACGTCCTCGCGGACCTCGTCGGGCACCGCGCCGGTGTCGTAGGTGCACAGCACCCACGCCGGCAGGTGCGCGAAGGAGCGGTTGAAGGCCGCCTCGTAGGCCGTCCACACCGCCCGGTCCCCCGGGTCCGGGCCCACCTGGACGTCGGCCACCGCGCGCAGCGAGGGCACCCTCCCCAGCTCGTCGGCGTAGACGGCGTGGTAGGCGGCCAGCGTCCTGACCGGGCGCGTGTACGCGCCGCCGACGTCGACGAAGGTCACCGACTCCGCGTCCGGGCCCAGCGCGTCGCGCACCGCGGCCAGCCCGCGGCGGGTGTGGGCGACGACCGCGCCCTCCCCGGCCTCCAGTCCCTCCCGGAGGAACGGCAGCGACAGCGCCAGGAACTCCTCCTCGCCGTCGTAGACGAACGCGTCGTGCCGCAACGCCGATCCGGCCGGCCGCATGGCCACCACCCCTCCCCGGTCCCCCGTGACGACGTCTCCAGTAAGCCGCCGGCTCCCGGTCGCAAGCCCGCTCTCAGCGGACCGGAGCCGACCGGGTGAGGGACGCCCGCAGCTTGCCCAGCCCGCCCGCCTCGATCTGCCGGGCCCGCTCCGCGGTGACGCCGAGGCTGGTCCCGATCTCGCGCAGGCTCCGGGCGGGCTCGCCCAGGCCGTAGTGGGCGCGGATGACGTACCGCTCGCGCTCGTCGAGCCGCTCGGCGAGCGCGTACACCTCCTGGACCTCGATGTCGTCGAGGACGACGTCGAAGGCCTGCTCGGCGCGGGGGTCGGGGAGCTGGTCGGCCACGGTGGCCCCGGGCGCGTCGCCCCCGCCGAGGCGCTCCTCGAGGCTGCGGGGGCTGCGCTCGGCCGCCTGCAGCTGCTCGACCTGCTGTCGGCGCAGTCCGGTCGACCCGCTGAGCTGGTCGGGGGTCGGCTCGACGCCGTGCTCGCGCAGGTGGTCGGCGCGGGCGGTCCGCACCGCGGCCAGGCCGCGCACGGCGCGGTCGGACAGCGCGACGGGGCGGCTGAGCTCGGCGACGAGCTCCTGCATGGCCTTGCGCACCCAGAACGACGCGTAGGCCCAGAAGGGGGTCTCCAGCGCCGGGTCGAAGCGGCGGGCGGCGAACAGCAGCCCGGCGACGCCCTCCTGCAGCAGCTCCCGCCGCTCGATGCCGGGAGTGTGCCGGTAGGTGTTGGCCAGGCCGGCGATCTCGGGGAGGAACGCCTCGACCAGGTCGGCGCACGCCCGGCGGTCCCCGGCCTCGGCGGCGATCACCAGGTCCCGCTCCTGCAGCGGGGTGAGCCGCGCCGCGGACGTCACCGCCACGGACGGTCCGGCCGCACGCGTCCCGGCCGTCGGACCATCCTCCACCCCCTCACTCGCCGGGCGCGGGGATCGTCGCACGCACCGCGACCCCGCCGGAACCTGTCGGGGAACCCCCTTGGCTGCGCCCCGCGGCGGCTTACTGGAGAGCTCGTGCACCCCCAGCGGCAGGAGGTCGACATGGTCACGGCGTGACCGCCGTGGGCGAGCGCCCACCCCCTGACCCCGATCCCAGCGATCCCGGCAGCGCACCGCGACGCGACACGTCGACCGCGGCGGAGCGCTCCCCCTGCCCGCCCTCCCGGAGTCCCGGAGGGCGGAGGACCACGACACCGGCGGATCCGCGGTGGCCCCGACCACCCCGGACGTCGGTCCCCCACGGGCCGGTGCGCACCCGTGGCACCCCCCGGCACGCGCCCGGCCCAGCGGTCGCGACGACCGACGACCGGTCCCGCGCGTGCCCGTTCCCCGGCGCCGACGGCCCCTCCGGGAGGGCCCGCGCGCCCTGCTGACGACCCCAGGCGGTGGAGCATGCGCGTGTCCGGAACGGCCCCCCGGCTCGTGGGGCGGCGAGCCGAGTGCGACCGGCTGAGCGGGCTGGTCGCCGCCGCGGAGGCCGGCCGCAGCCAGGTCCTGGTGCTCCGCGGCGAGGCCGGGATCGGCAAGACCGCCCTGCTCGCGTTCGTCGCCGAGCGCGCGGCCGGCTGCCGGGTCCGCCGAGCCGCCGGCGTCCAGTCGGAACGGGAGCTGGCCTTCGCCGGCCTCCACCAGCTGTGCGGTCCCCTGCTCGACCGGGGGGACGCCCTGCCGCCTCCCCAGCGGGAGGCGCTGCACACCGCCTTCGGGCTGCGGCCCGGCGGCGTCCCCGACCGGTTCGTGCTGGGACTGGCGGTGCTGTCCCTGCTGGCCGCGGTGGCGGCCGAGCGGCCGCTGGTCTGCCTCGTCGACGACGTCCAGGAGATGGACCGCCCCTCCGCCCGCACGCTGGAGTTCGTCTGCCGCCGGCTGACCACCGGGCCGGTCGCCGTGGTCCTCGCCGTCCGTGACGCCGACGAGGAGCCGCGGCTCTCGGGGCTGCCGTCGCTGCGCCTGCGCGGGCTGGCCGACGGCGACGCCGCGGCGCTGCTGCACTCCACCGGGACCGGCCGGCTCGACCCGCGCGTCCGGGACCGCGTCCTGGTCGAGAGCCGCGGCAACCCGCTGGCGCTGCTGGAGCTCTCGCGCGGCCTGTCGCCGACCGAGCTGGCGTTCGGCGGCGCCACGGCCGTGACCGGCCCCCTGGACCGCCGCCTGGAGGCGGAGTTCCTGCGCCAGGTGGCGCCGCTGCCCGAGCCGGCCCGGTGGCTGCTGCTGACGGCGGCCGCCGAGCCGACCGGGGACCTCCCCCTGCTGTGGCGCGCCGCCGAGCGGCTCGGCATCGGGCCCGGGGCCGCGGGAGCCGCGGAGACCTCGGGTCTGGTGACGCTGCACCACCGGGTGCGGTTCCGGCACCCGCTGGTCAGGTCCGCGGTCTACCGGTCGGCGGCACCGGTGCAGCGGCGGGCCGTCCACCGCGCGCTCGGCGAGGCCACCGACCCCTAGGCCGACCCCGACCGGCGGGCGTGGCACCTCTCCCGGGCCGCCACCGGGCCCGACGAGGACGTCGCCGTACAGCTCGAGCGCTCCGCCGGCCGGGCACTGGGCACCGGCGGGCTCGCCGCGGCGGCCGCCTTCCTCGAGAAGGCCGCGCAGCTGACCGCCGATCCCGCCCGGCGGGCCCGTCGCTGCCTGCGGGCCGCCCGGGCGAAGGTCGCCGCGGGGGCGTTCGACGACGCCGCGGCACTGGTGGCGACGGCCGAGGAGCAACCCCTGACCGAGGCGGACCGGGCCCGCGCCGAGCTGCTGCGCGCGCGGGTCCCCCTCGCGGCGGACCGCACCGACGAGGCGCTGCCGCAGCTGCTGGCCGTGGCCCACCGCTGGGCGGCGCTCGACCCGCAGGTGGCCAGGGACGCCCACCTCGACGCGTTCTGCGCCGGGGTGTCCGGCGGGCGGCCGGCCGCGCGGCGGGTCGCGGAGGCCGTGCGCGGGACGCCGCTCCCGCCCGGACCGGGCCGCGAGGGCGCCCTGCTCGAGGGGCTCGCCGTGCTGTTCACCGACGGGGACGCGGCGGCGGCACCGCTCCTGCAGCGGGCCGTGCGGGGCTTCCTCACCGGCGAGCTGCCCCTGGACGACGCGGCCGGACCGGTCCGGCTGGCGGTGGTGACGGCGGCGTCGCTGTGGGACGCCGCCGGCTGGGACGCCCTCACCCGGCGGCACCTGGCGGCGGCGCGGGAGGCCGGGGCCCTCGGGGTGCTCCCGGCGGCGCTGGACGCCCGGGCGACGGCACGGGTGTGCACCGGGGACCTCGCGGGCGCCGCGTCCCTGGTGGAGGAGGCCCGGTCGGTCACCGAGGGAGCGGCGAGCGCCCGCACGTCCTCCGGGGAGGCGGCCCTGCTCGCCGTCCAGGGGGACCCCGAGCGGGCCGAGCCGGTGCTGCGCAGCTGCCTGGCCGACGCCCTCGCCCGCGCTGAGGGCATCGCGGTCAGCACGGCGCGGTGGGGCCGCGCCGTCCTGGCCAACGGCCTGGGCCGCTACGACGACGCCCGCCGTGCGGCCGAGGCGGCGGCGGCCCCCGGTGGGCTCGGCCCGGCGCGGTGGGCGCTGGCCGAGCTGGTCGAGGCGGGCGTGCGCGCCGGGGATCCCCGGGCGGCGGCCGCGGCGTCGGAGTCCCTGACCGCGGCGGCCCGCGCCAGCGGTACCGAGTGGGCGCTCGGGGTGGCGGCCGGCCGGCAGGCCCTGCTGTCCCGGGGCGAGGACGCCGACGCGCTGTACCGCGAGGCGGTCGACCGGCTCGCCCGCACCCCGGTGCAGCTGGAGCTGGCCCGGACGCGGCTGCTGCACGGTGAGTGGCTGCGGCGGGAGGGCCGCCGCGTCGATGCCCGGGTGCAGCTGCGGGCGGCGCACGAGGCGCTGTCGGCGATGGGCGCCCGGGCCTTCGCCGAGCGCGCCCGGCAGGAACTCCTGGCCACCGGGGAGTCGGTGCGGGCGCGCTCGGCCACGGGCCCGGGGCGGCTCACCGACCAGGAGGAGCGCATCGCCCGGCTCGCCGCCGCGGGGCTCACCAACCGCGAGATCGGCGCCGCGGTCCACCTGAGCCGCCGCACGGTGGAGTGGCACCTGCGGAAGGTGTTCGTCCAGCTCGGGGTCACCGACCGCCGGCAGCTGCGGCGGCACCTCCCGGAAGGTCCCCCGCCGCCCGGCTAGCCGCGTCGCCCCGTGCGGCCCCGGTCGGGTCCGGCACGGTGCTCCTGCGGTGTTCCCCGCGCACCCGCGGTGCCGCACCGCCGCGGGAGCGGGCAGGACACCGCAGGAGTCGCCCGGGGTCGGGAGCCGGAGCCGGTCAGGCCCCGGCGACCGCCGGCACGGGCACCGGCAGGGCCGCGGCCACCAGCGAGCCCCCCGAGTCCGGGGTCTCCACCCGCAGCGAGCCCCCGGCGCGGCGCACCAGCTCCCGGCAGCGCGCCAGGTCCCCGGCGGCCACCGGGGCCGGCCCGGCAACGTGCCCGGGCGGGGGGGCGAGCACCACGAGCAGGTCCAGGTGCGTCGGCGACCAGGTCAGCGACACCGACAGCGACGCCGATGGCGACACCGACGGCGACGCCGCCGCGCCCGCGGACCGCAGCACCTCGTCCAGCAGTGACCGGACCGCCGCCTCGCCCTCCGGGGACAGCCGCCCCTCCGGGCCGGACGCGGTGAACCGGACCGCGCCCCCGGAGGCACGGAAGCCGCCCAGCAGGTCCGCCAGCGCCACCGGGCCGGCGAGGGCACCCGTGTCGGCCGGCTCCGGGAGCGCGCCGGCGCGCAGCGCGTCGTAGACCGCACCGCTGGAGCGGGTCAGGCCGCGCAGCGCCCGCACCGCGGCCGCCGGGTCCTCGCGGACGAGGTGCTCGGCCGCCCGGGCCCGGGCGTGCACCAGGGCGGCCTCGCGGACCAGGGCGTCGTGGTCGTCCCGCGCGTCGAGGACGTCGGGGACGTCGAGGGCGTCGAGGGCGTCCTGGCCGACGGGCATGGCGACTCCGATCCGTGGTGGTCCGTCCGACGGCGGGCGCGTGTCCGCGGCCCGTGCTCCCGGCGCTGACACGTCGTGAACGGCCGGGGCCGCGGATCGGGTTCCGCCCGTCGGCGTGGCGCGCCGCCGTCGCGGCCGGTCAGCCGGCGGTGGCCCCCTGCTGCGGGAACAGCCGGTGCAGCACGTCGGCCAGGGTGACGACGCCGACCACCTCGTCGCCGTCGGTGACCAGCGCGAGGTGGTTGCGGGTCTCGCGCATCGCCCGGAGCGCGGCGTGGACGGTGGTGTCCGCGCCGAGGGAGAACACCGGCCGGGCGAGAGGCGCCGCGGGCGCGTCGTCGGGTGCGGTCAGGGTGTCGCGGACGTGCACCACCCCGGTGATCCCCTCCCCCGCCACCGCACCGAGCAGGATGCGCAGGTGCCCCGAGGCGCGGGTGGCCGCCCGCACCTCGCCGACGGTGGCCGCGGCCCGGACCCCGCTCGGGCGGGACGCCGGGCCCAGCAGCTCCCGGACGGTGAGCCGCTCGAGGTCCAGCGCGCCGGAGATCTGCGCGGAGAAGCTCGCGTCCAGGGCCCCGACGTTGGCCGAGTGCTCCACCAGGTGGCGCAGCGCGTCGGGGCTGTGCCCGACGGCGAGCTCGTCGGCCGGCTGCACGCCGACCCGCCGGACCAGCGCGTTGGCCGCGGCGTTGAGGGCCCGCAGCAGCGGGCGGAACAGGGCCATGAACGCGCGCATCGGCGCGGCGAGCAGGGTGGCCGAGCGTTCCGGGTGGGCGATGGCCCACGACTTGGGCGCCATCTCCCCGACCACCAGGTGGAGGAAGGTCACCACCAGCAGCGCGAGGACGAAGCCGGCGACGTCGGCGGCCACCGCCGGCAGCCCCCAGGTCTCGAACAGCGGGGTGAGCCAGTGGTGCACCGCCGGCTTGCTGATCGCGCCGAGCGCGAGGGTGGCCGCGGTGATGCCCAGCTGGGAGCCGGCGAGCAGCAGCGTCAGCTCCGAGGAGTTGCGCAGCGCGGCCCGCGCCGAGCGGCTGGTGGGGGCGGCCTCCTCCAGCCGGTGCCGCTTGGCGGCCAGCGCGGCGAACTCCACGGCCACGAAGAACGCCGACAGCGCGACGATGCCCACGGTGGCGGGGACGACGACCCACGGGCTGTCGCTCATCGGGAGGTCTCCTCGGCGGGGGCGGGGGCGGGGACGTCGTCGGCGCGGGCCGGCAGCTCCAGGCGCACCCGGGAGGGCACGTGCCGCTCGACGGCGAGCACCTCGACGTCGAGGTGCCGGGGCGCGGGCCGGTCGTCGTGGACGAGGTCGGCGGGGTCGGGCGGCAGCTCGACGGTGAGCGCGGTGCCGGGCTCGGGCAGGTCGCCGTGCGCGGCGATGACCAGCCCGGCGATCGTCTCGTAGTGCCCGCGGGGCAGGTCGACGCCGAGCGCGCGCTCGACCTCGTCGACGTGCACGTCCCCGGCCATCTCCCAGACGCCGTCCCCGGCCACCGGCACGTACTCCGGGTCGACGTCGGCGTCGTGCTCGTCGGTGATCTCCCCGACCAGCTCCTCCGCGAGGTCCTCCAGCGTGACGACACCGGCGAAGCCGCCGTACTCGTCGACGGCGCAGGCGAGCTGGTTGCGCGTCTCGCCGAGCAGCCGCAGCACGTCCGGCAGCGACGCGAGGGTCGGCACCACCAGGCAGGGGCGGGCGATCGCGGTCACCGGCGCGGAGTCCGGCTCGGTGGTGGTCAGCAGGTCGCCCAGGTGCACCACGCCGAGCACGTCGCCGGTGCCCTCCTCCAGCACCGGGTAGCGGGAGTGGCCGGTGGCCATCAGCTCCCGAAGGTGGCCCAGGGTGTCGGTGGCGGCGACGGTGCCCACCCGCGGCCGCGGGATCATGGCGTGCTCGACGTCCCGGGTGGGGAAGTCGAGGATGCGGTCGACCATCACCGACAGCTCCGCCGGCAGGTCGCCGCTCTCCCGGGACTCCTCGACGATGTGCTCGAGGTCGCGCGCGGTGGCCGCGTGCTCGACGTCGTGCACCGGCTCGATCCGCAGCACCCGCAGCAGCAGGTTCGACGCGCGGTCGAACACCTGGATGAGCCAGCCGAACACCCGCAGGTACACCGTCGTGGAGGCGGCCAGCCACCGGGCCACGGGCTCGGGCCGGGCGATGGCGAGGTTCTTCGGGAACAGCTCGCCGAAGAGCATCTGCACCAGCGTGGAGAACAGCAGCGCCAGGACCGCGCCGACGCCCACGCCGACCGCCGTCGGGACCCCCACGCCGCCGAGCAGCGCGCCGAGGGACTCCCCGATGAGCGGCTCGGCGACGTAGCCGACGAGCAGCCCGGTGACGGTGATGCCCAGCTGGGCGCCCGAGAGCATGAACGACGTCCGCCGGGTGACCCGCAGGGCCCGGGCGGCCGCCGTGTCGCCGGCCTCGGCGCGGGCGGCCAGGGTCGAGCGGTCGACCGCCATGTAGGCGAACTCCTGGGCCACGAAGTACCCCGTGGCGGCGGTGATCGCGAGGACCACCAGGACGCCCAGGAACAGCGAGAGCACCTCCGTCACCGGCCACGCACCCCCTCACCGCGGTCGGGGGACGTGGCCTGGGGACTGTGATAGGGACTCATGGCTCTCTTCGACGACGGGGCGGGGGAACCACCGGTGGTGCCCCCAGCAGAACGGCGCGGCCGCCGTCGGCGTTCCGGCCGGCGCCGGACGGCGGCGCGGTGGCCTCCCTGGCCACGGGCAAGGGTCCCGCGGCGGCCGCCGGGGCGCCAGGGTCCGAGGAACTCCCGCGCCCCGCCCGCGAGGTCAGGGGCGGAGCAGGGTCTTGATGGCGCGGCGCTCGTCCATCGCCCGGTAGCCCTCGGCGGCCTGCTCCAGCGGCAGCTCCAGGTCGAAGACCCGCCCCGGGTCGATGGTCCGGCTCCAGATGAGGTCGATCAGCTCCGGCAGGAAGCGGCGGACCGGGGCGGGCCCGCCGTGCAGGTGCACGCCGGAGGAGAACAGCGCCTCACCGGGCAGCGAGACGTCGTGGGTGACGCCGACGTAGCCGACGTGGCCGCCGGCGCGGGTGGCGCCGATGGCCTGCATCATCGACTCCTGCGTGCCGACGGCCTCGATCACCGAGTGCGCGCCCAGCCCGCCGGTGAGCTCCCGCACCGCCGCGACCCCCTCGGCGCCGCGCTCGGTCACGACGTCGGTGGCGCCGAACTCCCGGGCCAGCGCCTGCCGGTCGGCGTGCCGGCTGGAGGCGATGACCCGCTCCGCGCCGAGCTGCCGGGCGGCGAGGATCCCGAGCAGGCCGACGGCGCCGTCGCCGACCACGGCGACGGTCTTGCCGGGCCCGACCTCGGCGGCGACGGCGGCGAACCAGCCGGTGCCCAGCACGTCGGAGGCGGCGAGCAGGCCGGGGACCAGGTCGTCCGGCGGCGTGCCGGGCGTGGCGACCAGCGTGCCGTCGGCCAGCGGGACGCGGACGTACTCCGACTGCGCGCCGGTGGCGGCGCCGGGCTGCCGGTTGACGCAGTGGGTCTGGTAGCCGGCCCGGCAGATCTCGCAAGTGTTGTCGGAGGCGAAGAAGGAGCCGACGACGAACTGGCCGGGGCGGACGGTGGTGACCTCGCTGCCGACCTCCTCGACGACGCCGACGTACTCGTGGCCCATCGGTGAGGGGCCGTCCACCTGCTCGATGCCGCGGTAGGGCCACAGGTCCGAGCCGCACACGCAGGCGGCGGCCAGCCGGATGACGGCGTCGGTGGGCTGCTCGATCCGTGGCATCTCGCGGTCCTCGACGCGGACGTCGCCGGGGGCGTACAGCAGCGTTCCTCGCACGGTTGACTCCCTCTCTCGGTGTTCGGGTCCTCGGGTGACTGCCCACCACGGAACCCCGTCTCCCCCCGGCGTGAGAGGTCGAGCTCGTCGGGGGGAGAGGCTCGACCTCCCTCCGGCGGGCGGCCGCCCTACCGTCGGGACGTGGACACGGACGTCCTGGCCGCCAACACCCTCGGGCGGGCGCTGCACTCGCAGGTGTTCGACGCCCCCCGCCGGCCGGCGAACATCGCCCGCTTCCAGTTCCTGGACCCCCGGGCCCGGGCGTTCCACCCGGACTGGGACGGCGCGGCGAACACCACCGCGGCCATCCTGCGCACCGAGGCCGGGCGCGATCCGCACGACCGGGACCTGCGCGAGCTCGTCGGGGAGCTGTCCACCCTCAGCGAGGAGTTCCGCACCCGATGGGCGGCGCACGACGTGCGCATCCACCGCACCGGGACCAAGACGTTCCGGCACCCCGCGGTGGGCACCCTGGAGCTGGTCTACCACTCCACGACGCTGCCGACCGAGGGCCCCGAGGACCTGCAGCTGACCGCCTACACCGCCGAACCCGGCACCGCGTCGGAGGACGCGCTGCGGCTGCTGGCGAGCTGGGCCGCGACCGACGCGCCGCAGGCGCGCGAGACCGCGGCCGGCGCGTCCTGACCCGCCCGTCGTCCCTCAGTGGACGACGGTCACCGGACAGCGGGCGTAGGCCACGACGTGCTGGCTGACCGACCCGAGCACCAGCCCGGCGAAGCCGCCGTGACCGCGCTTGCCGACCACCAGCAGGTCGGCGTTCGCGGACTGGTCGATGAGCGTCTTGGCCGGCCGGCCCTGCTTGACGTGCGGGTGCACCAGCACCGGCGGGTCCTCGCCGAGCTCCTCCTTGATGACCTGCACCAGGTCCTCGGCGGTGCGCTGGCTCGGGTCGGGCACGTAGTGCTCCGAGACGCTGACGCTGCCCGCCGGTGGCAGCAGCGTGTGCTCCCACACGTTGACGACGACCAGGTCCGCCCCGTGGTCGGCGGCCTCCGCGGCGGCCCAGGTCAGCGCCTTGCGACTCCCGGGTGACCCGTCGACGCCGACCACGATGGACTTCCACACACTCACGGTCGTCTCCTCTTCGAGTGTCGACGCACCGGCGTTGTCCGCACGTGTCCGCGGAACGGTATTACACGGCGCCCGTCCCGTCGAGTCGAGAAACGGCCGGGAATGGCGGAACAGGAATTCAGGATCGCCATTTCGTTGCCTGGACAACCGGATCCGTGATCGACTCCGGTGTGGCCCGCGAGAGCCTGAACAGGCATTTCCGCGAAATTCGGCAGTCGTGTTGCGGCCTCTCCACGGCGGGCTTAGCGTCGCGGCGCTGATCTGACCGGGATCGCGTCGGCCGAAGGGGTCGCCATGACCGCCACGATGTCAGAGTCCGTTTCCGCGGGTACCGAGCAGGTCGAGCGCAAACCGCTGATGTCGGGCGGCGCCATCCTGATGATGAACCTCGGGTTCTTCGGGGTGCAGTTCAGTTTCGGACTCACGCAGTCGGCGGTGAACCCGCTGTTCCTGCTCATCGGTGCGACACCCGAGCAGCTCCCGATCCTCAACCTCGCCGGGCCGGTGACCGGGCTGGTCATCCAACCGCTGATCGGGGCGATCAGCGACCGCACCTGGAGTCCCCGCTGGGGACGCCGTCGCCCGTTCGTGATCGGCGGCGCGATCCTCTGCGCGATCATCCTGGCCGCGTTCCCGTTCGTCGGGGTGCTGTGGCTGGCCGTGATCTGCTTCTGGCTCCTCGACGCCGGCAACAACACCTCGATGGAGCCCTACCGGGCGCTGATCTCCGACCGGCTGCCCAAGTCGCAGCTGGCGCGGGGATTCCTGACGCAGAGCATGTTCACCGGGGCCGGCGCGGTGCTGGCGAACCTGTCGCTGTTCCTCCTGCAGAAGGTGTCGGCGCTGCAGGAGACCGCCGGGAACGGCGTGCCCTACTGGATGTACGTCTGCTTCCTCATCGGCACGTTCTGCATCCTGCTGACGGTCCTGACCGCGATGGCTCGCACGAAGGAACTGACCCCCTCCGACGAGGAACTCGCCGAGATCCGTTCCGCGCCCAAGGGCCTGCACCACGCCGTCCGCGAGATCGCCGACGCCGTCCGGGTCATGCCGGTGGCCATGCACAAGATCGGCGTGGTGTTCCTCTTCCAGTGGTACGCCATGTTCATCTACTGGCAGTTCCTGGCGGTCAGTCTCGGCGAGACGGTCTTCGGTGCCACGCCCGAGGAGGGCGGGCCCGCCTGGGACGACGCCATCGCCTGGAGCGGGCTGGAGAACGCCGCCTACAACTTCGTGACCATGGTCTCCGCGCTGTTCCTGGTGGGTCTCGCCCGCCGGATCGGCGCCAAGCGGGTGCACGCGGTGGCTCTCGGTCTGGCCGCGGCGTCGCTGATCTGGCTGGCGCAGATCGACAACCAGTACGTCGCGCTGATCCCGATGATCGGGCTGGGCGTCTTCTGGGCCAGCGCGGTCGGCATCCCGTACCTGATGGTCGCCAGCATGGTCCCGGCCAACCGCACCGGGGTCTACATGGGGATCCTCAACATGATGATCGTCGTGCCGATGCTCATCCAGACGGTGACGTTCGGCTGGATCTTCACCAACCTGCTCGGCGGCAGCGGGGCCAACGCGATCCGACTCGCCGGCATCCTGCTCGCCATCGGCGCGGTGGCGATGCTGTGGGTCAACCCGCCCGACGAGGCCGACGAGTCCCCGATCGTGCCGCTGGGCAGCAGGCGCAGCATCACCGTCTACGACCGGGTCGTGGTCGGGTCCGACGGCACGCCGACCAGCCTGTACGCCGTCGACCGCGCCGCCGAGGTGGCCCAGGCCGCCCAGGCGCGGCTGGTCGTCGTCACGGCCTACCGCGACGGCGCGCCGGATGCCGCCCCGGCCCCGGGCAGCAAGGTGCACCGTGACATCCACGGCGCCGACGCCGCCCGGGAGGCGCTGGGGAGGTCGGTCACCGGCCTGACCCGCGAGCGCGCCCGGTTCATCGAGCAGCGGCTGGTCGCCGGCGACCCGGCGCAGGCCCTGCTCGACACCGTCGGCAACAACCCGGCCAACCTCATCGTCGTCGGCAACCGCGGGCTGGGCGCCAGCGAGGGGCAGATGCTGGGGTCGGTGCCGGCCGGCGTCGTGCGCAACGCCGTCTGCGACGTCCTGGTCGTGCAGACCTCGGCGCTGGACGAGGAGCGGCTGTTCGCACCCGCGCCCGAGGCGGCCGACGACCGCGCCGGCCCGCTCGCGGCGGGGGACGACGCAGGTCCGCCACCGGGCCGGTGAGGGGTCGCGGGCGCGCCGGGGTCACCTCCCCGGCGGGCCCGCGGCCGGAGCGCGCAGGACGTCGACGCTGAGGACGGCGCCGGCCACCGCGGCGAGCCCGGCGAGGAGGAACGGGACGAGGAAGGCGCCGGTCGCCTCGGCGAGGGCGCCACCGAGCGGGGGCCCGCACAGCTGGGCCAGGCCGAAGGCGAGCGTGCAGCGGCCGAAGGCGCCGGCGAACTCCCGGGGGGTCAGGAAGTCCGACAGGCGGGCGGCGATGACCGCCGGCAGCCCGGACATCGTCAGCCCGAACACCAGGGCCGACGCCGAGGCCAGGGGCTCGCGGCCCAGCGGGACGAGCAGGATGGCGCCGGCCATCGCCAGGTAGCCGCCGACGAGCGTGGCGCCGCGCCCCCAGCGGTCCGACAGCGGCCCGAGCACCACCCCGCCGGCGACCAGCCCGACGCCGACCAGGGTGTAGACCGCCGACGCGTGGCCGGCCGAGAAGCCGGCGTCGTCCTCCAGCGCGGTCACCAGGTAGCTGGTGTAGACGGAGTAGGCCAGGCCGTAGGCGGCGTAGCCGCCGGTCAGCCCGATCCAGCCGGGGACCCGCCGCAGCGGGGCGGTGCGGACCGGGGCGTCGTCGTCGCGGTGCTGGGCCGGGCGGAGCAGCAGCAGGCACAGGACGAGCGCGACCACCGCGATCGCCGTCTCCACCAGGTAGACCGTCCGCCACGAGGCGTCGCCGCCGCGGGATTGCAGCACCCAGGTCAGGGCGCTGGCGAAGACGATCCCGCCGCCGATGCCCGACCCGGCGACGCCGATGGCCGCGCCGCGGCGCGACGGGCGGACCACCGAGCCCGCGAGCCCGGGGGCCGGCACCCAGATGAACGCGCCGCCCACGCCGGTCAGCGTCAGCCCGGCGGCCAGCCCCCCGACGCCGCCGGCCCGGGTGAGCAGCGCCAGGCCGACGGCGCTGCAGGCCAGCCCGGCCTGGATCATCGCGGCCGGCCGCGCCCGGCGGGACAGCGCGCTGACGGCCACCGTCCCCAGGAGGTAGGCGGTGACGTTGGCCGTTGCGACCAGCCCCGCCACCGCGTAGGAGCCCAGCAGGTCGCGGTTGATCGCCGGCAGCAGCAGCGCGTAGGAGAACCGGCCGAAGGCCTGGGCGACGGCGGAGGCGAGCGCCACGAGCAGGACGAGCCCGCGCGGCCGCACCTGCACGACGGCCGCCCTCAGCCGTCGGCCACGGCGGTGGCCCGGACCAGCAGCAGGTGCTCGGGGTGCACCGGCGGGACCTGCAGCCCGGCGCGGGCGAGGACGCGGCCGGGGAGGACGACGCCGTCCTCGCCGGCGCACCAGGGGGGCAGGCCGGGCCAGGCGCCGCCGGTGTCGACGCCCGGGGGCTGCAGGCGCACGCGGTAGCGGCGGTCGGGGTCCAGGCCGGGCAGCCGGGCCGGGCCCGGCGGCCAGGTGACCGAGCGGCCGACGGCGACCAGCGCGTACAGGGCGTCGCCGCGGTCGGGCGCGACGACGCCGTGCACCTGCACCTGCGGGTCGGGGTGGTCGCCGGTGACGACGGTGCCGCGGTGCAGCAGCGGGCGCAGCCGCTTGTGCAGCGCGATCCAGGCGGCCAGCTCCTCCAGCTCGCCGTCTGGGACGCCCGCGAGGTCCCACTCGACGCCCATGTGCCCCCACAGCGCGGTGCCGGCGCGGAAGGACAGGTCGTGGGTGCGGCCGGTGGTGTGCGAGCGCGGCGGCCCCACGTGCGTGCCGACCAGTTCCGGGGGCAGCAGGAGCTGGGTGTACCGCTGGATGCCCTGGCGCTCGAGCGCGTCGTTGGTGTCCGAGGCCCACACCCGGTCGGTGCGCTGCAGGATGCCCAGGTCGACCCGGCCCCCGCCGGAGGCGCAGGACTCGATCTCCAGGCCCGGGTTGGCCGCCCGCAGCTCGTCGAGCAGCCGGTAGGTCGCCAGCGTCTGGGCGTGCACCCCCGGCTCCCCGCCCGGCGTGTGCCCGGCGTCGACCAGATAGCGGTTGTGGTCCCACTTCAGGTAGGCGATGTCGTACTCGTCGAGCAGCGCCTGCAGGTGGCTGCGCACGTGCTCGTAGGCGCCCGCGTGGGCCAGGTCGAGCACGTGCTGGTTGCGGGAGGGGTCGCCGACGCGCCCGCCGGCGCTGAACAGCCACTCCGGGTGCGCGCGGGCCAGCTCGGAGTCGAGGTTGACCATCTCCGGCTCCACCCACAGCCCGAACTCCATGCCGAGCTCGTGCACGCGGTCGAGCAGGGGGTGCAGGCCGTGGGGCCAGACGTCGGCCGACACCCGCCAGTCCCCGAGGCCGGAGGTGTCGTCGCGGCGGGAGCCGAACCAGCCGTCGTCGAGGACGAAGCGTTCGATGCCGAGCCGGGCGGCGGTCTCGGCCAGCCCGGTGAGCCGGCCGAGGTCGTGGTCGAAGTACACCGCCTCCCAGGTGTTCAGCGTCACCGGCCGCGGGCGGGCCGGGTGCGTGGGGCGGGCGCGCAGCCAGGTGTGGAACCGGCCGGCGACGGCGTCGAGGCCCCGGCCGTGGGAGGCGAACAGCCACGGGGAGTCGTAGGAGGCCCCGGGCGCCAGCTCCACCTCCCCGGACAGCAGCAGTTCCCCGGCGCCGAGCACGCGCGCCCCGTTGTGCAGCTTCTCCGCGTAGTGCACCTGGTTGCCCGACCAGCCCAGGTGCACCGCCCAGACCTCGCCCTCGGCGGAGGAGAAGCCGGGGGTGCCGGCGCAGAGCAGGTGCACCGCGTCCAGCCCGGTGCGGCCGGTGCGCACCTCCCGGGAGTGCAGCCCGGCGGCGAACGGCGTGCGCTGCGGCACCCGCTCCATCGTGTGCCGGCCGGTGAGGTCCAGCAGCTCGACGGCCTGCGGCGGCACCGGCAGCACCAGGCGCAGCGCGTCGAGCCGGTAGGGCTCCGCGGCGGTGTTCGTCAGCCGCGCCCGGGCCCGCAGCAGGCCCGAGGGGGTGAGCTCGAGCTCGAGGGACACCTCCAGCCCGGCGACCGGGTCGTCGGCGGTGGCCACGAGCCGGGCGGTCCCCGCACCGGGGTCGGTGAGCTCCTGGGACCGCAGCCGCAGGACCGGGGACCAGTCGCGGCCGGCCCGCGACCCCTCCAGCCCCGGCCGGCCGACCCAGCCGCGGGCGTGCTCGGGCAGCGGGGTCAGCCGGACCACCACGTCGGTCGGGTGGTCCCCCACCGACGGCGTCGCGGCCACGTCCAGGGCGGCCAGGTCCTCCTCCCCCAGCTCACCGAGGTCCTCGCCCCAGTGGACGATCGAGGGCAGCAGCCCGCCCACCGTGCCGGTGGCCAGCACCACGCTGACCCCGGCGGCCCGCCAGTGGACCAGCCGGACCTCACCGGCGGACCCGGCCGGCACCGGGTCGGTGGTCCGGCGCTCGGTCGCCGCCTCGGAGGCGGTGGGCGGCGTCGGCGGGGGTGGGGTGCGGGAGGTGTCGGTCAGGGTGTGCTCCGGAGTCCGGGAGGGGCGGCGTGGCCGGTCAGCTGACGGCTCTGCGGGTCACGCCGAGGTGACCCATCGCGATCGCGCCGGAGATCCTGGCAGACTCCCCGGCCGTGATGGACGCGGGCCCTCCATCGGCCGACCTCCTCCGCCGGGCCCGGGGGCTGGACGCGCTCTTCGCCGGGGACGCCGTCGGCATGGCCTCGGGGACCGGCGACCTCATCGAGCAGGCGAACGACGAGCTGCTGCGCATCCTGGGCCTGGAGCGCGCCGCGCTCGACGGCGGGATCGCCTGGCCGGCGATCACCCCGCCCGACCAGGCCGAGCGTGACGCCGGGGCGGTCGACGCGGTGCGCCGCACCGGGTCGACGTTCTTCCAGAAGGAGTTCCGGCGCCCGGACGGCAGCCGCGTGCCCGTGCTCGCGGCGCTGGCCGCGCTGAGCTGGGACCCCTACGAGTGGGTCGCGGTGGTCATCGACCTGAGCCGGGAGGAGCGGCTGCGCCACCTGGCGCAGTCGGAGGCCGCGATCGTCTCCACCCTGCTCCACGACGCCCCGATCGGCTTCGCGCTGATCGACCCCGGGATGCGCTTCCTGCGGATCAACGAGGAGCTGGCCGCGATGAACGGCCCGTCCGTCGCCGAGCACGAGGGCCGGCCGGTGTTCGACGTCGTGCCCGAGCTGCGCGCCGCGGCCGAACCCCTGCTGCGGCGGGTCCTCGACACCGGCGAGCCGCTGCGGGACGTGGAGATCACCGGCAGCACGCCGGCCGACCCGAGCACGACGCGCACCTGGATCGAGTCGTTCTTCCCGGTCCGCACGCCCGGCGGCCCGATCGTCGGGGTGGCGGCCATCGCCCGCGACGTCACCGAGGTCCGCCGTCTGGAGCAGGAGCTGCAGGCCACCCTGGGCCGGCAGCGCCAGGTGCTGCAGGACCTGCAGCGCAGCCTGCTCCCCCCGCTGCCGACCGTCCCGGGCCTGGACCTCGCCGCCCGCTACCTCGGCGCCTCGCAGGAGGTCCGCCTGGGCGGCGACTGGTTCGACGTGTTCCCCGCGCCCGACGGCCGGCTCGTCCTGGCGATCGGCGACGTCGTGGGGCACGGCCCTCCCGCCGTCGGGCTCATGGCCCGCCTGAGCGGGGCCATGCGCGCCCACGTCGGCGACGGCCGCGGCCCCGGCCAGGTGCTCGCGTGCCTCAACGCGCTGCTCATCGGCTCGCTGGCCCCGGCGATGGCGACGGCGTCGGTGCTGCTCCTCGACCTGGCCACCGGCGCGGTGGAGTACGCCGCCGCGGGCCACCCGTACGGGCTGCTGCAGACGCCGGCCGGCTCGGTGACGCTCCTCGACGGCGCCCGGGGACGCGCGCTCGGCGTCACCGCCGACGCGGCCTACCCCGTGGGCAGGACCACCCTCGAGGTCGGCGGGACCCTGCTCCTCTACACCGACGGGCTGGTGGAGCGCCGCGACGCGGACCTCGACCAGGGCGTCGACCGCCTCGTGTCCGTCGTCGCCCGCAGCCGCACGGGCAGCGCGGCCCGGCTCGTGCGCGACGTCATCGAGGGCAGCCACACCGCCGTCGAGCGCGACGACGACGTGTGCGTCCTCGCCGCCGTCCGCACCGGCGTGCCCGCAGGGGCGGGGCCGAACGGCCCTGGCCCCGCGCGTCCGGGAGCGGTGCAGTGAACCCCTGAGCGGTTCCTCGACCTCCCCCGCCGACCCGAGGGGGCTCCCGATGGCCATCGCCCTCCCGGCCTTCCCGCCGCTGGAAGACAGCCTGTACCTGACGCTGTGCTGCCGGGCGCTCGACAACCGCTCGCCGCGCCCGGTCCTCGGCGACGCCGTGGCCGACGAGGTGGTCCGCGCGCTGGACTACGACTACGGGCCGCTGCACATCGACGCCAACCTGGTCAACACCTGCGCGCTGCGCGCCAAGCGGCTCGACGAGGTGGCGTCGGGCTTCCTGGCCCGCCACCCGGAGGCCGTCGGGCTCGACCTCGGCGCCGGGCTGGACAGCCGGGCGTCCCGCATCCGCCCGCCGCCGACCGCCGACTGGTACGACGTCGACCTCCCCGCGGTGGCGGACGCCCGGGAGCGCGTCCTGCCGGACTCCGCGAACCCGCACGGCACCGCCGCGGACGTCAGGGACGAGGCCTGGCTCGACGCCCTCCCCACCGACCGGCCGGCCGTGGTCGTCGCCGACGGCCTGATGGGGTTCCTCAGCCGGGAGGAGATGGCCTCCCTGCTCGACCGGCTGGTCGCCCACTTCCCCACGGGGGAGATCGCCTTCAACAGCTACTCCCGCTTCGCGATCTGGGCGACCAAGCACGTCCCCGGCACGAAGGGCGTCGCGGACCTGCTCAGGAACCCCGGCTTCGACGACCCCCGGGAACCCGAGCGCTGGAACCCCCGCCTGCACCTGGTCCGGGAGATCCTGCTCAGCCGCGAGCCCGAGATCGCGCAGTTCCCGCCGTTCTGGCGGCTGTACTACCGGCTGTCGGCGCTGAGCACGTCGTGGTCGCGGAAGGGGACGATCGTCCTGCACTACGCCTTCTAGCCGTACTGCTCGCACGACGTGCTCGCGAGGGTCGGGGCGGCGATGACTCCCGCCCGCCGCGGGGGTCTGCGTACTCGACGCACCGCCCCCGCCCCTCCCGAGAGGACCCCGTCATGACCGAGCCCGAGCGCGCCGAGCAGACCGGCGGACCCCGCGCCCCCGAGCCGCACCCGAGGCTGCGCGACCTCGACGTGCTGGCCGGCACGTGGCGCCTCGAGGGCATCGACCTCGACGGCGGCGCGCCCTTCACCGGCACGGTGACCCGGCGCTGGCTCGAGGGCGGCCACTTCCTCGTGCAGCAGGTGCGGATCGACGGGGACGAGCGCGACGGCGCCGAGTACATCGGCTACGACCACGCCCAGCAGACGCTGCGCTCGATGTTCTTCAGCAACGAGGGCCCCGGCCCGTACTGCTCCTTCGCGCTCGAGTACGTCTGGGAGGTCGACGGCGACGAGCTCACCGTCTGGCACGGCGCGAAGGACTCCCCCGCGCGCTTCCACGGCACGATCGACCGCGCCGCCGGCACCGTCGACGGCCGGTGGGAGTGGCCCGGCGGCGGCTACCGGGCCACCGAGACCCGCGTCGACGACGGCGGCTGAGCGCGCCCCGGGACGGCGGCCCGCCGCGCGGCGGGCCGTTGTCCGGCACCCGGCGAGGGAGGACCCTCGGGAGAGCGGCGATGCCGCAGGGGCGTCGCCGCCGTCCGAAGGGAGGGTGGCATGTACGCCCGATCCACCACCATCCGCGGCACCCCCGGCTCGATGGACGACGCCATCGCCTACGTGCGGGACGAGGTCTGGCCGGCCGTGCGGGACATGACCGGCTGCGTGGGCCTGTCGATGGTCTGCGACCGCGAGACCGGCCGGTGCATCGCGACGTCGGCCTGGGCCGACCGGCAGGCCATGGAGGCCAGCGCCGAGCGCGTCGCGCCGATGCGCCGGGAACTGATGGACCGCTTCGGGGCGGGCGACGACCTCGAGGTGCGCGAGTGGGAGATCGCCGTCCTCCACCGCGAGCACACCAGCGGGGACGGCGCGTGCGCACGGCTGACCTGGATCCACGGCGACGCCGGCCGGGTGGACGACCTGCTCGACGCCTACCGCACCCGCCTGGCGCCGCGGATCCAGGAGATGCCCGGCTTCTGCAGCCTGAGCATGCTCGTCGACCGGGAGACCGGTGACGCCGTCGGCACGGTGGTCTTCGACGGCCGGGCCGCCCTCGAGCAGTCGCGGGAGCAGGCCCGCACGCTGCGCGAGGAGGGCGTCCGGACCATGGGGGTCGACGTCCTCGACGTGGCCGAGATGGACCTCGTCCTCGCCCACCTCCGGGTACCCGAGACCGTCTGACACCCGGAGCGTCCAGGGGCCGCTCCGGACCGCTCCGGGACGGCCCCGCCGCGGGGCACCGTGCGGGTGGATGATGACGCGGTGCTGGTCACCGAGGAGCACGGCGACGTCGCCGTCCTGCGCATCGAGCACGGCCGGGTCGGCGCCCTCGACGTGGAGTTGCTCGACGCCCTCACCGGGGCGGTCACCGCGTCCGACCGCGCGCTGGTGCTCACCGGCACCGGCTCGTCGTTCTCCGCCGGGGTGGACCTGCGCCGGATCCTCGACGGCGGCCGGCCCTACACCGAGGCGCTGCTGACGGCGCTGTCGCGCACGTTCCGCGCCGTGTTCGACCACCCCCGGCCCACGGTCGCCGCGGTCAACGGGCACGCCGTCGCCGGCGGCTGCGTGCTGGTCCTGGCCTGCGACCTGCGGCTGATGTCGGGCGGGCGGATCGGGCTGACCGAGCTGGCCGTCGGCGTCCCCTTCCCGACCGCCGCCCTGGAGATCGCCCGGCACGCGCTCGGCCCCCGCGCCGGCCGGGTGCTGCTCGGGGCGCAGACCGCCGACCGTGAGCGGGCGCTGGCCCTGGGGGTGGTCGACGAGCTCGCCGAGCCCGGCGAGCTGCTGCCGCGGGCGGTCGGGCTGGCCGCCGAACTGGCCGGCCGCTCACCGCGGTCCTACCGGCTGACCAAGGCCGCCCTGCACCGCCCCGCCGACGCGGCGATCGAGGCGACCTCCGGCGACGACGCGGCCGTCGTCGCCGGGTGGACCTCCGACGACACGCGGCAGCGGATCGAGGCCGCCCTGGCGGCCCTGGCGCGGAGGTAGCACCTGGCGACCGCGAGGACCCACCACGAGGAGCGCACGTGCAGCGCCTGAAGCCCGTTCCGCTCGGCGAGCACGAGGCGGCGGACGCCCCGATCGTCTTCCGCCTCCCCTGGGACCCCGACGACCGGCGGAACCTCCGCAACGTCGCCGCCGCCACGCTGACCGCCCACCTCCCGGCCCCGGGCAGGCGCACCGGGACCGGCGTGGTGGTCGCCCCCGGTGGCGGCCTGCACTTCCTCTCCGTCGACAACGAGGGGGCGTGGGTGGCCGAGCGGCTCGCCGAGCGGGGCATCGCCGCCTTCGTGCTCCACTACCGGGTCGTGCCCACCCCGGTCGCCGAGCCGGAGTTCGGGGCCGTGCTGGAGCGGGTGTTCGGCGAGCCGGCGTACGTCGCCGGCGTCTCGCGGGCGCAGCGGGCACCGGCCCTGGCCGACGGCGCTGCGGCGGTGCGCCACGTGCGGGACCACGCCGCCGGCTGGGGCCTGGACCCCGACCGGATCGGCATGCTCGGGTTCTCCGCCGGCGCGTTCGTGTCGCTGGTGACCACCCTCGACGGGACCGCCGCCGAGCGGCCGTCGTTCGTCGCGCCGGTCTACCCGGCGTGGTGGGACGGGATCCCGGTGCCCGAGCCGGCGCCGCCGATGTTCCTCGCCTGGGCCACCGACGACGCACTCGGCGACACGATCGTCGACAGCTCGCTCCGCCTCTACGACGCCTGGCGGCGCGCCGGCGCCCCGGTCGAGGCCCACGCCTACGCCCGGGGCGGGCACGGCTTCGGCATCACGCCGCAGGGGGCTCCCTCGGACGCCTGGTTCCCCGCGTTCCTGGACTGGCTGACCGCGTCCGGGTTCTGACCGGTCCCCGTCCCCTCCCCGCGTTCGGCCGGCCCCGCGGGTCAGGAGAGGGAGACCGCCGTCCAGGAGACCGGCGGCAGGGTCACGCGGAGCGTGCCCCCGGCCACCTCGGCCCGGGGGCTGGGCCGGAGCCCGACCCGGTCCTGCCGGTCGGTGGTGTTCGCCGCGTACGGGTCCGGGTCGGACAGCGTGAGTGCCTCCGCGACGGTGTCCACGCCCAGCGGCGCGAGGTCGACGGTCACCTCCGCCTCCTCCGTCCGCGAGCGGTTCACGAGGAAGAGCGCGGCGCCTCCGTCGTCGGCCGTGGCGGCGGCGTCGACGACGGGCACCTCCCCGTACGCGGCGGTGTCGTAGGAGGGGCAGTCGACGCCCACCCGGAGGGAGACGCCGCGCGCCAGGCGGGAGGTCGTCGCGAACGGGAAGAACGTCGACTTGCGCCACGCCGGCCCCTGGGGCTCGGCTGCGATCGGGGCGATCACGTTGACGAGCTGCGCCATCGCGGCGCTCGTCACCCGGTCGGCGTGCCGGAGCAGCGACATCAGCAGGCTGCCCACGACGACGCCGTCGGCCACGGTGTAGGGCTCCTCGCTGATCGGCGGCGCGACGGGCCAGTCGTCGATCCGCCTCGCGAGGCCGGCCGGGACCCTCGAGAGGTACCAGACGTTCCACTCGTCGAAGGAGACGTCGATCGTCTTCGTGCTCTTGCGGACGGCCTTCACGTGGTCGGCGGTGGCGACGACCGTCTCGATGAACTGGTCCATGTCCGTCGCCGAGGCGAGGAAGGAGCCGAGGTCGCCGTCCTTCTCCTCGTAGTACGCGTGGCAGGAGATGTGGTCGACGTCGTCGTAGGCGTGGGTGAGGACGACCCGCTCCCACTCGCCGAAGGTCGGCATGCCGGCGCCCGAGGAGCCGCAGGCGACCAGCTCGAGGTCCGGGTCGAACTGCCGCATGGCCTTGGCGGTCCGGGCGGCGAGCTCGCCGTAGTCCGCCGCGGACCGCTGGCCGAGCTGCCAGGGGCCGTCCATCTCGTTGCCGAGGCACCACATCCGCACGTCGAACGGCTGCCGGCGCCCGTTGCGGATCCGCTGCTCGGCGAGCGTCGTCCCGGACGGCAGGTTCGCGTACTCGAGCAGGTCCAGCGCCTCCTGGATCCCGCGGGTGCCGAGGTTGAGGGCGAGCACGAGCTCGGCGCCGACCGACTCCAGCCACGCGGCGAACTCGTGCAGCCCGACCTCGTTGGTCTCGGTGCTGTGCCAGGCCAGGTCCAGGCGGACGGGGCGCTCCTCGCGCGGGCCGACGCCGTCCTCCCACCGGTAGCCGGAGACGAAGTTCCCGCCGGGGTAGCGGACCGCCGTCACCCCCATCTCCCTGACCAGGTCGATGACGTCCCGGCGGAACCCGTCCTCGTCCGCCGTCGGGTGCCCCGGCTCGTGGATGCCGCCGTAGACGCCGCGCCCCATGTGCTCGACGAAGGCGCCGAAGAGCCGGCGGGACACCGGACCCACCGGGCGGGCCCGGTCGACGGTGAGGCGGGCGCGCAGCATCAGACCCCCTCTCCCCCGAGTCGGCGGCGCAGCCAGGAGAGCTGGGCACGCTGCTGGTGCGCCTCCCCGCCCTCGTGGTCGTTGAACGGGTAGACCTCGATCTCCTTGGGGCCGCCGTAGGCGTTGTACGCCGCGAACACCGTCGACGGCGGGCAGACCTCGTCCATGAGGGCGACGGAGAACAGGGCCGGCGCCGACGACCGGCGGCCGAGGACCGCGCCGTCGAAGTAGGCGAGCGTCGCGAAGACGCGGTCGACGCGGTCGCGGTGCGCCCCGAGGTACCGCACGATCTCGGCGTACGGGTCGCCGGCGGCGGTGCGCGCGGCCCGCGGGAAGTCGCAGAGGAACGGCACGTCGGGCAGGACCGCCCGCACCCCGCCGGCGAGCGCCGAGACGGCCAGCGCGATGCCGCCGCCCTGGCTGATGCCGGTCACCGCGACCCGGTCGCCGTCGACCTCCGGGTGGCCGCGCAGCACCTCGACCGCCCGGACGGCGTCGGTGTAGACGCGCCGGTAGTAGTAGTCCTGCGGGGACAGCACGCCCCGGGTCAGGAACCCGGGCTGGGCGGCCGCGGAGCCGACCGGGTCGCCGGTGTCCCCCACGGTCCAGCCGCTCCCCTGCCCGCGGGTGTCGACGACGAGCTGCGCGAACCCCGCCGACGCCCAGAGGACGTGCTCGTGGGGCAGGCCCCGCCCGCCGTTGTAGCCCTGGAACTGGACGACCCCGGGAAGGGGAGCGTCCCCGCGCAGGGCGCGCGCGGGCAGGTGCAGCCAGGCCCGCACCTCGGACCCGCCGGCGCCGGCGAAGGACACGTCCCGGGTCTCGACGGTCACCAGGCCGGTGTCGACCGGGGTGCACGACGCGTCCAGCGGGATCTCGGCCGCCTCCTCCAGGGTGGCGTCCCAGAACCCCCACAGGTCGTCCGGCGCCGGGAGCCGCGGGTCGTAGCGCCGGAGCTCCTCCAGCGGGAGGTCGGTCTGCGGCATCAGTCCCCGCTCCGCGAGACGGCGCTCTCGGGGTGCAGCACCCGCTCGAACCCGACCGTGCGGCGGTCGCCGGTCAGCGTGAAGGGCAGCACCTCGCGCACGTCGGCGCTGGAGGCGCCCACCCGCAGCTCCACCTCGCCGGGGTCGACGACCCGGGTGCCGTCGCGCCCGGTGAACGAGGTGAGGTCGGCGTGCAGGGTGAACCGCACGGTGGCCGCGGACCCCGGCGCGAGGTCGACCCGCCGGGCGGCGAGGAGGGCCTGCACCGGCCGGACCACCTCGGCGACGGGGTCGTGCAGGTACACCTGGACCACCTCGGTGACCTCGCGCTCGGTGTCGTTGCGGAGCTCGACCTCCAGCTCGGCGGTGCCGTCGGTGTCCCACTCCGGTCCGCCGACCGCGCGGACGCCGGCCCAGGTCGCCGAGCCGTACCCCAGCCCGTGCCCGAAGGGGAACAGCGGGGTCGGGTCGACGGTGCTCACGTCGGTGCGCCGGCCCAGGGGCGCCGCGAGGTAGGTCGCCGGCTGGCTGCTCCCCGCGCGCGGGAAGCTCACCGGCAGCCGGCCCGACGGGGACACCCGGCCGCTGAGGACGTCGGCGACCGCCGGCCCGCCCTCCTCGCCGGGGAAGAACCCGCAGACGACCGCGGCGAGCCGGTCGACCTGGCGCGACAGCTCGTAGGGACGCCCGACGAGCAGGACCAGCACGACCGGCCTCCCCGTCGCCAGCAGCGCCTCGAGCAGCTCCTCCTGGCGGCCGGGCAGCCGGAGGTCCACGGCGTCGCAGCCCTCCCCCGACGTGCCGTTGCCGAACAGGCCGGCCTGGTCGCCGAGGACGGCGACGCACACGTCGGCCTCGGCCGCGGCCCGCGCGGCGGCCGCGATGCCCTCGTCGTCGCCGCCCAGCACCGGGCAGCCCTCGGCGACGACGACGTCGTACGCCGCCGGGTCCGCCCGCAGCGCGTCGGCGAGCGTCGGGATGTCGACGCCCACGGGCACCTCGGGGTGGTGCACGCCGACGTGCATCGGGAACGAGTAGCAGCCGAGCACCGCCTGCGCGGTGTCGGCGCGGGGGCCCACCACGGCCAGGCGCAGCCCGGGCCGCAGCGGCAGTGTCCCGTCGTTGGCGAGCAGGACCACCGAGCGGCGGGCGAGCTCCCCCGCGACGGCGCGCGACTCCGCGGAGTCGAGGTCGACCGCGCCGTCGACGACGGCCGGCGAGTCCGGCGACCAGTCGGGGTCGAGCAGGCCCAGCTCGCACTTCTGCAGCAGCACGCGGTGCAGCGCCCGGTCCACCAGGCCCTCGTCCACGGCCCCGGCGCGCACCGCCTCGACCAGCGGCTCGCCGTAGCAGGCCACGGTGGGCAGCTCCACGTCGATGCCCGCCTCGAGGGCACGCGCGGCCGCCTCACCCGGCGACCCGGCGACGCCGTGCAGGGTCTGCAGGAAGGCGATCGAGAAGTAGTCGGCGACCACGGTGCCGGTGAACCCGTAGGTCTCCCGCAGCAGGGACGTGAGCAGCGCCGGGTCGGCCGCCGAGGGCACGCCGTCGAGGTCGGTGTAGGAGTTCATCACCGACCGGGCGCCCGCCCGCAGGGCCATCTCGAACGGCGGGAGCAGCACGTCGGCGATCTCCCGCGGGCCGGCGGAGACCGGCGCGAGGTTGCGCCCGGCCCGCGAGGCGGAGTAGCCGACGAAGTGCTTGAGCGTGGCGACGACGCCGCTGGACTCCAGGCCGCGGACGTAGGCGCTGCCGATGGTGCCCACCAGGTGCGGGTCCTCGCCCATGGTCTCCTCGACCCGTCCCCACCGCAGGTCGCGGGCGACGTCGAGGACGGGGGCGAGCCCCTGGTGGACACCGAGCCGGCGCATGCTCTGCCCGATGAGCGCGCCCATGCGCTCCACGAGGTCCGGGTCGAAGCCGGCCGCCCAGCACAGCGGCGAGGGGAAGGCGGTCGCGGTCCAGGCGGCGAGCCCGGTGAGGCACTCCTCGTGCACCAGCGCCGGGATGCCGTGGCGGCCGGCGGCCACGATCTGCCGCTGGCTCTCCGCGAGGCCCTTGGCCCCCACGAGCGGGTCGACCGGCGCCGTCCCGAACGGCCGGGTCAACTGCCCGAGCCCGCTGCGGATCAGCTCCTCCCAGTCCACCGGCGCGGCGGCCATCTCGTGCTGGTGCGGGGCGACCTCGCCCGCGGTCGCGTCGATGCCCACCCAGACGCCGTACAGCTGGGCGACCTTCTCCTCCAGCGTCATGCGCCGGACGAGGTCGGCCACCCTGTCCTGGGCAGGGAGGGCGGGGTCGCGCCAGGGCGCCTGCTCGGTGTCGCTGCCGGTGTCGATGTCGGTGTCGATGTCGATGTCGGTGGCCATGCTGTTGGGAGTCCGTCCTGTCTCGTGCGGTGCCGGTGCGGTGGGGAGGTGGGGCGGTCAGGCCAGGGTGACCTCCGCCGACGGGGCGTCCGGTCGCAGCTGCCACGACGCGCAGCGGTCCCCCGCCGAGACCGAGTAGGTCCCGGCCCACCCGCGCACCGTCACGCGGCCCTCGCCGTCGGTCCGCAGCCGGGTCGGCGGCAGCCACCACTCCCCCTTGACCAGGCCCCGGAGGGCGTCGTAGGCCGGCTTGGGGGTGCCGTCGGCGCGCACCAGTCCCGCGGGGGCACCGAGCCAGGCGCCGCGGTCGGTGATCCCCCAGTAGGTCACGGCCTCGACCGCCGGGTGGGACAGCAGCGTCGAGTAGTGGCGGACGATCTCGTCGGCCTGCCGCTCCTCGCCCTCGGGCGTGGAGGGCCACTCCTCGACCCGGTGGTCGTTGAGGTCCTCGATCTCCGGGGGCATCAGGTCCCCGGACACCAGCGTCGTCTCGGTCCAGTGCAGCGGCAGGCCGTAGCGGGCGAACCGCTCCAGCACCTCCTGCGTCCGCTCCTCACCCCAGTAGCCCTGGTGCATGTGGCTCTGCAGGCCGATCGCGTCGACCTGCACGCCGGCCTCGAGCACGCCCTCGACCAGGCACTCGTACGCCGTCGACAGGTTGAAGTCGTTGAGGACCAGGGTGGCTGCCGGGTTGGCCGCGCGGGCCTCCTCGAAGGCCAGGCGGATGGTCGGGATGCGACCGATGCGCCGGCACAGCCGGGTGATCGCGTTCTGCCGGTCCTCGTTCGCGAAGACGGGCATGATCACGACCTCGTTGATGGCGTCCCAGGTGTCCACCAGCCCCGCGAAGGACGTGACCTCGCGCCGGACCCGCGCCCGCACGGTCTCCTCGACGTCGGGGTCGGAGAGCTCCCGCAGCCAGTCCGGGGCGAGCGTGTGCCAGACCAGCGGGTGGCCCTTGACGGACACGCCCCGGTCGCGGAACCACGCGGCCGCGGCCTGCAGACGGCGGGTGTCGGGCCGTCCCTGCACCGGCTCGAAGCCGGCCCAGTAGAACGGCAGGGTCGCGGTGTCGAACAGGTCCAGCCAGAGGTGCTCGAGCCGCTCGGCCGCCTCCGGGTCGGCGCCACCGAAGACGTTCTCGCGCGCCCCGCCGTGCTCGGCGTTGGCCAACCCCACGAAGTCGAAGCCGATGTTGCCGAAGGCGACGTCGTGGCGGGTCTGCTCGACCACCACGTCGGTGTCCGCACGGGGCGAGCCGTCGGCGGAGCGCACCACCACGGTGCCCTCGGTGCGGCGGACGGCGTCGGGAGATGTGGAGCAGGTCACTAGGAAATCGTTATCGACAACGATTGACAGCGCAAGTCCCGGCTGCGACCTTCGGTGGTGTGTTCCACGCCACCACGGCGTGCGGAAGGACGAAGGGGTCAGACATGCGGCGTTCGGGGCGAGCAGCTCTCTCGGTGCTGTGCAGCAGTGCGGTACTGCTCACGGCCACTGCCTGCGGCGGTGGCGGCAGCAGCGCGTCGGGAGGCGACGACAACACGATCACCTGGTGGCACAACTCGAACAACGAGCCCGGCAAGGGCTACTACGAGCAGGTGGCCGCCGACTTCGAGGAGGCCCACCCGGGCGTCGAGGTCGAGGTCGTGGCCATGGCCCACGAGGACATGGTCGACAAGCTCGAGGCCGCCTTCCAGAGCGGTGACGTGCCGGACGTCTACATGGAGCGCGGCGGCGGCGAGCTCGCCGACCACGTGGAGGCCGGCATGGTCCGCGACCTGTCCGAGGACGCGGCCGAGGAGATCGACAAGATCGGCGGCCAGGTGTCGGGCTGGCAGGTCGAGGACCAGACCTACGCGCTGCCGTTCTCCGTCGGCGTCGTGGGCTTCTGGTACAACACCGAGCTCTTCGCGCAGGCGGGCATCACGGCGCCGCCGACCACGATGGAGGAGCTGGCGTCCACCATCGAGACCCTGAAGGGCGCCGGCATCACGCCGGCCTCGCTCGGTGGGGGCGACAAGTGGCCGGCCGCCCACTACTGGTACTACACGGCGGTCCGCTCCTGCTCCGAGGACGTGCTGACCGACGCGGTCACCAGCCTCGACTTCTCCGACCCGTGCTTCGTGCAGGCCGGCGAGGAGCTCCAGACGCTGATCGACACCGAGCCCTTCAACCCCGGCTTCCTGACGACGCCGGCGCAGGAGGGTGCCACGTCGGCCTCCGGCCTGCTCGCCACGGGGCAGGTCGCGATGGAGCTGACCGGCCACTGGGAGCCCGGCGTCATGCAGGGCCTCACCGAGGACGGCCAGGGTCTCGGCGACAAGACCGGCTGGTTCCCGTTCCCGGCGGTCGAGGGCGGCGAGGGTGACCCCGAGGCCCAGCTCGGTGGCGGTGACGCGTGGGCCGTCTCGCAGGAGGCTCCCGACGAGGCGGTCGACCTCGTGAAGTACCTGCTCTCCGACGAGGTGCAGACGGGCTTCGCCGAGAACGACATGGGTCTGCCGACGAACCCCGCCGCCGCGGGCGCCGTCTCCGACCCGGCGCTGGCCCAGCTGCTCGAGGTCCGCGACGCGGCGCCGTACGTGCAGCTCTACTTCGACACCGCCTTCGGGGCGTCGGTCGGCGGTGCGATGAACGACGCGATCGCGCTGATGTTCGCCGGCGAGGCGACGCCGCAGGACATCGTGGACCAGACCCAGCAGGCCGCCGACCAGGAGCAGTGATCCGACCATGACCTCCCAGGGCGCCGTCACGGCGGCGGACCCGGGGGCAGCGGTCACCCCGCGCGCGGTCGCGGGGCGGGGGTCCCGCC